>JAGLCS010000108.1 GCA_023146115.1 Abyssibacter sp. | reverse complement strand
CAACCTGGTGGGTTTACACAGCTAGCCGTGCAAACCCGGCAGGTTGTTCACGGGCAGGCAGACTGGGCTCGACCGTGAACCGTCGCACGCGCATTCTCGTGCGTGTCCATCCGGGTTGCTCCTCGCGCCGACGGACGTTGACAGCCGTCGGCGTGGGGCCGGTAGCCCGGATGAACGACCTATCGCGCGATCCCTGCTAGACCGCGATCAGCTTGAACACCACCAGCTGCAGCACGCCGACGACGAAGCCCAGCGCCGCTCCCACCGCGATGAGGATCCACTCATCCTCCTTGAAGGCCGGACGCAGCATGCCCTCGAACTCGTCGGGCGGCAGCGATGCGAGACGCTCGGACAGTGTCTCGCCGAGGTTCATCGCCTCCTTGGCGTAGGCGTCGATGGGACGCACCAGTTCGGGCAGCCGCTCGACCGTGTAGTCCGCCGCGGCATCCTGCGCGGCGTGGAAGCGGTCGCGCCCCATCGCCGCCAGCACGGCCGTCTTGGCGGCACCGAGCTGGGTATTCACCTCGTCGCGGAGGAAGCGGCCCACCAGCCCGGCGGCATAGTCGCGGCGCGGGCCCTTGAGCACCGCCTCGGAGATGTTCGACGGGTTGATCACCTCGTCCGCCACCAGGCGCGAGTAGTCGCGCGCGACCTCGGTCTGCCGCTTGTGGAACATGCCCTGCACGATGAAGGGACCGACCCGGGTGGGCTTCTGCGGCCGGAAGATCATCTTCAGTGCCAGGAAGTTGGTGAGATAGCCCACCACCAGGCCGAAGACCGGCAGCTGCCAGTCGGTCTTGAAGAACGCCCAGCCCACCATCTGGAAGAGGCCGAACAGGAAGCCGAAGTAGAAGCCGGAGTGGCCGATGAAGCGGAACTCGGCCTTGCCGGTCTCCAGGAAGATGCGGTTGATCAGGGCCTTGTCGCGCATCAGGGCCTCGACCACCATCTCCTTGAGGTCGAATACGTGCTCGATCTCGTCGACCATGCCGTTGAGGATGCGCGTGACCACGGCCTCGTTGTCGATGCGCACCCGCCGCACCGCCATGTCCTTGACGCGCTCGGGCAGCAGCGCCCAGAGCTCGGGGTTGTGCTCGCGCATGATGTCGTCGACCAGGGCGCGCAGCTGCTCGTGGTCGGGCGGGCCCAGGATCTTCGCGACCTCGGCGGGGTTCAGGCGCGAGAAGATCTCCTTCTCGGTGATCAGTCGCGGGACCATGGTGTCGCACGCGATGCGCGCCATCTTGGCGCACTTGCGCGGCACGATGCCCTGCCAGCCCAGCCAGGGTTCCTTGATGCCGACGAACTCCAGCGGGTGGAACATCATCTTGATGGCGATGACATTGGTGACGTAGCCGATGGCTCCCGCCACCAGCGGCATCGACAGATAGAACCAGATGTTGGCCTGAAAGTCGGCCCACGCAGCCTCGAACATGCGGCCCTCGTGACGTCCCCAGCGCGCAATGTAGCGGTAACGCGCCCCGTGTGCGCGATGCATCCATCTTCGGAAGTCGACAAAAGGCGCGTTCGGCATCGGCGCGCGACTTTGCTACCGTTGCCGGGCGGGCTCTGGAGGGAGACCGGGACGTGGCACAGGTTCTGATCACCGGCGGCAGCAGCGGCATAGGCCTGGAGATGGCGCGGAGCTGCCTGCGCCGCGGCCATGAAGTCGCCATCACCGGGCGCAACATGCGCAAGGCGCAGAGCGCCGCCGAGCGGCTGGCGGACGACACCCCCGGGGCGCGCGTGCACGCCCTCGAGCTCGACCTCTCGGACTTCGACCGCATCGACGCCGCCGCCGGCGCCATCCGCGAGTGCCTGCCCGCGCTGACGCGCGTCGCCCTCAACGCGGGTGCCTTCACGCGCCGGCTTGCCGTGCTCGACAACGGCCTGGAAGGCATGGTCGGCTGCATGCATTTCGGCCACTTCCGGCTCATGGCGCACCTCTTCCCGGTGCTCGACGCGGCCGAGGACGCGCGCATCGTGATCACCTCCTCGGTCGCGCACTGGGCCGGGCGCATCGACGAGACGAGCTTCTTCGACCCGTCCCGCCACCTGACGGCGCTGCAGGCCTACGGCCAGGCCAAGCTCGCCAACCTGCTGCACGCCCGCGCGCTGGCGCGGCGCGCCGGACCGGGCCTGCGTGTCAACGCCTTCCATCCCGGCGGCGTGGCGACCGACATCTGGCGGGAGATGCCCACCGTCGCGCGGGGGATCATCGACCGCGTCATGATCACGCCGGCCCGGGGCGCCGATACCGGCAGCTGGCTGCTGCTGGACGACGACGCGTCGGCCCACTCCGGGGACTACCTGGTCAATCGCAGGGTGGCGTGGTCGTCGCCGGCCTCGCGCAACGTCACGCTCGGCGAGTGGCTCTGGGAGCGCAGTCAGGCCATCGCGGGCATCGAGCCCGACGACGCCGGTTCAGCCAGAATGCGTGCATGAACGACCAGCACGAACCCGGGGACGACGACGAGGGCATCGAGCCGCAGCCGGGCGACGAGATCTCCTACCAGACCTTCGGCGAGCACTTCATCCACCACCTGGTGACGGTGCCGCGCCTGCAGGCCGAGCTCGAATCGGCGCTGCAGGAGACCATCGCCGGATCGGCGGATGCCCTGCCCAACGATCTGCTGGTGGTGTCCTACCACTTCGAGCCCGGGGATCTGCATCTGGACCGCCGCGTCAGCGAGGAAGCCGAGATCGGCTTCACGCTGCGCCTCACCGGCCAGCTCACGCTCACCGTCAAGGTCATGGGCGTCCCGGTGAGCCTGCCCATGGACGTCGAGGTGCAGGTGGCGATCGATGTGCGCACCTTCGCGCCGCTGACCATCCGCCTGGAGCCGCAGCGCGTGCGCAGCCGCAATGTCCGGGTCACCACCCAGATGCCGCGCGAGCTGCGCGCGCTGCCCACGCGGCTGCTCGACCGGGTCAATCCGCTCGCCATCGCGGTGCGCGACAACATCGTGCGCCAGGTCAACGCACGACTCGAGCGCGACGATCTGACCGAGGCCGCCACCATCGACGTGCTGGCGCTGGCCGAGTCGGCCTTCGGAACGAATGCGTAGCGCCTGCGCGCACGACGGGTGTCTCATCCGTCGCACGCTCTGTCCCATCCATCGCCCTCCCCCGGCAGTGCCTTGAACCGGTTCGGCACCCCTCAAAGACCTAGGGGATCACCAATTTTTCTCTTCTGATTCAGTGATATGGAGGCGCAACTGCGGCGCCGCTGTAAACGGCACTGGAGCTGGCACGCGCGATGCTTTCCGCGATGCATCCATCAACTCGCGGCAGAAAGAGGAGACGCGAATGAATCAGCCCCACGCAGTGACGAATCCGGCCAAGACCCCCTTCAAGAGCCGATACGACAACTTCATCGGCGGCGACTGGGTTGCCCCCCAGAGCGGCAAGTACTTCGACAATATCTCGCCGGTCACCGGCGGCAAGATCTGCGAGGTGGCCCGCTCGGAAGCTGCTGATGTCGATAAGGCCTTGGATGCCGCGCATGCCGCCCGCAACGGCTGGGCCGGCACCAGCACCACCGAGCGCGCCAACATCCTCAACGCCATCGCCCAGCGCATGGAGGACAACCTGGAGGCCCTGGCGCAGGCCGAAACCTGGGACAACGGCAAGGCCATTCGGGAATCGACCGTTGCCGACGTGCCCCTGGCGATCGACCACTTCCGCTACTTCGCCGGCGCCATCCGCGCCCAGGAAGGCGGTATCAGCATGATCGACGAGCAGACCGTGGCCTATCACTTCCACGAGCCGCTCGGCGTAGTGGGACAGATCATTCCCTGGAACTTCCCGCTGCTGATGGCCACCTGGAAGCTGGCACCGGCACTGGCCGCCGGCAATTGCGTGGTCATCAAGCCGGCCGAGCAGACCCCGGCCTCGATTTTGCACTGGATGGAGATGATCGCGGACCTGTTGCCGCCCGGCGTGGTGAACATCGTCAACGGCTTCGGCCTGGAGGCGGGCAAGCCGCTGGCCTCCAGCCCGCGCATCGCCAAGGCGGCCTTCACCGGCGAGACGACGACGGGCCGCATGATCATGCAGTACGCCTCGCAGAATCTGATCCCGGTGACGCTCGAGCTGGGCGGCAAATCGCCCAACGTCTTCTTCGAGGACGTGATGCGCGAAGACGACGCCTACTTCGACAAGGCCATCGAGGGTTTCGTGCTCTTCGCGCTGAACCAGGGTGAGGTCTGCACGTGCCCGAGCCGCGCGCTGATCCAGGAGTCCATCTTCGACCGCTTCATGGAGCGAGCGATCAAGCGCGTCGAGGCCATCCAGATGGGAGACCCACTGTCCATGGACACCATGATGGGCGCCCAGGCCTCCAGCGAGCAGATGGAGAAGATCCTCAGCTATCTGGACATCGGCAAGCAGGAAGGCGCCGAAGTCATGACCGGCGGCAGCCGCGCACAGCTGGACGGCGACCTTGCCAACGGTTATTACATCCAGCCGACCGTCTTCCGTGGCCACAACAAGATGCGGATCTTCCAGGAAGAGATCTTCGGTCCCGTCGTATCCGTTACCACCTTCAAGGACGAGCAAGAGGCGCTGGAGATCGCCAACGACACCCTCTACGGACTCGGCGCCGGCGTCTGGTCGCGCGACGCCAATATCTGCTATCGGATGGGCCGCGGCATTCAGACCGGCCGTGTCTGGACCAATTGCTATCACGCCTACCCGGCACATGCCGCCTTCGGCGGTTACAAGCAGTCCGGCATCGGGCGTGAGAACCACAAGATGATGCTCGACCACTATCAGCAGACCAAGAACCTGCTGGTCAGCTATGACGAGAACAAGCTGGGCTTTTTCTAACCCCGACCTCCCAGGCCCCTCATCGCACCCCCTGACGAAGGGGGCACCCCCACCACGGCCCGTGCGGGATCACCCCGAACGGGCCTTTCTTGTTCGTCAGCCGGAGCACGTCATGTCCGACGAATTCCTCCCCCCGCGCGTCATTGCCACGAACGCCGCTGCCGCCTTCATCGACGAGCTGCGCGCCAAGCACGGCCCCGTGCTCTTTCATCAATCCGGCGGCTGCTGCGACGGGTCCTCCCCTATGTGCTATCCCGAAAACGAATTCCTAGTCGGCGACCAGGACATCTACCTCGGCGAAGTCCACGGAGCGCCCTTCTACATCAGCGCACCGCAGTTCGAGTACTGGAAGCACACCCAGCTGACCATTGATGTCGTATCGGGACAGGGCGGCATGTTCTCGCTCGACAATGGCAGTGGACAGCGCTTCCACGTGCGTTCCCGACTGTTCACCGGTGCGGAGTACGCCGCGCTTACCGAACAGTCGCCCGAACGCTATGCCTGAGCCGGACAGTACGCGAGGCCGGCGCGCTTGCGACCATCGAACGGGCGGCGGTTGGAAGCATGCGACCACCCGGCTGCTACCGGCAGTCATTGCCATGCTCTCGTCCAGCGTCGCGGTCGCGGAGTTCGGCGAAGCGCTGAGCGCATGCCGCGCCGTCACCGCCGACGAGGCCCGACTGTCTTGCTATGACGCCATCGCGCTCGGTGCGCCCACGGCCTCCTGGTCGGGCGCCAACGGATCCGAGACCTTCCCCATCGCGGTTGATGGGCCGGCGTCACTGCGCATTCGCCACGATGACGCGGTCCTGGTCGGCTCGCTCAACGCGCCGGATGGAGAGCTGCTGCGAAATCTCCATCTCGCCGGACCGGGCACGCTGCGAACGCGCATTTCCGAGTCTGGAAGCTACATCGTGACGATATCGGCGACCGGTCGTTGGAGCGCGCGACTCGATGCAGACCCTTCAAACAACGCCGGAGCGCCATGATACGCGTCCGACACAAACGCGGCTGTTCCGAACCTTAGTTCCAGTCGAGCGCGGCGGTGCTATACGACGAATAGATATGGTTCACCGAGCGCTGCAGCTCGCGTCGAGCCTGCCCCCAGGAGGCGAAGCGCTTCGGAATCGGTGCGTTGAGCATCTCGCCCATGCTGAGACCGCGCGATGCTCCGTCACGCATGGTGTTGTCGAGCCAGTCAAGCCAGTCGCGAGTGGCCTTCAGTGCGTCAAGGCCGGCGGCGAGCGGACCGTGGCCGGGCACGATTTGCTCCGGCGCCAACGCCGCGACGGCTTCGAGCGACGTCAGCCACCGGCCGATGTCGGCGTCCGGCGTGGCTGGCGCACGCGCGTTGAACACAATGTCACCGGCGAAGAGTACGCGACTGCCAACGTCGAGGATGGCCAGATCAGCGCCGGCACCGCTGTGGCCGGAAAGCGCCAGCACCTGCAGGCGGCGCCCCCCGATCTTGACCTGCCCGGGCTCGGCGGACTGCGTCGGCAGATGCATGCGGGTGCCCCGCATCCAGTCCCCCAGTAGGCGATAGAAGTTGTTCAGCAGCTTCTGTCCATCGCGCTCCAGCGCCGCGATGGTGGCCGGTAGCGCATGCACCGGCACATCACTGAATGCGAGCGCACCAAGCGCATGATCGGGATGGTGATGGGTGAGGTAGACACGCGCGATGGCACCACCAGCCTTCGATTCGGCAAGCGCACGTAGTTGCTCGCCGTAGCGCAGCGTCGGACCCGGATCCACGATGACCGCGCCTTCATCGGTGACCACGAATCCGGTGTTCAGCATGTGCCCGCCGTTGTCGCGACTAAAGCCTTCGGTCGTGCCCGGCACGACCCAGACCCCCTCTGCCACCTCCTCAGCAAGAAGCTCATAATCTGCGGCCGCTGTCACCGCAGCGAAGGCCATGAGCAGCAGCGCCGTCGTCGAAGCCGCTCCCCACCGGTACGCGCACCTCATGGCACGGTCTTCGTTGCTGCTACCCGCAGAGCGAAGCGATTGCCGTTGTTGTCACGCCCCTGGATGGCAACCCCTTCGATACCGGTGAAGTCGAACGCGAATACCGGATTCTCCGAGACAGCTGCTGTTGTCAGCATGCGCATCACGCGCTTGCCATCAGGTATTGCGTGGATGCTGGTCTCTTGAATGTAGAGGCGAGGCACACCGGACACGAAGCCTGCGTCCATGGGGTGAACGACACTGAACTTCAGTCGATCGGGCACGCCCTTTGAGCCACGGAAGATCCGACCGCCCGCTTCGCCGAGCCGCTCCGACCAGCTTGGGTCGACACTGGCAAGGCTCGGTGCGCTGCATCCGCCACCGGCCGCGCTCACCCAGGTGCCTCCGACATGCCAAAGGCCGTCGTCGTCGAGCACGGCTGCGCGAACGGGTGTGGCCTGCTCGACTTTGATCTGCGTACCGAAGCTAACCCGGTCGAGACGATGCTCCGGAAGCAAGGTGACAGCCCGAGTGATCGGGTTGAGATCGGCTGCCACGACAATGCGCTGGATACCGGGGATGTCCGTTACCTGGACGTGCAAAGGCACCCGGGTGGGATCCTCGGCGACCGCCGGTACATGCACGCTGACGCGGTCGTCGAAGCGATAAGGCGCTCCCGCCAGAACCTGCTCGGCGACGATGCGCCATCCCGGTGAATCTAGCGGATCGGACGCCACTGCATCGGCTTCGCAGAGAATGCACGCGATGACGAGTGCGGCAACGAAGCCGGGTAGGCGGTCAGGGACTTCCATACCGCTCTTCCATCGCCTCGTCATGCTTGGTCTCGAGCCAGGTTCGGATCGCCCACACCGCCTCGGGCTCCAGGACCTCGCCGAAGGCGGGCATGCCACGCCCACCGCTCTGCACACGGCTAACGAAGTAGGCGTCATCGGCCTTCGGCGTCAGCATGCGCAGGTCGGGGGCAATACCACCGGCCTTAGCTTCGAGACCGTGGCAGCCCGCGCAGGTCTGATGAAAAGCGTAGTCGCCCTTCTCGATGACTTTCTGCCGCTTCTTTCCTTCGAGTTGGCGGTATGGATTGGAGTCGCTCCAACCCTCCACATCGGGCAGCCCCTCGACGTCGACGGGCTGAGGTGTGACATTGCCGTGAGCGTGCACCGCCCCGGCTACCAACAATGATGCGCATACGGTGGAAGCAATCAGGGAATATTTCATGGTGTGGTCCCGTTGAGGCGGCCAGTCTCCTCTTGGCAGTAGCACCGGCTCGTTATGGGTTTGTGCGCCCCGAGGGGCGCCCGCGATAGCAAGCGAATGCGCAGCACCGGATGCCCGCGGCCTACGGCGCTTTGCGATCCCGTCCCGCAGACAGCAAGCTCCATGCCATCCCCAACGACCGCAGTGCTTTACAGTCAACCTTACAACCCCATGTTTTTGCTTGGCTTTACTGCACTGCAGTTTGGGGGCCAAGTCCCATGCGCAAGTGGGTGTCCCGTAGGGGTGACACCCTGTTGTGGTTGCTACTCAGTGTTGAAACATTCGCGACGAAGATGGCGATACAACTGCTCGGCCTCGTGCGCCTCCCGCTGCCGCACGTCCTGACCGGCCGCAAGCGGCGACAGCTGCGTCGCGGCATTGGCGACGGCAAGCCCTTCCTGTGCCGATACCTCGTACCGACTGCTGACACTGAAGGCGTAGTGCCGTCCAACGAGGCTGTAGCAGGTGTTCGCCATCGCCGACGGCGCATGCGCCGCGCCTGCGAAGGACGCAACGATGGCGCGTGCACACTGCACTGCCTGGTTGTATGCAGCGAAGGCTGACTTCGGCATGGGCTGAAGCTGCACGGCGTCACCGAGCGCATAGACGTGCTCGAGGCCATCAATCGATAGATCCGATGCTTGCACATCGATCCAGCCTGAGGGAGCGCACAGTCCGGCGTGCTGCGCCAGGCGCCCCGCACGCTGAGCGGGAATGACGTGCACCCAGTCGGCATACACCCGTTCACCGCTGGCGGTCAGCACGGTACCGGCCACCTGATCGATCTCGCGCGCCGTTGCACCGTCCTGCCGGCCGTGCCACTCGATCATCCCGGCATAAAGGTGACCCCACGCCTCCTGGAACAGAGCCTGTTTGGAGAACGCATCCTTGGCGTCGAGAATGAGGATCTTTGCACGCGGGTTGCACCGCCTCAGATAGTGGGCGAACAAGCTGACCCGCTCATAGGGCCCCGGCGGACACCGATAGGGTGCGGGCGGTGCCACGACCGCGATCGTGCCGCCCTCGGGAAGCGTACGAAGGCGGGCTCGTACCGTGGCGAGCGCTGATTCAGAGCCGGGCCACGCCGGCGGGTTCCGAGCCGCTTCCTCCGGGCCGAAACCGGGAATGGCCTCAAGCCGCATATCGATGCCCGGGGCGACCACTAGCGCGTCGGCGGAAAGCACTGTGCCATCTGCCAATCGGATCCGCCGCGCCACCGGGTCTATGTCCACCACAGAGGCTATGCGGACCGATACACCACGTGCGGCTAGACCCACAGGGCCGCTGCGAATGCAGCTGAAGGGCCGCAATCCCGCGACGGCGGTATTGCAGAAGAAGCCCGTGGGAAACGAGCGGTTGCGCTCGACCAGCGTGACCCGGAGCCGCGGATCGAGACGCTTCAGCCAGGTTGCGCACGCGCCCCCCGCGAATCCACCCCCGATGATGACCACGTGCGCTCCGCGTGAGGCGCGGCCAATGCCGGGGACGAGGCCGCTTAAGGCGATGCCCGCCAGCCCGTGGAGAATGCGGCGCCGGCTCATTCTTCGGACGCCCCGCACAACGGCCCGTTGTCGCGGAACAGGACAGCAGCATCGCGCACCAGCACGTCGAGCCGGCGCGCCGATAGCACGCCCAGGAGACGCCCCATCGCGTAGCGTTCGTCGCCAGCGTAACGGCGTAGTGCGCGGGCGATCACCGGCGCAGAAGTCCCGCAAAGCTGCATGGCCGGACTTGGGTGGGAGCGACCATGACAGCTCGCGCAATAATGTGCACTCGCGGCAAGCTCAGCATCGTGTACCGCCCCAACCGCAGGACCCACAACCATGCCGAGACAAAGCACTATGCGCAGTACCGCTAGCGGGCAGCGCATGCCGTGGCATCTCGACTTGGGAAAGCGCACCCGATCCGGCCGCGTCTACCAATCGTGGGGACAGCCGCGGCAGTCGGCCATGTAGGTGTCCTGGAAAATCGCGAAGCGGATGAAGGCGCCCTCCAGATTCGCCTTGCTCAGGTCGGAGGCGCTCAGCTTCGCTTCCTGCAGATTGGCATTGACCAGTGTCGCGCCACGCAGATTCACCTTGGTCATCCACGCCATCTCGAGATTGGCGGCGCGCAGGTCGGCTTCGACCAGACTACCGCCGCTCATGCGGGCGAACGAGAGATTGGCACCGCGCAACACCGCCTTGTCGAGCTTGGCGCCCTGCAGGAAGGCTGTGCTCAGATCCGCGCCTTCCAGATTCGCCCCGCGCAGATCCGCCCCGCGCAAGTTGGCGTGACGCAGATCGGCGCGCGCCAGATTGGCATTGCGCAGCTTGGCACCGCTGAGGTCGCGGTCCACCAGATCCGCGTGACGCAGATCGGCACCTGTGCAGCTTGTATCCGCCTCGATTGCACAATCGCCGATGGCTGTCGTCATTGCTTTGAGCGACCCCTCCGGGCCCACTGTGCGGCCGACCGCGGCATCGTCGTCGAGGGCCCAGAGCGCCCCCGGCAGCAGTGCGACGCTCATCAGAAGCGCCGTGCATCGAATGCTTGTGAAATTGTCTCGTTTCCTTGTCATGACGCGGTTCCTCTGTCGAGTTGGGAACGACGCCCGGCGGCGCTTCCGCGCCACCGGGCGTTGGCCGATTCGGCCGATGCCTAGCGGTCGATCTTGAAGACCCAGAACGAACCACCCTGGGAGACCTTGCGCGTCATCTCGGCCAGGTCGCCGCCCCATAGCGGTACGGCACCGCCGTATCCGGAAGCGATGCCGATGTACTGCTCGCCATCCATCTCCCAGGTAACCGGGATGGAGACCACGCCGGAACCGGTCTGGAAACGCCAGAGCTCCTCGCCGGTGCGAGCGTCGAAGGCCTTCACGAAGCCATCGCTGGTGCCCGTAAAGACGAGATCTCCGGCCGTGGTCAGCGTCCCCGCCCAGAGCGGCATATCCTCCTTGTGCTCCCAGACGATCTCGCCGCTGGCCGGATCAAGGGCGCGAAGCACACCAACGTGGTCGTCGAACAACTTGCGGATACGGAAGCCCATGCCGAGATAGGCCGCACCCGGGTTGTAGGTCACGTTCTGCGCCCAGTAGTCCATTTTCCAGTGATTCGCCGGGATGTAGAAGAGACCGGTCTTCGGGCTGTAGGACATCGGGTTCCAGTTCTTGCCGCCCAGGAATGGGGGCGACACCTCGATCGACTCGCCGCGTTCTTCGCCCTTCTTGGGTGGCCGCGGACGCTGGCCATCAACCCAGTTGGGCATGCCGGTCTCTGCGTTATAGCCATCTGTCCAGGTCACGCCATCGACGAAGGGATAGGCGCTGATGAAGCCCTCGGCCTGCTTCCACACCGTGTCGCTCTCGGCCGCCAGACGGTCGATATCCGTCACGTAGAAGTGCCCGTTGCGGTCGGCGTGCGCACCGGCTCGGATCGTCTTGCCGTTCCTCTCGTAGTCGAAAAGAATGATCTCGTTGTTGCCGGAGAAATCCCACGCGTCGTTGGGGGTGTGCGCGTAGAAGCCCTTCAGTTCTCCGGTGCTGGCGTCGACGTAGGCTTGGCCGGAGGTATAGAGGCTCGGCCAGTCGGTGGGATCCTCACCCTCGGGTGTGCGTGCCCAGGTGTTCCAGGGCGCCGGATTGCCGGTTCCGACAATGATGGTATTGGTTTCGGCATCGAAGCTGGCCGACTGCCAGGGTGCTCCGCCGCCGTGGCTCCAGGCCTCGGCTTTGCCGCTTTCCGTGCTGGCATCATTCGGCCAGGAAGGGGCGGAGGCCAGGCCGCCCGTTGGAGTGCTTTCCTTGCCATTAAGGCGCCCCATGTGTCCCTGCACCATGGGGCGCATCCATATCTCTTCGCCAGTCTCCGGATCCCGCGCATACAACTTTCCGACCACGCCGAACTCGTCGCCCGAAGAGCCATGGATCAGCATCACCCGACCCGTCTTCTGATCCTTGATGAGGGTCGGAGCACCGGTCATGGTATAGCCAACCTTGTGGTCGCCGAACTTCTTGGACCAAACCACACGACCGTTTTCTCGGTTCAAGGCAACGATCGAAGCGTCGAGCGTGCCGAAATAGACCTTGTCCTTGTAGATCGCGGCGCCACGATTGACGACGTCGCAACAGGGCCGGATATCGTCGGGTAGCCGATGCTTGTAGGCCCAGAGCCGCTTGCCGGTCTTGGCGTCTAGCGCATACATGCGCGAGTATGAGCCGGTGATGTAAATCACCCCGTCATGAACAATCGCCTGCGACTCCTGACCACGCTGCTTCTCGTCGCCGAAGGAAAAGGACCAAGCCGGTACAAGCTCCGACACGTTCTTGGTGTTGACCTTCTCGAGCGGACTGAATCTCTGGGCGTGCGTGCCGAGGCCGTACGACAGCACATCGGAGGTCGTGCGATCGTCGTTGGCGATGTCCTCCCACGTCACGTCTTTGACCGCCTGCACGGCGCCCGGAGCGCCCAGCGCCAGCGCCAGCGCGGCCGGCATCAGTCGGCGCCCAAGGCGCCGGATTTCACTATTCATTGCATGCTCTCCTCTATTGATGTTGGACGTTAAGGCTGCAACCGTCGAAGCCTCTTCCGCAAAACACATGCCAGACATATTTCCGTTGTTTTTCAATAAGTTATTTGGCTTCCAAGAGGCTTCTGCGTAGCCTCACTGTCACGCTGGCGAGACACCGTGCGTAACTCCGGGGGGGGGTGGCGCGAACGGCGGCACGAACATGCATGCGTACGTACCCCCCCTCCCCGCGCGCTCGGTGCGCGCAAAAGGAGGCCGGGGCCACCACCACCCCGGCCCGAAGACCACGGATTTTCGCCGTGGTGGAGACACACACTACGTCCATGTAGTTGCCCCTATATCCCCGGA
>JAGLCS010000107.1 GCA_023146115.1 Abyssibacter sp. | reverse complement strand
AATCCTCATATCGATGAACTCTACGAACTGGCGCTGCGCAACGGCGCTCTGGGCGGCAAGGTGTCCGGCGCCGGAGGTGGTGGGTTCATGTTCTTCATCGCGTCCCCCGACCAGCGCTACCGCCTGATCGAGGCGCTGGAAAACGCACACGCCACCGCCAACCCGGTGAAGTTCAACGACGTCGGGGTCGAAACCTGGCGCCCGCCCATGCCTGCCCGTTAGCCGACCATGCAATGCGCCATTCTTTGTGGGGGCCTGGGCACACGCCTGGGCCAACTCACCGCTGAAACCCCCAAACCACTGCTCGCCGTGGACGGCACGCCGTTTCTGGAAACCCTGCTGTTCGAACTGGGCCGCCAGGGCATCCGCCGGGTCCTGCTGCTGGCCGCCTTTCGCAACGACAAGATCACGGCGTTCGTGCAGACCTCCGCCGCCGTCCAGCGCTTTTCGTTGGACGTATCCATTGCGGTCGAACCCGACCGAGCCGGCACCGGCGGCGCCCTTTGGCACGCCAGGGAACAGCTCGATGACTGGTTCTATCTAATCAATGGGGACACCTGGTTCGACATTCCCCTGCTGTCACTGCACGGCAAGGCCAGGGAGGATCGCCCTTGCGAAGGCGTGATCGCGCTGCGCCAGGTCGATGATGGCTCGCGCTACGGAACGGTTGATTTTGACGCTCAGGGACAGGTGACCGCGTTCGCGGAGAAATCGAGCCAGCAAGGCGTCAGCCATATCAACGGTGGCATCTACCTGTTATCGCGAACCGTGCTCCGGTTCACCGCGCCACAATGCTCCATCGAGCATGACGTGTTGCCGGCCCTGGTCGCGGAGGGCAGCCTGCTAAGCGTGCCGTTCGACCAGAACTACTTCATCGACATCGGCATCCCCGAAACCTACGAACGCGCGCAAGTCGAGATTCCGGCGCACAAGACCCGACCGGCCGCGTTTCTGGATCGCGATGGAGTGCTGAACCGGGATCATGGCCATGTCGGTACGCTGGATCGCTTTGAACTGATGCCTGGTGCAGCCGAAGGGGTCGCGAAACTCAATGCGGCGGGTTTTTACGTGTTTGTCGTCACCAATCAGGCCGGCATTGGCCGCGGGTACTACTCGGAGGCCGAGCATCTGGCCCTGATGGACCATCTGGCATTGCAGCTCCGCAAGGCTGGCGGCCATTTTGACGATCATCGCTACTGCCCCTACCACCCGGAGGCCGGGGTCGGCCACTATCGCCAGGCCCATCCATGGCGTAAGCCGGAGCCCGGCATGCTGCTGGATCTAATGGAACACTGGAGCGTGGATATCGAACGCAGCTTCATCATCGGCGACAAGCCCAGTGACCTCCAGGCGGGCCAGCGCGCCGGAGTCGGCGGATACCTGTTCGACCACGGCAATCTAGCCGCCTTTATCGACACGCTGCTGACAAACCAACACACGCCGGGCCAATCGCATGCATGAATCCTTGATTTCGCTGCAACAAGCGCACGAGGACCTGCGCAGCTGGCTATTCGAAGCAGCGCTTCCGCTCTGGTGGACCACCGGTGGCGACCGCAACCTCGGGGGCTATTACGAAAAGATCAGTCATCAAGGGGACCCGGTAGAGGCTCCCCGGCGGACGCGGGTCGTCGGCCGGCAAATCTATGTCTATGCCACGGCCATGCAGATCGGTTGGACAGGGCCTGCCGCAGACGCCGTGGCCCATGGCCTGGACTATCTGCAAACACGCTGCCTCAAGCCTGATCACACGCTTTACTCGCAGACGACAGCCACGGGGGATGTTCTCCGTGCGGATTTCGATCTCTACGACCATGCCTTCGCGCTGTTCGGCCTCGCGGCTGCCGGCCGGGTGAGTGACGATCGCGAACAGCTTGCGATACTGGCCGCAGCCATTCGTGACGCGGTCATCGCGGGATGGAAGCATCCCCTGTTCGGATTCGAGGAAAGCATGCCGCGGTCGCTGCCACTGCTCGCCAATCCACATATGCACGTGCTCGAGGCCTGCCTCGCGTGGATCGAGACCGGACCCGCCCAGGGCGACACCGGCTGGGACCGGCTCGCCGATGAACTCGTGAGCCTATGCCTGCAGAAGTTCCTGCACCCGGACAACGGCTCGCTGCGGGAGTTCTTCGATGCCGACTGGAACCCCGTGCAAGGCGATGAAGGGCGGATCGTAGAACCCGGCCACCAGTACGAGTGGGCCTGGCTGCTGAAGCGCTGGGGAGTGCTGCGCGGTGATACGCGAGCCCTACGGGCCGCGGAGCGCCTGATCAACATCGCCGAGACCCACGGGGTCGATACGGATCGCGGCGTGGCGTTCAACGAAATCTACGACGATTTCGCACCCCGCGACCGCGCGGCGCGGATCTGGCCGCAGACGGAACGCATCAAGGCCTGGCTCGCGCTAGCTGATATCGCCGAGACGCCTGCCGATCGGCATGCGGCTCACGCTCGCGCCGCCCTGGCCATCCGCGGACTCGAGAAGTATTTCTCAGCGGACCGGCCTGGACTCTGGCACGAAACCATGAATGCCGACGGTTCCTTCGTCCAGGAACACGCCCGGGCGTCCACGCTCTACCACATCACCTGCGCCGCGGCAGAGCTCGACGCGGCGATGAAGCGGATGACGTAGCACCGTGAGCGCTTGGCTGTCAGCGGCGTAGCAATTTCTTCCACCCATAGCGGAAAACGATCGGAAAGATCTTGGGACCCTTGACGAGGTAACGCCGCCACATGCGCTTGGGATTACTGAGCAGGCGGTGGAGCCACTCCAGGCCGACAAGCTGATAGAAGCGCGGGGCACGAACCTGCTTTCCGGTCAGAAAGTCCACGCTGGCACCCACACAAAACGCCACGCCGCTAGACCGCCCTCGCCTGGTCAGTTCGTAGACAATGTTTTCCTGCTTCGGAAAGGTGATGCATACGAATAGCAGATCCCATTGCGCCGCAAGCACATTCTCGATCGTCTCGTCCCATTCGGGGGTGCCGACGGTGAGCCGCGCCGGAGCGGGCAGATAGACCAGCGAGGATTGCGGAAATTTTTTGGCCAGGATGTCGAAGTCTTCCTGCGGCGGCCCGAGCACCGCCATGGTGCATCCGCTGAACAACGGCTGTTCCACCAGCGACTGCGTCAGATCGGAGCCGGGACAAGGCCGCAGCCGTACGCCCACAAAGCGTCCGAGTATCGCCAGAATCCGGCTGTCGCAGACGACCAAGACAGCCCGCCTGTAGATCTCCTTCGCCAGGGGATAGGACGTATCATGGAACGACACCATGTTGTCGACATTCGGCGTCACCACATAGCCATACGGCTGATCGCGCAGGATCTCGGCCAGTCGTTGCCGGATCTCGGCGAGGCTTCCGTCCGAAAACGTGAGCCCGAGAAATTCCTGTTCCTTCATCATTCAGCAGATCTCCATCACGTTTTGCATGCATGGCCCGTCCGGTCAGAAACCGAGGCGCAGGGTCAGCCGGGACACCCAGACTTCGTACGACTCGCCAGCCTGGTTGGAATCGCGGCGTTCGCGTGAGCCGGACAGCTGTACTCCGAGGCGTTCCAGCGGTTGCCAGAATGCCGTTAGCCGGCCGCGGCTGATGTCATCCTTACGGGCTTGCTGCCCTGCGATCAAGACATCGGACTGGTAGCGCACCGCCCGTCGTTCCACCTCCAAGCGGAAACGGGTCTTCACCGACCACTGCCATTCGATCTGAGTGCGGATGCCACTGTCGGTGGCGAAATTGGCGTCGACTTGCTCCGTCGACCAGATTCGGCGGGATGCCTGAACGCCGACACGGGTCCGCCCGCTGATGCTGCGGTTGTAATCCAGCCGACCGGTCGCGGCCGAAAAGTCACGTCCTGCGACGGGGGTCTGTTCACGACGAGTCACGCCGATCGCGCCATTCAGTGTTGAGATGGCCGACGGGGACCAGCGCATCCGAACTTCACCACTGTATTGCCGGTACGACGTGGCCAGACCCGGATTGGCCTGCTCGCTGCGATGCGGAAACTCGCCGTCCAGGATGGTGAGTCCGAGCCCCAGTTCACCAATCGGATCCCGACGATAAAACCCGGCCAGGTCCACCTGCTGTTCATCGAGATCAAAAGCTGCGTCATCGGGATCAGAGCCAGCGCGGCTGGTGTAGCTCGTCGAAAGCTCAGTCCGAAACAGCGAATTGAGATGATAGGTGCCGGTCAGTTCGTAGAGACGGTCAACCGTGAACGACTGCTCTTGCCCATCGCGGAATTCGAAGGGGTCCTGGCTGCGCTCAGCCTGTGCGCGCAGCAGCCCCTCGAAGCGACGCCCGGCCTTCCACTCCCAGCGGCCGTCCAGCTGATACTCGTCATGGTTCAGCTCGTCCGACGTCTTGTATTCGAACCGGCGCCAAAGCCCCGTCAGGTTCATGGCCTGCAACCCCGGGCTGAATTCGCCGGTCAGGCCGACACTCGCCACGCCGATGACATCGGTGACTTGATTCGCGCCCGGCGCGGATTCGACGCGAAAGAGATTGTCATCGTAGATGATCTCACCCGTCGCGAACGGGGAGACGTCAAATTGCTGGGCCTGTGCCTGCCACCCGGCCAGGCCCAGCACGACAGACAGGGCGAAGCGCCGCCAGTGCCAGCTGCCTGTAGCCGATCGGGTCAAATGTAGCCCGCTCGCTTACCAGCGGCCGACCGCGCTGCACGGCCGCTGTAATCAGTACGCATTCTCGTCCTTGAAGATCATGACCAGCGTGAGCACGATGATCTTGAGATCCAGCACAGGCGACCAGCTGCGAATGTACTGCAGGTCGTACTCAATGCGCTTCTCCATGCGATCCAGCGTCTGTGTCTCGCCGCGATAGCCATTCACCTGCGCCAGCCCGGTCACGCCCGGCTTCACCTTGTGACGAGCCATGTATCCCTGAATGGCGCGACGGTAGAACTCGTTGTGCGCGACGGCGTGCGGCCGCGGGCCGACGATCGACATGTCGCCGCGCAACACCGTCCAGAACTGCGGCCACTCATCAAGCGACGTCCTCCGGAGAAAGCGGCCGACGCGCGTGACGCGAGGATCGACCCGGCTCACCTGCTCGATCTTCTCGTCGTTCTCCATCACCGACATGCTGCGAAACTTGTGCACGTTGAAGCTTTCGCCGTTCAGCCCATACCGGTGCTGTCGGAAGATGATCGGCCCCTTGGAGTCGAGCTTGATCGCCGTAGCGATGATCGCCATCAATGGCACGCTGGCGATGAGCGCAAAAGCCGCGAACACGACATCAAACGCACGCTTGAGCAACCCGTCCACGCCATAGAACGGGGTCTCGATGACTTCAAGAACCGGTACGCCTTCGATCTCGTAGAACTGGGTCGGCATCATCGTGAAGATTTCTCCGGCCGGCACGTAAAAGATCGATGCGGTGGTATCACCCAGCTCGTTGATCAGCCCCACACTCCGATCGTAAGCGCCCTCGGGCAAGCAGATGAAGACCACCTCAATTCCGTGATCACGCACGTAGCCGGCCACCGTGGAAACAGCGCCGAGGTGAGGGATACGCGGCAGCGCACCGCCGGTTCGGGATGGCTCTCGGTCCTCGAAGTAGCCCACGAAGTCGTAGCCGACATCCGAGACCCGGTCGACCAGCTTCCGGGATGCTCCGTTGACAAAGAGAACCACCGCCGATCGCCGACTGGTCAGGGACGGAAAGGCGCGCAGTATCCCGTAACGCAACGCCACGTGGACCAGCACAAGCGTCACGGGCACAGAAACAAACCACGACGCCAGAACCCGCCGCGACACCCCTTCGCTCGCGTCTGCAAAAAAACCGATGAGAATCACGAACGCAATCAGGACGATCCACAGCCATAACAGGCGGGTGCCCAGAGAGCCTGGCCTGCCCAATTGCCATGCGGAGGTCAGCGACACGCCCCGCATCAGCAGAAACGCCAGCATCGCGGCAAAGATGCCCGTGGCCTGATAACCGGCCGCGAAGGTTTCCCGGTGGAGCAGGCACGACACGGCGAGCATCACGTAAGTCACAGCCGCGTAGGCGGCACCATTGAGTAACCCGGCACGCGCGCTGGATTGCGCCATCACCCCCCCCTATAAGCTGTTGTATTTGCGCAAGAAGCAGCATATGGCCCTGACGCCGCCCGTCAATAGCAACGTTTCGATCTACCGCGATGCCCGCCCATCGAGGCTGGAAACATGCGGGCGCCGTTGCCTTCGCTTCAAGCCGCACAAACTTCCGGAAGCGACCGTCGACGGCTCTACCAGAGCATCTCGCCAACCAGAGTACATGCTTGCTCCGGACCTGAGCAGACGGCGCACCCCGGTGGGCAGCCGCGTTTCGGCGCGGGGGACAGTGTAACCTGCCATGCAAAATCGGCTATCGTTTCTCCGCGGCGGGTCCTGTCGGTCCGCCACTGGCCAACACGCTCCCGCGACGACCTCATGGACGCTAGCATCATCATCACGACCTATCGACGGGAATCACTACTGTCGACACTGGTTGCCGATTGCATCGCCCAGATTCGGGCGCTGCCTGAGCTTCACATTGACGTCTGGGTCATCGACAACAGTCCGGATGCCAGCGCGCGCGCGCACGTTGATCAGTCGACAGAAGTCCACTTTGTGCACGAGCCACGACCTGGCGTTTCCCACGCGCGCAATCGCGGCATTGCTGACAGTGCGGGGCGCTGCATCATCTTCATCGATGATGATGAACGCCCCGCCCCCGGATGGTTGGCAGCGCTGCTGACCCTGCAAAAAGACACGAATGCGGATGTCCTCTTTGGGCCTGTGCACCCGCAGCCCGTCGATGACGCCACGCCCATGGACCACTTCTACACGGAGTTTGTTCGACAGGACTCCGACGCGCCAGCGGGTGCCGCTATCGCCCGGCACACACCCTGGGCGGGGTTAAAGCGTGGCCTCAGCCGGCGGCCGCTGGCGTCGAACAACACCCTGCTGCTGCGTTCGCGTTGTATCTTCGATGCTGCGCCATTCGATCCGTCGCTCGGGCAAACCGGCGGTGAAGACACGCTCTTCTTCACGGATCTCCAAAGAAAACATCGGCGTCTGCTCTGGTGTCCTGATGCCGTGGTCACGGAATCCGTCCCGGCGGACAGACGCACATTGCAGTTCTATTTGCGCCGCAAGTTCCGAAACGGCCAGATCACCACGTCAACCTGCCTGAAACTCGCACCGGCGGAGCACGGCCTCGCCGTCGCGTGGATGGCGACCGGATTGCTGCAGTGCCTGATCGGCCTCCTCTTCTCGGCCATGTGGCCGTTTGATCGGCTGCGCGGCTACCGCGGGCTAGGCACGGTCGCCACAGGGCTGGGCAAGCTGTTCTATCACGAACGTTTTCGGCAGATCGCGTATGGTCAGGCGCAGGTTTCGACACCGGTATGACGTGCCAGGACCTCCCCCAGTTCGCCACGGCTAGGCCTGGCTCGATTGGTGCTATGTTGATCACCAACCTCCAACTCCATTACCGCCGACAGGCATGTCTTTGAACACGGGTAACAATCCGGCCCCGGTACCAAGCAATCTGATTACCCCCGGGCTGTCGCTGGCGCAGTTGATCGCGATCCTTTGGGCGTATCGGTTCTGGATTGTCGGCGCCACGCTGTCAATGGCGATTGTTTCAGTGGTGCTGAGCAAGCTGGTGCTGCCCAAGACCTATGAGGCCACCGCCACCCTGCTAATCGACTTTGCGGTGAACGACCCGATCACTGGAAGAGACCTGCCCACCGGACTCGCCAGCTCCTACATGGCGACCCAGATCGAGGCCATCCAGGGCCCGAACACGCTCCATCCGGCCCTGGATCGACTCGGCTGGTTGAATGATCCGGAGCGCAGCGACGGTTTCGACGGCGGCGGCGAGGTCTCCTTGACCAGTTGGTTAAGCCGCAACCTGTCGGAGAACCTGACAGTCAAGCAGGGAGCGGATTCACGGTTCATCTACATCACCTATACAGCGCACTCGCCTGGCGAAGCCGCCCATGTGGCCAACACGATTGCAGACACCTTCGTGGAAGAGCAGCACGCCCGCAGCACCAAGCCGGCGCAGCAATTGACACGGCGCTACCGCGAGCAACTGGACGACTTGCGTGCCGCCGTTAACGACGCGCAATCACAGGTGACCCGCTACCGCGAACAGTCCGGGCTGCTGAACCTGGAGCAGGATGGCGTCGCCGACCGGGATCGACTGCTCGACATCGAGCGGCGCTTGTCCGAAGCCGAATCGCGCCGGCGGGAAGCACAGCAGCGGTTACAGTATGCGACCGAATCCGATGCCCGGGTGCTGGGTTCCGGCCTCATCCAGTCGCTCAAGACCCGGGTCGCCGAACTCGAGGCCTCGGTGGCGGACCTAAGCACCAGCCTGGGCCCGCGCCACCCCCGGTATGTCGCGCAGGAAAACGAGCTGGCTGCCGCTCGCATGCGACTGGGCCGGGAAATTGACGCCTACCTGGGCAATGCCCGTGCCGAACTGGCTGCGGCCCAGACGCAGGAACGCAGCTTGCGGGCCCAGCGCAACAACGCCAGGACGCAGATGCAGTCAGACCGCAGCCTGCAGGATGAAGGTGCCCGGTACCTGCGCGAGCTGGAGTCGGCGAAGCGTGCCTACCAACAGGCGCTGGACGAATACGACCGCCTGCAGCTGGGGACTCGCAACGATCAAAGCAGCGCGAATGTGGCGAGCCGCGCCACTCCGCCACTCAACCCCAGCTCTCCCAAGACGGTCGTCAACCTCATTCTCGCGTTGATTCTAGGCGGCGGGCTGGCGGTGACAGCCTGCTTCGTGATCGAACTGCTCAACCGCCGGGTGCGCTGCCGTGACGATGTAGAGCGGGACCTCGACCTCCCGGTCCTCGCTGAGCTCAATCCTGCCGGTGCCCGCAGGCGACTGATCTTCTGATCGCGCCGCGGTGCTCTCTTCACCACAGCAGACCCCGGCCCCGCAGCGGGACACCCGGTACTGGAAACTCACCGGGGCTTTGCTGTTCGTCACCGTATTTTTCGCCATTATTCCCAGCGGCTTTGAATGGGGAGTGACGGACCCCGGTCAAACCAACGACACGCTGCGCAAAGTCCAGTGGCTGCCGCTGTACGGTCTGGGAGGATGGTTGCTGTGGCGGCGGCGGCGAATCGCTCTCGCGATGCTGCCGCTGATCAACCCATTCTTGATCCTGTTCTGCCTGTGGGCGCTGGTGTCGGTGTCTTGGGCAGAAGTCGTGTCCAGTTCCATCGCCAGAAACGTCAAGCTCTGGGGCACCATGGCGATCGCGCTGGGTTGCGCCAGCGCAAGCTGGGCGCCCACCCGCTTCGAACACCTGACGTGGAAGACCCTGATGTTTGCGCTGGGTGTTTCTCTGATCATGGTGTTTGCACTACCCGAGATCGCGCGTCACCAGGACGACGCGCTGCGCGGCCTCTGGAACGGCATCACGGCATCGAAGAACCAGATGGGGTTCGTATTTTCGCTTGCGATGATTTTTACGGCCATCAACTACTACCGGGGCACAGTACGGGGCAAAACCCTGGTGCTCTGCCTCGCATTGATCGGCGTCATGATCGTCGGCGTGCAAAGCACCACGTCGACTCTATGCGGCCTGATCGGCACGGCGATCGTATGGATGGTGGTCCGCCCCCCGGTGGATACGCGCGGCTACCTGGGGCTGATCATCGGTATCGCGATCCTCGTGATTGGCGTGCCGTACTTTGTCGTCAGCCTGCTCAGCGCGCCGCCCACGGTCACCCAGATTCTGGAGCCGGCTGCCACAGCCGTTGGCAAGGACATCAGCCTGACAGGCCGAGACGACATCTGGGAGTACGTCATCTCGGAAGCGAAGCAGCATCCGATCAAGGGGATGGGTTACGGCTCGTTCTGGCTCGGGCCAGGGGGGCCTTCAGAGTGGATTCATGAAGCGCTTTACTGGATACCGTTTCAGGCACACAACGGCTACATCGATATCGTCAACGAAACGGGGTTTATCGGCCTGGGGCTCGTTATCGCCTTCGTGCTGATGCATCTCTATCAAATCCGACTCGTCCTGCGCATCGATCGGATCGGGGCCGCGGGTCATCTGGCGCTGCTGGTTTATGTCCTGATTTCCAATATCGCCGAGACAACCCTGTTTCTTCCACCAACCCTGCCCTTTACGCTCCTGGCGCTCTCGTCAGCCGTGATGTCACGAGTCCTCTTACAGGCGCGATGGCAGGCCGAAGCGGAACAGGCTTCACGATCGCTCAATCCCCGCTTCCAGCGGCCGGAATCGGGGCCTAGACAGGCATGAATCAACGCAGGGTTCTGCTGTCGAATGCATTGGCCGGGATGATTGACCAAGCCCTGCTGTCCGCATTGAATTTCGCCATCGGGCTGCTATTCATCCGCCTCGCGAGCAAAGAGGAATACGGCCTGTACACGCAGTTCTTCGGCCTGCTCATGCTCAGCCAGAGTCTGCAGAACGCGTTGACCAACAGCCCGCTGATCGCATTGGGCGCCAAGCTGTCCGATGCACGCATGCGCACGCTGTCGGAGCACCTGCTACGGCTGCAGACCTGGGTCTCGCTGGTGCTCGGCGCTGTCAGCATCGTCGGGGTCTGGCTCACGGACCAATTCGCCCATGTGCCACAGCTGGAAATGTCCGTGGCCCTGGGCTTCGTCTGCGCGCTCGTCGGGCAATGGTTGCGGGAGTTCGCGCGGCATTATCATTTTCTCAACATGCGCCCCCATGCGGCGCTGCTCACCGACATCCTGTACGGGACCAGCCTGGTGTGCGGCTTGGTGATCACCGTCCTGTGGTTGGAGGTCACGACGACCTGGCTGCTGCTGGTCATGGGCATCGCCAGTGCCATTGCGGGACTGCACGGTATTCTTCAGTCCAAAATCTCGCTCGGACGAGCCAGCGCCGACGCCAGGAATCTGATGCAGCGGGCCTGGTCCATGAGCCGCTGGACGTTGCCAGGCACCATCGTCGACTGGTTGTCGCGAAACACCTTCGCCATCGTCGTGGGCGCGATCCTCGGCCTGGCCGCGGCGGCCGACATCAGTGCCGCGCGGTTGCTGCTCATGCCTGCCGCCTTGTGCGTCACCGCCTGGGGCAAGGTGTTTACGCCACGGTTCTCCCGATGGTGGGGCGCGGGCGACACCCGCCTGCTGGACACGGTCTCACGCGTCTCGGTCATCGCGCTGGTCGCCATCATGGCCGCGTATACCGCGGTGTTAGTCCTGGGCTTCGACCTGCTGCAGCGCTTTGTTCTGGGCGGTGAGTACGCAACAGCCAAGCCCTTGCTGCTGACCTGGGCCATTTATTTCGCGATTACGGCGATTCGCCAAGTCGGCACCGTCACCATGGCCGCCGGCGAGCGCTTCCAATCCCTTTTCCACTATGGCTGGATTGCTACCCTTATCGGCCTGCCCGCCGCCATCGTATTGACCTGGCTGGCCGGAACCCAAGGGGCCATCTTTGGCCTGATCCTCGGTGAATCCGCATTGGCCCTGCTGATACTCCTGCGTGGCGTGCGAAGCATGCGTGCGAATCGCTCCCAACACCGTGAGACCGGCGCACCCAGCGCCTGAACGATGCCTCTCAACCATTCATGTCTCCGGCTGCTTGCCCTGCTACTGGGCGGCACCTATTCGCTTGGCCTATCGGCGCTAACGCTGGAGGCCGAGCAGGCAGAGTTCCATGGCCAGGTCAGCAGCAGCCGGTCTCCGCTGGCCTCGGGATACCGTTACACCCAAGGCTATAAATCGGATGCCGATTACCTGGAATTCACCATCCAGCACCCGGCCACGGAACGGCTGCAAGCGCGCCTGCGGTACCGGACACCCCACGGCAAGAAAGGCATCGATTTCACGGTCAACAGTGAGAGCAACCGCATCATGCTGCCGGCCAGCAACCGCTTTACGTCGATTGATGCCGGGCTCGTCACACTGCAGAAAGGCCGCAATATCATCCGGATTGGCGGAGGCTGGCATTACTACGAGATCGATGCGCTTGAGCTGGTCCCGGCCCCGCCCATTCGGCCGCTGCGCGCAGTCCCCGCCACGCTGGTTTCACCCCGGGCATCGCGCCAGACGCAGGCGCTGTTTGCTCGTCTGCAGGAATCCTACGGCCACAGCACGCTGAGCGGGCAGCAGGAAGCATCGGAACTCGCTCATATCGAGACGGTCACGGGGCGACGACCGGTGATCATCGGCGGCGACCTGGTGATCTACTCACCGTACTGGCTCACGTTCGGGGGGCAGCCGGACACTCAGACGCGATTCGGCACAACGGCAGACTATCTCGCCGCGGCCAAGTCTGGCCACGTGATCTCGCTGGCATGGCACTGGCACGCGCCTGCGGACAACAAGGCACGCAACTGGTCACCCGGCGCCAGCCCCTTCTACTCGAAGGCCACCCGGTTTCCGCTGGCCGAGGTGCTGGATCAGCCCGACAGCCCCCGCTACGCATTGCTGCTGCGGGATATCGACGCGATTGCGGTCGAGCTGCGCCGCTACCAGCAAGCGGGCGTCCCCATCCTCTGGAGGCCGCTACACGAAGCTGAGGGCGGCTGGTTCTGGTGGGGTGCACATGGCCCGGAGACGCTGAAACGTCTATGGCGCCTGCTGTTTCAACGCCTCACCGAGCTGCATGGCCTCGATAACCTGATCTGGGTTTACAGCTTCACGACCGAACTCGACATGACCTGGTACCCAGGCGATGCATTCGTCGACATCGTCGGCGTAGATGCCTACCCCAAGGACCGCAGTGCCACGCTGAATGCGGAATGGCAAAAGCTCCACCGCAGCTTCGACGGCCGCAAACTCATTGCATTGACCGAAGTCGGCGGGGCGCCGGACACCGAAGCGATGCATGAACAGGGGGTCCGATGGGCCTATTTCCTGACCTGGGAGGGCGCAGAACAAGGCCCCCGCTCCGTGCCGCGTCAACGCCTCAGCGACGCCTATCGCGCGCCTGTGACGATCACGCTGGACGAGTGGCGGGGCTCCACACCGCCGAACAAGGCGGATTGAACGACCAAACGCTGACTCGCCGCGACCTACGCGCGAACTCGCTCACCATCAAGCTCACCCATGCGCGGTCCGCGGACATCAGGCCACAGCCGGCTCAGCGCGTCCCCAGGTAATCGGCCTGCTGCTGTGCGGACAGACAGTCCAGCACGGCATCCGGATTGTCGAAGCGGGCGAGCAAATCGTTCGTGTTCTGCTTTTCGATCTGGGTGCGTAATGCGTCGCCATCCGGCGCCCCGATATGCAGCAACTCAAACACTTCGTGCATGCGCGTCGCGATCTCGGAATAGTCCAGCTGGACGTGTTCGCGAGATGCCAGCATCGCACTGATCCGCGTTGTTTCGGCGTCCCGGCGCGAAGCGAAGCGGCGAAATTCGGTGGCGTCGAAGTGGATCTTCTTCTTCGCCGACCCGCGTCGCACCACATTCCCCTTGGCCCATTGCCCGGAGGCCTTGGCGATTTTGAAGGACGAGTATTGCGCCAGGTAATTGTTTCGGGTGAGGAAAATCACCTTCCAGTTCTCGTCGCGAACAATGGCGCGCAAGACCCGGCGATTATGGCCCGGGAACAGCTTGAACCCTGCCGCCTGCGCCTGCGGATGCGCCGCGAAACTGCGCTGCATCAACGCATCAAGAAACCGCATGGGCATCAGATCTCGATAGAGGCGCAGCCCGGCATAGAGTAGCGGCCGACTGCGGAGCGGCTCATGGAAACTCGAGTAGATTTCCCAGCGGTGAAACACTTCGTAGTGGCAGACCACGGCAGGCTGCGTGTCCAGGACGCTGCAAAGCCAGTTTGAGCCCGTTCTCGGGGCCGCGATGATGCAGAATCGGGTCGACACCGTCAGGTCGCTCCTGGAATTGCTGGTCGGCTAAGTTCACGAATGTCGTCGATGATCACGGACTGCGCCTGCGACGAAAACACATCGGGTATGGCAACCGCGTCCGCGGTGCCGGCGTCGGCCGCGCTGAGCTGCGCGTGGAGCTCGGCCGCGAATGTGTCGGCATCATCGGCAATTGGCAGCTGATCGCGTATGTCGTCGGGCAATCCGGACGCGCCTTCACGGGTCGTTACAAATGTCACGCCCAATCCCAGCATCTCCAGGGTTTTGACCTTGATGCCGCTGCCCTGGCGCACGGGATTGACGAAGACTCGGGCCTGCGCATAAAGCGGGCGCACATCGTCGGGATCAGCGATCAGCGTGACGTCCGGCAAGGATTCGCACAGCGCTTGCAGTGCGGGCACCGGCGATCGGCCGGCGATGAGCACCCGCACCGCGCCATGACGCTCCGTCAATCGGGGCAGCACGTCGCCAAGAAACCAGGTGATGCCGTCAACGTTGTTGTCCATGGTTAGATTGCCGATGAATCCGACGTCATGGCTCGGTGTGTGACCGTCGGCAACCAGCGCTTCGACACGCACGATGGGGGGTTGCCAGCGAAAGTGGGAATAACCTCGTGCTTCCCAGAATTTCATGTCATCCGCAGAGCAGTCGTACACCCGTGCAGCGTGTTCGATCACACGCGTTTCCAGGGGTTCGGCCCGCCAGGCCGTGAAGAAGCGGCGCAGCCGCTGACGCCCGCGTGAAGTGGCGTAAAGCCGACGCGCATAGACGTATTCGATATTGTGCGAGCGGTATAACAGCGGAAGCGCCAAGCGATCGCAGACAGCCAAGGCCAGTCGCGCGCCGTGCAACCCGTCCAGTAGGACAGCATCGGGCGCAAACGCCTCGACACGAGCGACCACCTGCGCCACCTGGGCAGCCGGCAGCCAGCGACTGGCCTCTTCCCAGGGGTAACGTGCCAGCAACAGCGATTTGCGAATCTTGGTTGGTAGGTCCCGC
This sequence comes from Abyssibacter sp., assembly GCA_023146115.1. GTDB lineage: Bacteria > Pseudomonadota > Gammaproteobacteria > Nevskiales > OUC007 > Abyssibacter. Next base: position 36,748 of record JAGLCS010000107.1, on the reverse strand, counting down.
GCAATATCCAGCACCAGCACGTCATCAGCGACCGCTCGCAATGAACGCTCAAGCGCATCATGCGATCCGCCGTCACACCACCACGCGACGATCTGCAGGCGGACACCCAGCGCATGCAGGGCCTCGATTCGCCGCGACATGTCCACTCTGGCGCCGTGATGCGGCGGATAGGGGGCATCGTGGCAAAAGATCGTCAGCGCAGGCTGATCGGTCACCGGGGCTCCTGCAGTCGACGATGACATTCAGGCCAACGCTCGATCGAGTAAGACTGTTCCAATCAGTTCCACGCCGTGCGACCGCAGTTCAGCGACCAGCGCACGCGTCTCTGAAACCGGGTCCACATCGCGCCCGATGACCACGATCGCGCTTCCCGCGACCGAGGCAACAGCCTGGGCATCAGCGATTCCGTCCACCTGCGTCGCATCCAGCAGGACGGTGCCGCGCCGACTGGCGTCGGCATGCAGCCACTCCCTGAACCGCGGATGAAGCACGCGTTCGAAGACACGATCCTGAGTGGCTCCACCTGTGATCAGGGTGAACTCGGGCAACTCATCGAACTGATAGCCCGAAAGCCCCGACTCGCCTGCCAGCCAGGAGGCCAGACCATCTTGCTCAGCGACACCGAACAGCGCGCTCGACTGTCCGGCCTGTAGTCCGACATCGACAAGGCATGTCGGGCGTCCCGACCGCGATAACATGACCGCGAGATTGGCCGGCACGGAGGCACGAGAGGCACTCTGCCCTGCAGACACGAACGCCACGACCGCCCGCTTTTTCATCTGCTCGAGTCGCGGCATGGTCCTGGCCAGCAGTCCGCGATAGTTGCGAGATTCCGCCGACTCGGGCCTTAGCACTGTGACCAGTGCCTGCGCCGGATTCAACGGCACCTGATGAATCGTGGCGACCGGCCCGAGCGCCTTCGGCAACGCGCTGCCGGCAGCGTTGCCAACCGTCGGCGCGGCCTGCTCGGGGCCATTCTCTATCGCTGCTGATGGATGGAGATCCGGAGCGACCTTCGGCTGCCGCCCTGAGGACGATTCTGGCCCGGCCAAACGCTGCGACTCGAACGACGCCTCGGCACGTGGGGCCGTCGCTGCAGCCCGGTCACGGCTAGCAGCACGGGATACGGAAACGGACGTGGCGCTGTTCTGCCGCCGGGACGGGCTATCGGCGCTCGCCACAACGCTGGACGGCTGCGCCACGCGGGGGCGCGCCTGCGCCTGACGGGGGGGCTGCGTGTCCTGCTCGGACTTCAACGTGCGCTTCAGCCGTGCGGAATCCTGCTCGCTGGCTTCCGCATCGATGATCCGGCCGCCGCCGATCCGGGTCGCCAGAATGCCGCGCTTCACAGTGGGTTTGGTTGAGTCAGCCATGGGAGGTCAGTATAGGACCGGCTTTTCGGGGAATGGGTGACTTATAGCAGACCATCCGGCAGAGGCCGATGTACGAGCAGTCAGAACAGACGTTCCTTCACGACAATCACGTCGTCAGGCTGTACCCGATCCTCCAGCCCGACCGAGCGCGTGACCGTCCGACCATCTTCAAGCGTGCGTTTCAGCTTGACCTTGGAATCACTGCCCCGGTCCGTCAATCCACCGCCCAGCGAGATTGCCTGCATCACCGTAATCGACTCCGGCAGCGGATACGCATCCGGCCGGCGCACTTCGCCGTAGATATAGAATTTCGGCGCGACCGGGACATAGATGGTATCGCCGGCCTGCAAATCGATGGTGCCGGTGTTTTGCGCGGTCAGTAACTGGTCGAGGTTGATCGAATAGCGTTGGTGTCGATCACCACCGCGCCGGACCAGCGCGACTGTTCTGGACCCCTGGGCAGTGATGCCTCCGGCCAACGCCAATGCGTCGAGCACAGTGGTCGACGATTCAAGCGGGAATCGTCCGGGCGACGCCACGGAGCCCAGCACCGAAATCTGGCGACTGCGCAACTCCTCGATGGTGATATTGACCTGCGGTTGCTTCAGGAACCCGCCGCTTTCGTAAGCCGCTGCCACCCGGTCACTGGCCTGCTGGGTGGATAGCCCGGCCACCTGCACCCGGTCGATCAAAGGCAGCGAGACGCTACCGTCGTCCCCGACCACCGTTTCGGTCGCCAAGTCCGGCTGCCCGAACACGTTGACTCGAATGCTGTCGCCTGCCCCCAGACCTGAGTCGTGACCAAAGCCAGCCGGCTGTCGCGGCAGCGTCGCAGGAGCCGGAAGCCGACTCTGCATTGGCCCAGCGTCGGGCGATCCTGGTGGCTTTGCGGCTGGTCGAAGCGGCGGAAAAACCTCTGGCGCTGGTCTTTCACGAGTCCGCGTCTCCGATGCGGTCGGTGCGCGCTGCAGCTGCGGCGCGACGTCGACGGGCGCCACGGCTCGCTCGGCGGGCAGCGACCGATACCCGGAAATGCGCGCATTTGTCTGCGCAGACGGCACGGCTTTATCCTGGATTACGTCGTGCTGGCCGGCACTACCGCGAGCCCGAGGCCCACCCAGAATTTGCGGCTCCGGAATGGCGAAAACACGGGGCGCCGGCTTCGGGTTCCGCCGGGCGCGATCGGCCGACGCGGTTGATTCCACCCAGCGACCATAGGGGTCGACATCTGGCGCGGGCACCTGCTGGCGAGGCAGCGGCGCGGGCTGGGCTGGAAGCCTGGATTGCTTAGACCGCTGCGGTGGACGCAATGGTTGAGACGCGGGATCGGGGATGACAATGGTCGTGGGCGGACGCAGCGCACGCCGGTCGCCTGCAAATGCCTGTGGCGGTATCCGCGCAGGCTGCTCCTCGACGGGCCAGGGGTCGCTCGAGACCCAGCGCGGGTCCTCCTGCTCCAGATAACCCTGGCCCCAGGCGACCTGCGCACAGGCAGCCGTGGCGGCAACCGCCAGCATACGCCCCGCGGCCGCCCACTGAGCCCCTACCCTGCTGCTGTTGAACAAATTCATCATTCGGCGTTGTCGACCCAGGCGCTCGACCGTCTCCGGCCCATCCGAATCAGCCAAACCCATGAACGTCTGCCGATCCCCGATAACTCACGATTCTAACCCCAAAACCCCGACGTATGGGGATTTATGCCTGTGAAACAAGGGCTTGAACCGGATTTGTCAACCCCCAAATCGCAGACATCCCCGGCGTTGCCCGGTGGTGACTCAACCGAAACCACACTGGAGGTCCAACGTGAATCTCAAGCACTATGAACCCGTGGGCGTGTTCAACGCCTTATCGCAAGAACTCGACCGCTGGATGGATGCCAGCCAAAGCCAACAGGCCAGCCGTGCCTGGACGCCGGCGGCGGACATCGAAGAAACCGATGGCCACTATCTCGTCCGCCTCGATGTTCCAGGGGTGAGCCCTGAACACATCGAAGTCCGTGTCGAAAAGAACGTGCTCACGGTGGAAGGTGAGCGCGAGGCTGTGGCGAACGAGGCTGGACGCTTCACCCGCGTCGAACGTATCCAGGGCAAGTTCGTCCGTCAGTTCCGTCTGCCCGATGTCGCCGACGACGAGGCCATCGAAGCCGATTATGCACAGGGTGTGCTAACGGTGCAGATCGCCAAGAAGCAAAGCAGCCAGCCCCGACAGATCGCCGTCCGGGTCAGCTAAGCGAGACTGCGCACGGCTTTCGGGGGTCCGCCCCGGCTGCCGTGCGCAACCCATCGATGTCTACGAGGCAAGCCCAGTGAGAGCCGACAAACTGACCACACAATTCCAGCAGGCACTGGCCGATGCGCAATCGTTGGCGGTCGGTCGGGACCATCCGCAGATCGACCCGGCGCATGTACTGCTCGCGCTGCTCAATCAGGATGGAGGTGCGTCGCGGCAGCTGCTCGCTCAATCCGGCGCGCAGGTCGACGCCGTCCGCAACCGGCTGGACGCGCTGATCGATCACCTGCCCACGGTCGGACAGGCAACGGGGGATGTTCAGGTAAGCGCCGACCTGTCCCGCATCCTCAACCTCACCGATCGTCTCGCCCAGCAGCGCAAGGACGAATTCATCGGCTCGGACTTGTTCCTGCTCGCGCTGGTCGACGACAAGACCAAAACGGGTCAGTTATTGCGGGATGCCGGCTGCACCAAAGACGCCTTGGCACGCGCCATCGAAGCCATCCGCGGCGGCGAACCTGTCGACAGCGCAGACGCCGAAGGCCAGCGTCAGGCGCTGGAGAAATACACCATCGATCTCACCGCCCGCGCCGAAGCCGGAAAGCTGGACCCGGTCATCGGCCGCGATGAGGAAATCCGCCGCGTGATCCAGGTGCTATCCCGGCGAACCAAGAACAATCCCGCGCTCATTGGTCGGCCCGGCGTCGGCAAGACCGCTATTGCTGAAGGCCTGGCGCAACGCATCATCGACGGCGAGGTGCCGGACGGCCTGCGCGGCAGGCGCCTGCTGTCGCTGGATCTGGGCGCGCTGATCGCCGGAGCCAAATTCCGTGGCGAGTTCGAGGAACGCTTGAAATCGGTGCTCAAGGACCTGTCCAAGCAGGAAGGCCGCATCATCCTGTTCATCGACGAGATCCACACCCTAGTGGGCGCCGGCAAGGCCGAAGGCGCCATGGATGCTGGCAACATGCTCAAGCCGGCTCTGGCCCGGGGCGAGTTGCACTGCATCGGCGCGACGACGCTGGATGAATATCGCGAGAACATCGAAAAAGACGCCGCGCTGGAACGCCGGTTTCAGAAGGTGGTCGTCGATGAGCCGTCGGTGGAAGACACCATCGCGATTCTGCGGGGGCTCAAGGAGCGCTACGAAGTCCACCACGGCGTGGAGATCACCGACCCGGCCATCATCGCCGCAGCGCGGCTGTCACATCGCTACATCTCCGACCGCCAGCTCCCGGACAAGGCCATCGACCTGATCGACGAGGCCGCCAGCCGCATTCGCATCGAAATCGACTCCAAGCCTGAGGCGATGGATCGTCTGGAGCGTCGCATCGTCCAGCTCAAGATCGAGCAGGAGGCCCTGAAAAAGGAATCCGACGAGGCGTCGCGCAAGCGCCTTGAATCGCTGAAGACTGACATCACCAAGCTGGAACGCGAGTACTCCGATCTGGAGGAAATCTGGAAATCGGAAAAGGCCAGCGTCCAGGGCGCATCCAGCGCCAAGGAAGAACTGGAGCGCGCCCGCATCGAACTGGAGCATGCGCGCCGCGCCGGTGATCTGACGCGCATGTCTGAACTGCAGTACGGCCGCATCCCGGCGCTGGAACGTCAGGTCGCCGAGGCCCAGGCAGCCGACGACGGCGAACAACGCAAGTTCCAGTTGCTCAAGAGCCGCGTCACCGACGAGGAAGTCGGCGAGATCGTCTCCAAGTGGACTGGCATTCCTGTCGCCAAGCTGATGGAAGGCGAGCGCGAAAAACTATTGCAGATGGAAACGGTGCTCCATGAGCGGGTGGTCGGCCAGGACGAGGCGATCACTGCGGTGGCCAACGCCATCCGGCGTTCGCGTGCCGGCCTGTCCGACCCGTCCAAACCCGTCGGCAGCTTCCTGTTCCTGGGGCCCACCGGTGTTGGCAAGACCGAGCTGTGCAAGACCCTGGCCGGATTCCTGTTCGATTCCACCGACAACCTGGTGCGTATCGACATGAGCGAGTTCATGGAGAAGCATTCGGTGTCGCGGCTGATCGGCGCCCCACCCGGGTATGTCGGCTACGACCAGGGCGGCTACCTGACCGAGGCGGTGCGCCGTAAGCCCTACTCCGTGCTGCTGCTCGATGAAGTCGAAAAGGCCCACCCGGACGTGTTCAACATCCTGCTGCAGGTGCTGGACGACGGTCGTCTCACCGATGGTCAGGGCCGCACCGTGGACTTCCGCAACACCGTGGTGGTGATGACATCCAATTTGGGCAGCCATCTGATCCAGGATTTGTCCGTGGGCGACGAGGCCGGTGACTACGCGGCCATCCGCGAAGCGGTGATGGAAGTGGTTCGCCAGCAATTCCGGCCCGAGTTCATCAACCGCATCGACGAGGCCGTCGTGTTCCATCCACTGGCCAAGGCGCAGATTCGAGACATCGCGCTGATCCAGGCGAGCGGCCTGATCCAGCGTCTGGCGGAACGCGACCTCGGCATCCGTTTCAGCGATGCCGCGCTGGATCGCCTGGCCGATGCCGGATTCGATCCTGTCTATGGCGCGCGGCCACTCAAGCGCGCCCTGACACAGTTGGTGGAAAACCCTCTGGCCAACCGGATTCTGGCGGGTGATTTCGAACCAGGGTCGACAGTGCAGGTCGATTTCGATGCAGACTCGGAGTCACTCCTGTTTCGGAGCGAACTCGGCTGAGTGCTCGTCGCACGTTAGCCTTTGGTCGTGCCTGCCTTTGGATCATTCAGGCGGCTGGCTTCTCGCACGACCTCGGCAAACTCATGTCGGGCCTTGAAGATGCCGAAGGCCAGTACAGCGAGCGTTGTCCAAGTCCAGACAGGCCCGAACGGGTCGACGATGAACAGGAGCGCTACCGCCCCCGCATAGAGAACCACACGCCCGACCAACATCCGCGGCTGCGCCCACTTCAGCCCGAAGTTGCGATGGATGTAGTACGGAATCCAGCGACAGATCGCTTGGACAATCAGCGCCATCGCGCCCGGTAGATTCGCCGGAACCACCAACAGGCAGGCAGACGCCCTGGCCAACTGCAGGACGTAGAGCAGCCAGACGCGGGTCGAGTAATCGACACGATTGTAGATACGAAACAGCGCGTGCAACGCCAGCAAGGCGAGCACCCAGACCGCGGTGATACGCACAAGCTCGCCGTTGGGCCTAAGCAAGGCGATGCCCGCCACGCCCAGGCTCAAGGACCAGAGCCATGGCTGCCATCTTGGCGTGGCCACCATATGGGTTGCGTACTGACGAGAAAGCTTGGGCGTAGATTCGTACAGCTCGCCACAGCGGTCGTTGTCCACATAGCCAGTCTCGTAAATCGCCCAGAATGAAACCAGCAGGCAGCCGAGCCCGATCACGTGCAGGACGGGTGCATTGGTCAGTGCGATGGTCGCAAGCAGCCAATACATGAAGTCATCAAGCAGAATGCTCCGGCGCAGATACTTGGCGCCCGGCCGCTTGACCTTGGTGGTGTAATCGAACGGCAGGTACACCCGGCGCAAGGCTGGCATGTAGAGGGCATCAGGCCAATCGACTAGCTGACCCTGCGCCGCCGCGGCCAACAATGGCGCATCGGAGCGAGAGTCCGTGACCACGAGCGATTGCGCCACCACCTCTGCCCCGAGTCTGGACTGTACCAGCGCGAGTTTTCCGCTCGCTCGATCATCGAAACCGGACAGCGAGCAGGCGATCAACTCAGCGTCGCCCCAGCCCATCGCCTCCAGGAGCGGCCGGATGATTGGCTCAAAGCCGATGCTTGCGACCACCACGCGACCTCGGGATTGCCGCAGCGCATCGGAGAGCGGCTGGTTGAGCATCTCCGGGCCGCGCCGCTGCACAAACCGTCGCCAGCGCGACCACTGCCACGGCATGGTGTAGAGGATGACCCGAATGCGCCAGACATCCCGCGTCGGCTCCCCACCCGTCCAGCGCCAGGGCTTGGTGATCTCCAGCACGCGCAGGAGCACCGCGGCCAGCAGGCCGAACATGGCCTGGTCGATGAACTCCTCGGTTGAATTCCTCAAGCAAAGTGTTTCATCAAAGTCGACGAGCACTGGGGTCTCGGCGTGCGCCACATCATGCAGCGCCTGCTCTGGCGTGCACAGATAATCCGGTTCCGTTCCCTCCATGACGTCTTCCATCGGTATTTCCTAATTGCTGCGGCGGACACCGACGCGACGCCCTTGGGCGAGGCGGCGGCAACCAGTGCAGGGTCGCGACGCCCAGACTCGAGAAGCTTCAAGCATGACCCACCGGCGATAAAGGTTTGGTGACCGTTCGGCAATGTAGCGATATCGCGACGGCGATGGCGTGGCGTTCACCCCACACCCCCCTTCTCCCGGTGCCGAAACGACAGGGCTCGGGGAGGTCCATGCGTCCATTCACCGTCCAGCGTCTTTCGCCGACCCGGTCAACAGGTCGATGAGCTGACGGCGTCTCCCGATCCCCAGTTTGCCGTATATGCGATGCACATGGTTGGCCACGGTCGACGGAGACAGCTCCAGTTCCTGTGCGATGACCTTGTAGCTCGCACCGCTGACCAGCCGATCGGCGATCTCACGTTCGCGCAGCGTCAGTACCTCCAGACGCTCGCGCTCCCAGATCCGCAGCAAGGTCAACTCCGCTAGGTGCTCCGCATACACCTGAAGCGGACCGACCGACAACTCCGAGCGATGCAGGGACTCGGGGACATCGAATGGCAGCTGGTGCCCGGTCCAGCCCGGAAAATGCCGCTGCATCAGCGAGCGGAACCCCCATTGGGCATCCAGTACCGCGCCTCCGGCATCCACCACGGCGGATGGCCGATGTGCGTGAGTTCCAGCCGGTTTGGCCAGACCCAGAAAATACGCCTGCGTCGCCGCGCCGATCATCGCCGGGGCGATCAACTGGAAGGCACGGATCTCATCATCGGTGAATGGGGCCTCACTGGTCCGGGTCAGTACGATCTCGGTGTTGAGCTCCAGCACCCTGTCCACCATCAGCACACCCACGGCGTCACGCACGCCATGCTGCTCCAGCACCCGCCGATATACCCGCGTGCGTGGCACCGGCTCGGGTGCGCAGCTGCGCGCCAGTGACTCGGCGACATCGGGGCGTTGACGCATGTGCAGCTTGAGTGGGTTGATCTCGGCGCTGCCCTCCCAGGCGCGCGGGAACTGAGGTGGCAACTGCCAAACGGTCAGCGCATGCGCACCGGCGCCGCGCTTCGCGCGCCGCCACAGTGCTCCGTCCGCCGAAGCGGCCGTCGCGACGGCTTCCAGCATCCAGCTTCGAAACCGCTCGGGCGGCTGACTCAATGCCCCTTCGAACAGATTCGCAACCAGTCCGGTGATATGCCCAGTATTTATTAACCCTTCCATTGGGCCTTTTTTATCCTATTTGAAGGAGTCTGATTAGGCCATTCTAACGGCCATGAAGCAACTCGCCACTCAATTCGTCGCCGCACTCCTACTTGCCATGGCAAGCGTCTCCGCTTGGGGCAACGACAACAACGTCAACGTCGCCGACGAGTCCGATTACTCGGTGCTGGTGTTTTGGGCGAGTTGGTGTGGTCGGTGTGATGCCGTATTGAAGGACATGGATGCGCTGCACATGTCCGGCGCCTTGCACGGTATTCCGGTGAAGGCCGTCAACATCGGTGCGCAGGCCAACGCCGCGCAGGCCTTGCTGCGGAAGGGTGGGCAGGACCTGGAGCTAATCGCCGACGGTCAGACGCTTGCCGAGCGATTCGGCGTGCAATCGGTGCCGTGGGTCGTGGTCGTCGACGCGAACGGTGAGCCGGTCTACGAGCCGAGTCGGAACACCGTTCCGACCCAGCTCGCCAAGTACGTTCAGATGGACCTAGCGCTGCGTCTCTAGCAGAAACTGCCCGGCGCTCGGTCAACCACGGTTCCGCTACCGGCTTAAAATGTCTGCCGAACCCGGAAGTAGTAGTTCGCGTCTGCGTCTTCTTCTGCGGCATCCGTCACGCCAGAGGTTGTCAACTCGATGGCCGAGCCGATCGCTGCTTCCAGCCCCCAGGGTAGCTTGCCGGTGATTTCAGCCCCGACGTCCGCCTGACTGCGGTCGTCCGTGTCACGCCCACCCACGTTGTCTTCGAAGCGGGTGATGCCGTACTCGGCGAACGTCTTCAGACCAACCTGCAAAATGCTGAACGAGTACTCCGGCGGCTCCCACTGCACGCGTGCCACGGCGCCGGAATCCCCGACCGCCAGGCCCGGCAGCGACGAATACAGACTGCCCGTGCCACCTAGCACCCATTGCTGCTGTTCAGGGACGGCATCCTCGGTCCACTGTCCAAACACTTCCGCAGTGAACGTGTGGCCATCGGTGAGGTAGCGGCCGCGTAGCGTAGGCCTGACCAGCAGATAACCCAGATCAGCGAAGGTCAGCGGTTCGTCATCGTCGCCGAAACCCTGCTTCCCGGCGAGATTGGATTCCAACTCGAACTGCCCATTCTCGGTTAGCCAGGTTTTGGTGTACCCGATCGCGATTTCTGCCGAGGTGTAGATCTCCTTCTGCACCAGCGTGCCGCTACTCTGGATATCGGTTTCCTTGTGCGTGCGTTCGACCTTGGCGAAGGTCGTCATGCGCGACGAGAAGTCCGCGAACACCGGATAGAGCCAGGAGACCTCGCCTTCCAACAGCTCGGCTTCGAGCGGCGTGTCCAGCACAACCTGGTCATAACCCACGCGATGCCCCGCAAGCGTGAAGACACCGAAACGCGTGACCTGTGAATACGACAACAAGTGCTCGGCAAAATCGTCGGACTGGTCGGCTTCGTTCAGGCCGACCAGCGCACTGCGGCCGAAGCCGGTGAACTCACCGCCAAACTCAGTGCCGCCCTTGACCATCACATCAAGAAAATGCCGACCGACGAACCGATTCCCCGGGTTGCCGATCTCCAGGTAGACCTCCCCGGCCGGGCGGTCGCTATCCCGCTCGGTCACTGTCAACTGGTTGTCGTCCAGACTCATCGAGTAATCACGGCCAGCACGATTCGAATGCAAGCTGGCCAGCGCTCGGCGGGGTTCCAGCTGTGTGTCGCGAGGCGACTCGCCGGTCAAGCCTTTGAAGTAAGGCGTTAGCGCCTCTGGCGCTGCCACCGAGTCGATACGACCGGGGGCCAGATGCACAAACACGGTATTGCCCTGCCGTGCGTAGGTGAGCTGGCTGGCCGGATAACCTTGGAGATAGGCGGCTCGACCTATCGCGCGAACGGCCGCCGAGAGATCTTCGGCGCCGTCAACGGCGCCCGCGGCCGCTTCTTGTCCCAGTACGCTGTCATCAACAACCCGAATGGTGAATCCATCGAACGTCAGGTCATACGCAGACCCGGACGCAGCTGATTGAATTGTCTGAGCGCTTCCCTGCTGCGGCGGCAGTGATGGTGGCACATCTACAGCCATGCTTGACTCCTTCCCTGAAAAAAATGCCCGCCGGGTGGGTTCACGCCGGCGGGCTATATTGTAAGCCCTAGCCTTAGTCTAGCTAGGCTTTCACTTGGCGTGGTTGGCGACACAGCAACCGATGGTTCAAGGCCTCCGTGAGTTCCAGCACCTGATCCAGTTCGGACTTGAGGATGCTGAGCTGGCCAACCGCGGTCCCTGTCGTGCTGTCGTCACTCACCTTGTCACGTAGAGCATCGGTCATGCAGCTGATGTATTCCAAGCGTGCGCTGATGCCGTCTGCAATATCGATTTCGTCGATTTCATCCATCACGATGGTATGCCTCCCCTCGCCTAGACGCGGCTGTCAGCCGATGCGTCGCAGTTCAGGTCTGCACGGGACGCCAAGTCATCTGTGACGCCGCAGAGCAGTTCGGTGCCGGATTCACGGACCAGGCTTTCCGCGCCAGTGGTGCCTTCATCCGGGTTATTGGCCACATCGATAATCGTGCCGCCGTCACCACCCACGCCACCGTCGCCGCCGCCATTGCCGCCATTCCCACCGTTACCGTCGCCAGGGACGGAATCGGTGTCGTTGATCAGGCCCAGCCCCAGAGCGCCACCGGTGCCGGAGTCGTCACCATTGAGCACACCAGCGCCGATCTGGCCGCCATTGCCGGACTCGTCGCCATTGAGTACACCCGCGCCCAGCGTGCCCCCATTGCCGCTGCCGTCGCCGTTCAGTACGCCAACGCCGATCTGGCCACCGTTGCCGGCATTGTCGCCGTTGAGGACACCGGCACCGATCACATCGCCATTACCGGAGTTGTCGCCGTTGAGCACGCCTGCCCCGAGGAAGCCGCCATTGCCAGAGTTATCACCGTTCAGCACACCGACACCCAAGGCACCATTCCCGCTGTTATCTCCAGAGAGCACCGCCACACCGAGACCATCGCTATTGCCGCTGTGGTCACCGTTGAGCACACCAAGCCCGATCAGGCTGCCCTGCGCGGCGTTGTCGCCGGACAGAACCGCAACGCCAATCAAGCCGCCCGAGCCCGCGTTGTCGCCAGCCAGCACACCGATGTTCAGCAAATCGTTGGCGCTGGTCACATCTTCGCCCGTTCCGATCCAGATACCGTCATAGATCTCGCCAATCGGCAGCAGGCCCGCCAGCTGAGAAGCCGCGGCATCGAGCGTGAACAGCGTGTCGCCGCCATACATGATGTGGAGTGCATCACCATCGTTGAGCAAGCCGATACCAAGGCCCTCTGAGGCCTGCCCAGAATGGGTGCCCGACAGCACGCCCAGCGCGAGCTGGTCACCGTTGCCGGAGTTGTTCTCGTTGAGCAGGCCGACACCAAGCGCGCCGCCCTGCCCCGCGTTGTTTCCGCTCAACACGGCAAGACCCAGCAAACCGCCGGTGCCGGTGTTGTCGTCATTGAGAATCCCGATTCCCAGCAGGCCACCGTTGCCGGCGTCCGCGCCGGACAGCACCGCCGTACCGAGCAGACCGTCATTGCCGGTGTTGCCAACCTGGTTGCCACCGAGCACCGCGATATCCAGCATGTTGTTCTCGCCGCCCAGACCCAGCATCTGCCCAAGCACAAGATCCGCCAACGGCTGACCAATCACCGGTTCGGTCAAGGCGAGAATCACCGGATAGCCCGAGCCGTCCGGCCCGGTTTCAAACACGGAGATATCCAGAAAGCCGTCCGACGGGCCATCGACCGCGCTCAGTCCAGGCAAAGGCGCAGAACTGATGTTGTTGGTCAATCCTACGAGCCCGGCGGTGAGGCCGGAGGTGGTTCCGCGCAGCGATGCCACCGTGGCGCCCAGTAGCGGCACCGCACCAGCCGACGATTGCTGCGTGGTCGAAACCGAGTCGTTGCCCGACAGCGCGCCAAGCAGATTCCCTACAGGGCCTGCTTGGGCGGCGGTGCTGGCGACAAGGGCCGAAATTGCAAAAATTGGGGTGCGCATGTGATCGCTCCGGTAGGCAGTAGACGACCACATCACAACATGCTCGCGAGAGCCCGCATATCGTAACGTCTATGATCGTAAAAACTACGGTCGTAGAAATTACGAGGCAGAGACGAACCAAGGACAGCTTGCCAATGAATTCAATCTGGGACCGCTTCTTTCTGATTCAGCGAAAAATGCTGGGGCGGGCCATGCGGGCGGGCGATGCGGGTGTTTTTTCCGACGTCGCGGAGGCCTTTGCCGAAGAATTCGCCGTGTCATTCGTGCGCTGGAATGTCGCGGGCGCCGATGGCATCGAGAAGACCGTGTTCACGTGGCCGGATGACCACGACGCTAATGCGTCCACAGGGACCGCAATGCAGTCCGTCACGATCAACGACACGCATCGAGAGCACCGATTCACCCTCGGAGAACTCGACAACAGCTCGATACTCCCTACGGAGCTCGCGCATGCGCTCTGCTCCACCCTGATTTCAGCCATCGAATTCCATGACGAGTTCGATATGCACCTGGCCGATGCCCGCGGCGGTGGTGACGAACTGGGACATGCCACTGTCGATGCTGATGGCGAAGTCATTTATGCCAACGAACGCTTCGTCGCCCTGGTTCGTCGCAACGACCCGGATTGGGATGCCCGTCGTCTACCGATGTCGCTGGACCAGTCTCCGACGGCATTGCGTCATGGCATGACATGGAAAGGACTCTTCTTCTACGTCGAGCCCAACTCGGTACATATCCGATTACGGGTTCGGCCCGACCGGCGCTTGCCTGATCTGTCTCCACGGGAGTTGGAAGTCGCGCAGCTGATCGCATCGGGGATGACGTTCAAGGAAGTCTCCCGTCAACTCGAAATGGCGCCCTCGACGGCGTCGACACACCTTTACAAGGTCTACGACAAGCTCGGAATCAACCGCCGTTCCGCGCTCGTGGAATGGTTGACCGAGAATACGGATGCGCTGAATTCAGCCCGCGGCCGGGCACGCTGACAGAACCGCCCGGTGATCGCGCCGGCACAGGCCGTTCAGCCCGGCGGTTTGTCGCTGGCATTACCCCGGACCCAGTAGCGCTGCGGCACCTTGCGGCAACGGCTCTCCAACATGCCGTTGAGCTTGTCGAGGCCAGATCGCAGACGCTCGCCTTCGCTCACGGTATACCCGGCACGCATGCGTGACTGGAGCTGAAATTTACCTTCTTGATATTGGCGACAGCGGGACGCATCGCGAGCCGACCATCCGCGATCCACACGCCGCTGGGGTTTTCCGGCCACGCTCGGGGGGCGCGAACCCTCGCTGGAAACAGCGGGTGCAGCCGCTCGCGCTTCGATGTCCACGGCCCTCGACGACGACGCAGCCGCACAGGGCCGATCCTGGATGGAACGGTGTCCGGAACCGTCTTCGCAGATATACGCCGTCGCGGCCGCCATCGCCGGGAACGCGATCAGCCACGGCAGCACCAAGGTGCAGAGCAGGCCGATCACTCCGATAGCCTGCCGACGCCGGCACATGACGACGCATGGTCCAGTCCGGGCCTCGTCAGTCGCGTTGATCACAGCCGGCCGTGGGTTCACCGTGAAATCCTGCCATCAACCGGGCCACTTTTCACCGGACATCCCTCAAAACAAGAAAGCCCCGCAAAGCGAGGCCGACTTGTCGATTTAATTGGTGGGCCGTCGCAGACTCGAACTGCGGACCGAGTGATTAAGAGTCACCTGCTCTACCAACTGAGCTAACGGCCCTATTTCTTCATTTGCCCGTTCTTCGACTGCTCGGCCTGCGGCGCGAGCGTTCAAACAACCGAACGCCGAAAAAATGGGGTGGACGATGGGACTTGAACCCACGACCACCGGGATCACAACCCGGGGCTCTACCAACTGAGCTACGCCCACCATCGCCCGCCAGTTCGGCGGGGCGCGAAGTATAGTGAGATTGCGTTAGGGTGACAACGCCGGTGGCTTCGTATCGAACACTTCGGCGTTAACCAGCGCATTGCGATTCCGGATCGCCCCACCTTCGATCCAGGTCTTCAGTGCCAGTTCGGCAGTCTTGCCCGTTCGGGTCTTGGGAATTGCCGGTATCTGAAAGATATCCTTCGGCACGTGCCGCGGCGAGGCTTCACTGCGAAGGCGCCGGCGAATCGCCTGCGCCAAGTCGGCATCCAGGTCCGCAGACGGAGCCAGCACGACAAACAACACGATTCGCACGTCACCCTCAACCAGCGCGCCGATCGCTGCGGCGTCGGCCAGCTCCGGCATGCGGTCGAGCACACGATAAAGCTCCGCGGTGCCGATGCGCACGCCACCGGGGTTGAGCGTGGCATCCGAACGGCCATGGATAATGAATCCGCCGTGCGCGGTCTTCTCGGCAAAGTCACCGTGATGCCAGATCCCGGGGAAATGCTCGAAATACGCGCTGCGATATCGCGCGGTATCGCGATCATTCCAGAACGCCACGGGCATGGAGGGGAACGGTGCTCGGCAGACCAGTTCGCCCTTCTCTCCGGTCGGTTGCGAACAGCCGTTCTCGTCAGCCACATCGACATCCATGCCCAGCCCTGCGCACTGAATCTCGCCTTCGTAGACAGGCAGCGTGGGATTACCCAAAACGAAACAGGAGACGATATCGGTCCCGCCGGAAATCGATGCCAGTTGCACGTCGGGCTTGATCGCCGAATACACGTAGGCAAAGCCTTCCGGCGACAGCGGGGAGCCGGTTGAGCAGATGGATTTCAGCGCATGCAGGTCATGGCTTTTGACGGGTTCGCTGCCGGCCTGTCGCGCCGCATTGATCCAGCCGGCGGATACCCCCAGCAACGTGACCTCGTACCGCGCCGCAATGTCGAACAGCACGTCGGTGGACGGATAGGCCGGGTTGCCTTCGTAGAGTACGACCGTGGCCGCGCTGCCCAGCGCCGACACCAGCCAGTTCCACATCATCCATCCGCAGGTCGTGAAGTACAGCACGCGATCCCCCGGCGCCACGTCGGAATGCAGCTGATGCTCTTTCAAATGCTGAAGCAGCGTGCCACCGGCGCCGTGCACGATGCATTTAGGCTGCCCCGTCGTGCCGCTGGAAAACAGAATGTACAGCGGGTGATCAAAGGGTAGCGGCAGGTATTCGCAGCCTCCGGAGGTGACATCGCTCCAGGCGATCCAACCCGGCACGGCCGCCTCGCCCAGATAGCTGACCATGACCACGCGCTTGACCGTCGTGAGCACGGCGCGCACGGCTTCCAGCTTATCGCGGATGTCAAAAACCTTGCCGCCATAGCGATACCCATCAACACCGATGAGCACGGTGGGCCGAATCTGCTCGAAGCGATCGAGAATGCCCTGCATGCCGAAATCCGGCGAGCAAGATGACCAAACAGCCCCGATCTTGGCGCTGGCGAGCGCCGCAATCATCGTCTCGGGGAGATTCGGCATGACCGCGGCGACGCGATCACCTGGCTCGACGCCCTGCTGCAACAGCCAGCCGGCCACGGCGTCGACCCGTTCGCGCAGTTGTGCGCGGGTGAGTTGACGATCCTCGACACCCTCTCCGGTCGCGATGATGGCGATGTCGCCATCGGATCCTCGCTCGATCAGGTTCTCGGCAAAGTTCAGCTGCGCGTCGGGAAAGAAGCGCGTGCCCGGCATGACATCGGGCGGTTCCGTGACGTCCCGAGCACCGCGCTCGCCGCGCACGTCGCAGTACGTCCAGATGCTGCGCCAGAACGCCCCTGGTTCTGTCACAGACCAGCGGTGCAACGACGCATAGTCTGCAAACGATCCGGCGCCCTGCTCGGCCAAGGCCTGGCGATACCGCTGCAACACGCTGGCCTCAATTCGCTCAGCGCTGGGAGTCCAAAGGGGTTCAGTCATTCTGCATCCGGTTGATGATCGGGATGAGCCCGCTGGAACGCGGGCAAGGCTCGTAGATGTCGTGTGATGCGCACCAGACGCGGCATTCGCTCCAGATCTACCCCGAATCGCTCAGCGTTGTACATCTGCGGAACCAAACAAACATCCGCCAATCCGGGTTCATCGGAAAAACAGCAAGTGAATGGCGCACACGCTGCCAACTGGGATTCCAACGACTGCAGACCTCGGTCGATCCAGTGGGCAGACCACTGCTGGCGCATCGCCGGCGCGTGGCCTAGCTCGTCGGTCAGGTATTGCAAAACGCTGAGATTTTGCAAGGGCTGAATATCACTCGCGATGGTCTGCGCGAACGACAACACGGCCGCCCGATTCGCGGGTTGTTCGGGCAGCAGCGCGGGATCGGGGGCCAGAGCCTCCAGGTAGTCGATGATGGCCAGCGACTGCGAGATCCGCGTCGCTCCGTCTTCCAGCAGCGGGACATACTGCTGAGGGTTCATCGAACGATAAGCATCCCGTCGTTGCTCGCCGCCGTTGCGCACCAGATGGACCGGCACCAGTTCATAGGCCACCCGTTTCAGCTCCAGCGCGATGCGCACTCGATAGCTGGATGACGAGCGCCAGTAGCTGTAAAGCCGAATCACGGGCGATCGATTTCGACCACGGTCTGCTTGATCGCGCCGAAGATGCTCTGCCCGTCGTCATCCAGCATGTCGATGCCGACCGTGTCGCCATCTTTCAGAAACGGCGTCCTGAATTCTCCGGTTTCGATCTTGTCGAGCATCCGCCGCTCGGCGATGCAGCTATAACCCCGGCCGCCATCAGCCACCGGCTTGCCCGGCCCGCCATCCTCACCGCGGTTGGAAATCGTACCGCTGCCGATGATCGACCCGGCGCAGAGGCCACGGGTCCTGGCCGCGTGCGCAACCAATTGCGGAAAATCGAAGGTCATGTCGTCGCCGGTCTGCGGGCAGCCGAACAACTCACCGTTCAGCGTGGAACACAACTCGCCCTCCAGCTTGCGGCCATCCCAGGCGCTGCCCAGCTCATCCGGCGTGACGGCGACCGGCGAAAAGCTGCTCGCCGGCTTGCTCTGGAAGAAACCGAAGCCCTTGGCCAGCTCACCGGGAATCAAATTGCGTAACGAAACGTCGTTGACCAGCATCAGCAACCGAATCCGCTCCGCTGCGGCGTCGGGCGAGCTGCCCATGGCGACATCGTCGGTGACGACAGCAATCTCCGCCTCGAAATCCGCGCCCCAGCCGCGATCAAAGATCTCGATGGCATCGCGCGGGCCAAGGAATCCGTCCGAGCCACCCTGGTACATCAGCGGATCGGTCCAGAAGCTCTCCGGCAGCTCGGCTCCACGGGCGCGGCGCACCAGCTCCACATGGTTTACATAGGCGCTGCCATCGGCCCATTGGTAGGCGCGCGGCAGCGGTGATTCACAGGCCGCCGGGTCGAATGGGAAGGCGTCATCCATGCGGCCGGTTGCCAGGTCTTCGGAGGCCATCTGCAATTGCGGTTCCGCCTCGTCCCAGTCATCCAGCGCCGCTTGCAAGGTGGCGTAAGGCGCGAGGACGGCCTGGGTCAGATCGCGACTGACGACCAGCAGCCGACCGTCACGGGTGCCATCGCGCAGACTCGCTAATTTCATGCGGTTTCCTTGGGTTGGAGTTCGAAGGTCAAGACGACTTACCCGGCGCGCCAGCTGTCCGCGTAGGCGGGCAGCTCAACCGGGCTCAGCGCATCGCTGGCCTGTAATGGATCGCGGGTATCCAGCATCACCGCGACTTCTTCGGTGAAGGTCTTGGCGCTGGCCTGTCCCGCCGCCAGCGCCTTGGGGTGCGGGCCATGGGTAAAACCGCTGGGGTGCCAGGTGATCGTGCCCGGCTCGATATTGTCCCGCGAGAAGAAGTCGCCGGCGTGATAGAAGATCACCTCGTCGAAGTCATCATTGTTGTGAAAGAACGGCACCTTCAGCGCGCCGGGGTCTGACTCGATCGGCCGCGGCACGAAGCTGCAGATCACGAAACGACCGGCGACAAAGGTCGTATGCGCGGAGGGCGGTAGGTGGTAGCGATGGCTCATCAGCGGCCGAATGTGCCGCCAGTTGAGACGCGAAACTGCCAGGTCCCCGTGCCAGCCAATGGCGTCCAGCGGGCTGTAGTCGTAATGCACGCGTGAGACCCGTCCCAGCCGCTTGATCTCCACCGTCCAGGGCTCGTCGGTCTGTTGCGCCAGGAAGGCCTCGTCGATAGCCGGCACGTCCAGCATCGCGGGGTCGAAGATCGCCTGAGGACCAACCAGCCCCTTGTCCGGGAGCTGGTAGCTGTCGTTGGTGGCCTCGATCATCAGCAGCGTCATCGGTGACGACGGCTCCAGGCGCCACATCGTTCCCCGCGGGATGACGACGTAATCGCCCTGCTCCAGTTCCAGATGGCCGTAGTCGCAGAACAGCGCCCCGCCGCCGGCGTGGACGAACAGCAAGTCGTCCCCGTCGGCATTGCGGGCCAGCGCCGGCATCGGTGTTTCCAGCCGCCACAGGCGGTACTGCACTGCCGCGTTGCTCAGCAGTGCGGGCGCAGACCATGGGCTGATCTCACCGGGCGGCAGCGCCATCAGGTCATAGGCACGGGGCCGCAGCTCGCCTTCCCAACGCGTCCAGCTCGTCGGCGGCCGCTTGTGATGGAAATGCGCGGTCGGCCCGAAGAAACCGGAACGTCCGGCCTCACGTTCGTAAGGTGCCTCGGCCGGAAAATCGGCGTGCGCCTGGCGCGAGATCGTGCCCTCGCGGTGCGGGTACTGAATCCAGCGGCGCGACATCGTTAGGACTGGATCACGCCGCGGCGGACCTGATCCTCCTCAATGGATTCGAACAAGGCCTTGAAGTTGCCCTCGCCGAAACCCTCATTGCCCTTGCGCTGGATGATCTCGAAGAAAATCGGGCCGATGACCGTCTGGGTGAAAATCTGCAGCAAGATCCCGTCCCCCTCGGTGGGCGCGCCATCAATCAATACCTTCAGACGTTTCAGGCGGCTGACTTCCTCACCGTGCCCCGGCACCCGCTCGTCCACCTTTTCGTAGTAGGTATCCGGCGTATCCATGAACTCGGTGCCGGCCGCGCGCAAGGCCTCCACCGTGGCGTAGATGTCATCGGTGGCCAGGGCGATGTGCTGGATGCCTTCGCCGTTGTACTCGCGCAGGAATTCCTCGATTTGCGACTTGTCGTCCGAGGACTCATTGATCGGGATGCGGATCTTGCCGCAGGGCGATGTCATCGCTCGCGAAAACAACCCGGTGAGCTTGCCTTCGATATCGAAGTAGCGAATCTCGCGGAAATTGCCGATCCGCTCGTAGTAGCCCGACCAGACATCCATGTTCCCGCGATTGACGTTATGCGTGAGGTGGTCCAGCAGCTTGAGCCCCACGCCGCGGGGGTGCTGATCGGTTACGCCGGGCAGCGGCTCGAAGTCCACGTCGTAAATGCTGTGGCTGCCATAGCGATCAACAAAATAAAGAATGGAATCACCGATGCCGTACACCGCCGGGATCTTCAGTTCCATGAAGCCGGTCGGCGCCTCGAACGGCACGGCGCCCTGCGCCACCGCATGTTCAAAGGCGGCCTTGGCGTCCTTCACCCGAAACGCCATCGCACAGGCACAAGGCCCGTGTGCGCGGGCAAAGGCCGCAAAATGTGTGTACGGCGTCGCGTTGACCAGAAAGTTGATATCCCCCTGCCGATACAGCGTCACGTCCTTGCTGCGATGCTTGGCGATCGCCTTGAACCCCAGCGAGCGAAACAGTGCGTGAAGCTGTTCAATGCCTTCGGGCGTGGGCGCCGTGTACTCGACAAACTCGAAGCCGTCGGTCCCCAAGGGATTGGTCGAGCCGGATGCCGGCGGCGAGGTCATCTGCTGTTGTGCAGTTGCATTCATCGGTGGTGTCTCCTGCTTGGCGCACCCTTCGGTGCCGCCGATATCGGGCTGCCTCAGACCGTCGCGGCCTTGGGCGGGAACAAGGGGTCGAACAGGCGCATGCCCTGCGCATCGCGGATTCGCGCCATCAGATCCATCCGAGTCAACTCGGACAGTCGAGATAACGAGTCGATGACGTAATAAAGCGGTTGCATGATGTCGATGCGATAAGGCGTCCGCAGCGCGTCCATCACATCGAATGTCTGCCGACGAGGTGCGTCGGACAAGGCGTGCTCGGTCTCTCCGATGGAGGACAGGATACCGCCTCCGTAAATGCGGGTGCCTTGAGGGGTATCGACCAATCCGAACTCCACGGTGAACCAGTACAAGCGCGCGAGAAACACGCGCTCCTCCTTGCTCGCCGCGAGCCCCAGGCGGCCATAGGTTTCGGTGAAATCCGCGAAATGCTGGTTGGTCAGCAGCGGCGTGTGCCCGAACAACTCATGAAAGATGTCCGGCTCCTTGAGGTAATCCAGTTCCGAGCGGCGACGGATAAACGTCGCTGCGGGAAACTGTCGGTTGGCCAGCAACTGGAAGAATTCGCTGAACGGAATCAGCGCAGGCACGCGTGCCACGGACCAGCCAGTGCTGTCGGACAGCACTCGCGAGACGTCATCCAGCTGGGGGATTCGATCCGCGGGAAACCGCAGCCGCTCCAGCCCATCCATGAACGCGTCGCAGGCCCTGCCGTCAATCGCCGTCATCTGACGATTCAGCAGAATGGCCCAGGTCTCATTTTCTTCCTCGGTGTAGCGAACCACACCGAATTCGTCGGGCTGGCGAGCCGTGTAATCCGTACTCTTGCCCATGTCTGTCTCCACCGGAACGACGCAACGTCTCGTCGCGCGCCCGTCGCATTTATTAATGGGCGGCATTATACGAGGTCGATGTTGTTGCTGCCTCGCCGCCAAGCCAGCGGCTGCAACGAAAACGCGCCGACTGGGTCGGCGCGCGCAATGCAGTCGCGCAGCCGGCCTGCGATCAGGCCGGCTGCGCAGGTGGCCTAGAACGCCGCCAGACCCTCCGCCGTGGCTCCCGGCAACCCGCCAACGGTTCCGCCCTCGACCGGCGTCAGGCTGCCATCGCCAGCGATCGCGAACCCGTTGATCTCCCCGGTGCCGGCCGCCAGCACGTAGAGGTACTCGTCCGCAATCGCCATCTCCAGCAGGATGCTGGTTGGCGCCAGCGCAGCGGTGACGCCGTCGGCCGGATTCAGCGAGGTCAACACACCATCACCGTCGAGCTGGAATCCGGTGACCGTGCCCGAATTGGTGTTGGTGGTGTAGGCGAATTGGTTGTTCGCCGTGATCTCGATCCAGCAGGCGGCTGTCTCCAGTGTCGTCACACCCGTCGTGATCGCGGTCAGCGTCCCGTCCGCTCCCACCGAATAAGAACTCACGGACGAATCATCCGCCGTGGGCATGCCCGTGCCGGGATCGACATTGGCATCCGACACGATGAAAAAGCCGTTGAGATCGAACTCCGCGCCAAACGGCGTGGGGACGTCGGTCGGTTGTGCGATGGGCGCGCTGGCCACACCGTTGTCGTCCAGCAGAAAGATATCGATCAGGTTCGTGGCCTTCTCGGTGACGGCGATGAAACGCCCGTCGGGGCTGATATCGATCGTCCCCGGAAGTACCGAATCATCGGGCAGCGGCGTATCGGTGCCGCTCAACGGCTGGGTCGACCCGGGGATCGCGGTCAGCAGCCCATCGTCCCCGACGCGAAAGCCGGAAATGTTGCCAGCGCCGCCCGCATTGAGCACGTACAGCAGCTCATCGTTCACCGCGATGCTGATCGGGAACATGCCGCCGGATGCGGCCTTGCCCACGAGACTGGCCGTGCCGTTGTCCAGCACGCGCATGGTCGAAATCTCGTTGCTGCCGGCATTCACCGCGAACAGATACCGATTGTCGTCACTGAGCACGATCGGGTCTTGCGCACCCAGCGGTGCGGCGGGTGCGATCGGGTTCGGGCCGCTGCCCCGCCCCCCGGTCGAGAACTGGCCCATCAGCGTCAGCGCGCCGGTCGCCGTTCGCTGGTAGCCGAGGATCTGATTGTTGTCCGCCGCATTGGTCATGGCGAACACGGCACCGCTTGCTGCTGCCGAATCGGTCGTGTCGTCGCAGGCGGCAAGCAGTGCCGCGGTGCCCAGTAGAGCCGTTGAAATCAAACGTCCTTGCAGTTTCATTGGGGTCCTCCCATTCAAAATACGAGCGCGTGGGCGCTCACCGAGTCATGCACCGCCAGGTGGCGGTAATCCCAATACGGATACCGCCGCCAAAATCGGACATGTCAATCGGGAGGAATGGTGGTGTGGCCGCTTTGCAGTGACCGTGACCGGCGTCAACACGGCCCGTGTCGACTGTGACCGATCCGTCAATCCGTCAGGCGAACGTGCAGCCCCACGGAGCAGCCAACTCGCTTGCCGGTACGGCCACGATCAGATGGAGCAACGTCAGGACGCCCTGCGTCCGCCGAGCAAACGCGGTGCACGGTTGAGTGCCATGCCGAGCAGCATCGCGCACAGGAACAAGAGCACGTCCGCATGGGCGCTGGCGACGGCGACAATCGCTGGCCCAGGGCACAGCCCGGCCAAACCCCAGCCCAGGCCGAACAGGATCGCTCCCACGATCAGAGGACGATCAATGTCATCACGGGCCGGCAGCACAAAGACCGGCTCCAGCCACGGTTTGCCTATACGCGATGCCCACCAGAACCCCGGCACCGTGCAGACGAGCGCCGCCCCCATGACGAACAGCAGCGTGGGGTCCCAGACACCGAAAACGTCCAGAAACCCGACGACGCGTGCGGGGTCGACCATTTGCGACAGCAGCAGGCCGGCCCCGAACAACAATCCTGCCAACCACGCAACGAGGTGATTCATCCCGCCACCCCGGTATGCCGAACAAGCCAAACGGTCAACACCGCGACCCCCATGAAGATCGCAGTCGCCACCAGCGAACGCGGTGAGCGCCGGCCGATGCCGCAGACACCATGCCCAGAGGTGCAGCCCGAGCCCAGCCGCGTGCCATAGCCGACAGCCAGACCCGCGACAACGAGGCGGAGACCGTCGGCCTGCATGGTCAGCCCTGGCCCGTCCAGGCTCTGGAACCCGATGACGCCGGCCGTTAGCAGCCCGAGGACGAAAGCGCCTCGCCAGGCGCGCTCAGGCCCGAAGAGCAATCCATCTGCAATCCCGCTAATGCCGGCAATGCGGCCATTGGCAAACAGCAGCAACAGGCTCGCCAAGCCGATCAGGACACCGCCCAGCAAACCGCCCAGCACATTCGGATCAGCGACCATGCGGCACCTCCGGTGTCGGCCATGCGCCACAGGCCAGATTGGCCGGAACCGCGACATCCATCATCTTGGGATCGGGCAGGTTCAGGTTTTCCATTAGCTCGATGTAGGACGCACGGGTCTGGCCGGCCAGCCGCGGGTTGTATCGCCGCTCCTCACCGATGCTCGACCGCGTCCAGCCCTTGTAGTCATGCGCCGGGTAAACGGCGGTGTCATCGCCCAGCGGGAACAGCCGCTCCGTGATCGAATCCCAGCTTGCTCCAGCGTCGCCGCCCTGAAAATCCGTACGTCCCGTGCCGCGGATCAGCAGGACATCGCCGGAAAACACCGCCGGTTGCTCGCCTTCCAGCACGTAGCTATAGGACTCGTTCGTGTGGCCCGGCGTGTAGAGCGCGCGCAGCGTCAGCCCGTCTACCGTGATGCGTTCGTCATCGTCCAGGTAACGGCTGACACAGTCGGCGCGGCTCTGGCGCCCCATCAGCGTGCTGCACTGGGTGGCATCGCGCAGCGCGCCCAGCGCGGTGATGTGATCCGCATGGGTGTGGGTGTCGACCGCATGCAGCAGCCGCACATCGAGTTGATCCAGGAGTTCGAGATACACCTCTGTCTGACCGCGCACCGGGTCGATAAGCAGGGCCTCCGCCCCCGGACGGGCGGCCAGCAGGTAGGTGTAGGTACTCGATTCAGCATCGAACATTTGGCGAAAGATCACGACATCTCTCCAGTCAAAATTTGCAGCATCATCAGCAGGCCGACCCCGGCAATGGCGATCGAAAACCCACGCTGCAGAATGGCAGCAGGCAAACGCTGCGCGAGCAGACGGCCCAGCAACATTCCGGACCAGCCACCGAGGACGAAGGACAAAGCGGAGAGGCTCCAGGGCAGCTGCCCCAACGCGATTGCGCTGACCGCACCGCCCGCGCTGATAAGCGTGATGACGACCAGGGAGGTCGCCACCGCACGGTGGATGCCGAGCTGCGTCACCGCCATGAGCACGGGCACGATCACAAACCCGCCGCCCACACCCAGAACACCCGTCAGCAACCCTGTCACCGCGCCGGCGCAGACCAGCACCAGCATGCAGGGAGGCGTCAGACGCAAACGCCCTTCGCCACCCAGGCGGCAGACCGCGGCGCCTTCGCCCGTTCCTGCAGCGCTGCGCACGACCGCAGCCTTTGCGGAGGCTGCTTGCCGCCACATCAATGTACCGACGAGCAACGCAGCGGCGGCAAACAGCGTGGCGAACAGGACGTCCGGAACCCGGGCGCCGAGCATCAAGCCGGGCGGTGCCGTGAGCAGACCCGGTACCGCGAACACCACAGCAGGCCGCAAGGCAACCTGACGTGCCCGCAACACCCAGGCAGCGCCCAATGCGCTGGCCAGCGACACCACAACCAGAGACAGCGGCACGGCCCGTGACGGAGCCAGTCCGAATGCATAGATCAGCAACGGCACAGCAAGCAAGGAGCCGCCGCCGCCGGTCAACCCCAGCGCAAGGCCGACCGGCAAGCCTGCCAGCAGCCAAAGAATGAGATCGAGTGATACCATAGGGGGTATAGTATCAGACACTGACACACGGCGATCCGCATGACCGATGAATTAAACGACGCTGACCTGAACCCGTTACATCAGGAACGCCGGAGCGCCCTGATCAAACGCCTGAAACGCGTGGAGGGCCAGCTTCGAGGGATACAGGCGATGATGCAGCGAGAATCCGACTGCGAAGCAGTCGTGCAACAACTCACGGCCGCGCGTCGCGCGCTCGACAAAGTCTTCTACGAAACCCTGGCCTGTGCGCTGCAGCAAGACCTGGACACCGACGACGCGCTCAGCGCAGGCGCCCAGGTAAAACTGGACAAGATCACCACCCTGCTGACGAAGTACGGCTAGCCGCCGTATCGCCGGGCACGTTCTGCGCCGCCGGCTCATCACGCAGCCACCGCCACAGGGTCGAGCGCGAAACGCCTAGCTGCTGCGCCGCACGGCCACGGTGGCCGCCAACCCGATTCAGCACTGCCTGCAAATCCCGTGCGGAGGGCCGGTTCTCCGTTGGCGCAGCGGCGCCACGGGTCGCCACTATGGGGGGTTGCTCTGCGCCCAGTTCCGGCGCGCAGTCCAGCAACACCTGCCGAGTGATCATGCCGCCCGGCCCCACGGCCAGGCCGTGGTAGTAAGCACGTTCCAGCACGTTGCGCAGCTCGCGCACGTTCCCCGGCCAGGAATAGCGCTGCAGCAGCTTCAGCCCGTCCGCCGTCAGGACAACGGCTGCGTCTCTGCCCACCTCGCCCAGAAAGTGGCCAGCCAGCAATGCGATGTCCGCGCTGCGCTGCCGCAATGGCGGCAACTCCAGCCGCAGGACATTGAGCCGGTAGTACAAGTCCTGGCGGAACCCGCCGCCTTCGACCATGGCTGGCAAGTCGCGGTTGGTCGCCGCGACAATCCGCACATCAACCGAAAGCGGACGATTCGCGCCTACGCGCAGAACCTCCCGGCCCTCCAGCACGCGCAGTAACCGCGACTGCAGCGCCAACGGTAGCTCGCCGATTTCGTCCAGGAACAAGGTGCCGCGGTGGGCGGATTCGATCAGCCCCATGCGCCCGCCACGTCGGGCACCGGTGAAGGCGCCCTCCTCGTGGCCGAACAGCTCGGCTTCGAACAGGCTCTCGGCAAATGCGCCACAGTTGACGGTGACCAGCGGACCCCGACTGCGGTCGCTGCGTTCATGCAAGAGCCGCGCGACCAGCTCCTTGCCGGTGCCGGTTTCGCCGCAGACCAGCACGTTGGCATCGGTTCGGGCGAAATGCTCGGCGCGGACACGAATGCTTTCAATGGTCTCGCTGTCACCCAGCATCTGCGGCTGGGCCATCCCGCCACGCCGACGCCGCGAACCCGAGGCATTGCGGCTTTGTTCAGCCAGCCGGCTGCCGAGAGTCCGCGTCGCCGTGGTGATCTCCAGGGCCGTTTCAAACGCCGCCCGCGCACTGGACGCGGAATACAGCAGCACGCCCCGCAGGCCGGCCGCATCGGCAAAATCGGCCACCATGCCGGTGCCCACGATGGCCTGCACACCCAATGCGGAGAGCTCCGAAACTGCGTCCAGCGCATCCTCGCTGGTGACGAAAGAACGCTGCTCGATACTCAGCCCATAGCTGGTCACGAAGTCCGAGAATTCCGCGTGTTCGGCTTGATAGGTCACCACCGCCACCCGCTCGGCCATGCGGCGCGCCCGCGACAATGCCGACATCAGCTCGAACCCGGTCGGCTTCACCAGAACCACCGGAACCGGAAGACGGCTTTTGAGATACGCACCATTCGATCCGGCGGCGATCACCGCGTCGCAACGCTGGGTTCGAAGGCGGCGGCGAATCTCCTCCAGGGCATCTTCAAACCCGAGGTTGATGGCTTCGGTCTGCGCCCGCTCATCGAATTCCGGACTGACTTCGCGAAACAAGCGGGCAAGCCGGGTGACCGACACGGTCCAAATTACCGGACGGCGGTTCGCATCTGTGGCAGACAGGGCATCGGGCATGATCGATCTGTCTCATATAACGTTTCGCGAAACATGTTAACACCTATCGTGAAACGAATAATTCGAATACCAGACCCTACCCCGGCAACTTGAAATATTATTATTTTATTTAAATACAGTTACTTGCAATATCCTCCGACATGCTCGCCGCCGCCCTTCACAACTGGCATGTCGCTTGAGTAAAGCGCGTCACCACTACGAACTGGAGTCGCGCCGAGTGTCCACCCCATCCAAAGGCCAGATGTTTCGCCAGGCACTCGCCGAAGAGACACCGCTACAAGTCATCGGCGCGATTAACGCCAACCACGCCCGACTCGCCCAGCGTGCCGGGTTTCGTGCGATCTACCTGTCAGGTGGCGGCGTCGCCGCGGGTTCGCTGGGCCTGCCCGACCTGGGCATCACCGGCCTGGAAGATGTGCTGGTCGATATCCGCCGCATCACCGATGTCTGCGACCTGCCGCTGCTGGTCGATGTCGACACCGGCTTCGGCCCCAGCGCCTTCAATGTCGCGCGGACGACCCAGAGCCTGATCAAGGCCGGAGCCGCGGCCATGCACATCGAGGATCAGGTCGGCGCCAAACGCTGCGGCCACCGCCCGAACAAGGAGATCGTGACCCAGCAGGAGATGGTCGACCGCATCAAGGCGGCGGTGGATGCCCGCACCGATGACGAGTTCGTGATCATGGCCCGCACCGACGCCCTGGCGGTGGAAGGCCTGCAGGCGGCCATCGACCGTGCCTGCGCCTGCGTCGAGGCCGGGGCGGACATGATCTTCCCCGAGGCGATCACCGAACTGCCGATGTACAAGCAGTTCGCTGAGGCCGTCAGCGTGCCGATCCTGGCCAACATCACCGAATTTGGCTCCACGCCGCTGTACACCGTGGACGAGCTGGCATCGGTGAACGTGGGGCTGGTGCTCTATCCTCTGTCGGCCTTTCGAGCCGCCAACAAGGCCGCCGAAGCGGTCTACACTGCGGTCCGCAAAGATGGGACACAGAAAAACGTCATCGACACGATGCAGACCCGCATGGAGCTGTACGAGTCGATCGGCTACCACGACTACGAGCAGAAACTCGACGCCCTGTTCGCCAAAGGAAAGTCGGCCTGATGCAGGCCGCCAGTGACATCTCTTCAATACGGAAAGACGGGAGAACCCAATGAGTGAGACGAACAAGAGCGCCGGCGGATTCAAGCCGAAGAAATCCGTCGCGCTGTCCGGCACCGCCGCCGGGAACACCGCGTTGTGCACCGTCGGTCGCAGCGGAAACGACCTGCACTACCGCGGCTACGACATTCTCGACATCGCCGAGACCTGCGAGTTCGAAGAGGTCGCGTACCTGCTAATCCACGGCAAGCTGCCGACCGAAGCTGAGCTGCGTGCCTACAAGACCAAGCTCAAGGCCTATCGCGGCCTGCCCGCCGCGGTGAAGGGCGCGCTGGAAGAACTGCCGGCGAACTCGCACCCGATGGACGTGATGCGCACCGGTGTATCCGTCCTGGGCTGCGTGCTGCCCGAGCGGGATGACCACAACCATGCGGATGCCCGCGACATTGCCGATCGCCTGCTCGCCAGCCTCGGCTCGATGCTGCTCTACTGGTATCAGTACGCGGTCAACGGCAAGGTCATTGATGTCGAGACCGATGACGATTCCATCGGCGGCCATTTCCTGCATCTGCTGCACGGGGAAGAGCCCAGCGAATCCTGGGTCCGCGCCATGCACACCTCGCTGGTGCTCTACGCCGAGCACGAGTTCAACGCCTCCACCTTCGCCTCGCGCGTCATCGCCGGCACCGGCTCGGACTTCCACTCCTGCATCGCCGGCGGCATCGGCGCGCTGCGCGGCCCGAAGCACGGCGGCGCCAACGAAGTGGCTTTCGAGATCCAGAAGCGTTACGACAACCCGGACGAAGCCGAGGCCGACATCCGCGAGCGCGTGAGCCGCAAGGAAGTCATCATCGGCTTCGGCCACCCGGTCTATACGATCTCCGATCCGCGTAACGTGGTGATCAAGAAGGTCGCCAAGGAACTGTCGCAGGAACAGGGTTCGATGAAGATGTTCGACATCGCCGAACGTCTGGAATCGGTGATGCTGGACGCCAAGAAGATGTTCCCGAACCTCGACTGGTTCAGCGCCGTCAGCTACCACATGATGGGTGTGCCGACGAACATGTTCACGCCGCTGTTCGTCATCGCGCGCACGGCCGGCTGGAGCGCGCACATCATCGAACAACGCGTCGACGGCAAGATCATCCGCCCCAGCGCCAACTACACCGGGCCGGAGAATCTGGAATTCGTGCCGATCGAAAAGCGCAGCTGATTCCCAACCCCACCGCCCATATCGGCTGGCGGTGGCGTGCCACGAACCCGCGGCGGCAGAGATGCCTCCGCGGGGCGTACTCGGACGTATTCACAGCGAGTCCGTGGCATGCCACCGGCAGCCAGCCGAGAGACAGACGACCATGACCAACACCGCACACCGCAAGCCGCTTTCCGGCACCGAGCTCGACTATTACGACACCCGAGAGGCCGTCGAGGCCATCGCAGCCGGATCGTATGACACCCTGCCGTACACCTCGCGCGTGCTGGCCGAGAACCTCGTGCGGCGCTGCAGTCCGGCGACGCTCACCGACTCGCTGAAACAGCTCATCGAGCGCAAGCGCGATCTCGACTTTCCGTGGTTCCCGACCCGTGTCGTCTGTCATGACATTCTGGGGCAGACCGCCCTGGTCGATCTGGCCGGGCTGCGGGACGCCATTGCGGAGAAAGGTGGCGATCCGTCGCTGGTCAACCCGGTCGTTCCCACGCAGCTCATCGTCGACCACTCGCTGGCCGTGGAACACGCCGGTTTCGAGAAGGATGCCTTCGAGAAGAACCGCGCCATCGAGGACCGCCGTAACGAAGACCGCTTCCACTTCATCAACTGGACGAAGAAAGCCTTCAAGAACATCGACGTGGTGCCACCGGGCAACGGCATCATGCATCAGATCAATCTGGAACGGATGTCGCCGGTGATCCACGCCCGCGACGGCGTTGCCTTCCCCGACACCCTGGTCGGCACCGACAGCCACACCCCACATGTTGATGCCCTGGGCGTCATCGCCATCGGCGTCGGCGGGCTGGAAGCCGAGTCCGTCATGCTCGGGCGCGCCAGCTACATGCGCCTGCCCGACATCATCGGCGTGGAGCTGACCGGCAAGCCGCAACCCGGCATCACCAGCACCGACATCGTGCTGGCCATCACCGAGTTTCTGCGCAACACAAAGGTCGTGGGCGCGTATCTGGAGTTCTATGGCGAGGGCGCGCGCGCGCTGACGCTTGGCGATCGCGCGACGATCTCGAACATGACACCCGAGTACGGCGCCACCGCCGCGATGTTCTACATCGACGAGCAGACCATCGAATACCTGACGCTGACCGGCCGCGATTCCAAGCAGGTGGCTCTCGTGGAGCACTACGCCAAGACCACCGGCCTGTGGGCCGATGCGCTGGACACGGCCGAGTACGAGCGCGTGCTGAGCTTCGACCTGTCCAGCGTCACCCGCACCCTGGCCGGCCCGTCGAACCCGCATCGCCGCCTGCCAACGGCTGATCTTGCGGCACGGCAAGTGGCCGGGCCGTGGGATCTGCCCAGCGATGGGTCCATGCCGGATGGCGCGGTGATCATCGCCGCGATTACCAGCTGCACGAATACGTCGAATCCGCGCAATGTCGTCGCCGCCGGCCTGCTGGCCAAGAAGGCCAACGCCGCTGGCCTGACCCGCAAGCCCTGGGTCAAGTCCTCGTTCGCGCCCGGCTCCAAAGCCGTGCAGCTGTACATGGAGGAAGCCGGACTGCAGGACGAGCTGAACCAGCTAGGCTTCGGCATCGTCGCCTTTGCCTGCACGACCTGCAACGGCATGAGCGGCGCGCTGGACCCGAAAATCCAGCAGGAGATCATCGACAAGGACCTCTACTCGGTGGCCGTGCTCTCGGGCAACCGCAATTTCGACGGCCGCATCCACCCCTATGCCAAGCAGGCGTTCCTCGCCTCGCCGCCGCTGGTCGTCGCCTACGCCATCGCCGGCACCATCCGTTTCGATATCGAAAAGGACGTGCTCGGCGTGGACGCCGACGGCAACGACATCACGCTGAAGGACCTGTGGCCGACGGATGAAGAGATCGACGCCACGATCAAGCAAAGCGTCAAGCCGGAGCACTTCACCCGCGTCTACGAGCCAATGTTCAACTTCAAGGTCATCAAGGACGAGAACATCAGCCCGCTGTACGACTGGCGCCCGATGAGCACCTACATTCGTCGTCCGCCCTACTGGGAAGGCGCGCTGGCGGCTGAACGCACGCTCCAGGGCATGCGACCGCTGGCGGTCTGTGGCGACAACATCACCACCGATCACCTGTCGCCATCCAACGCGATTCTGGCGAGCAGCGCGGCCGGCGAGTACCTCGCCAAAATGGGCCTTCCAGAGGAGGACTTCAACTCCTACGCCACCCACCGCGGAGATCACCTGACCGCCCAGCGTGCGACCTTCGCCAATCCCAAGTTTTACAATGAGATGGTCAAGGACGACAGCGGCGAGGTGATCCAAGGCTCGCTGGCGCGGCTGGAACCGGAAGGCAAGACCATGCGCATGTGGGAGGTCATCGAGGCCTACATGCAGCGCAAACAGCCGCTGATCATCGTCGCCGGCGCCGACTACGGCCAGGGCTCATCGCGCGACTGGGCCGCCAAGGGCGTGCGGCTGGCCGGTGTGGAGGCTATCGTCGCCGAAGGCTTCGAACGTATTCACCGCACCAACCTGGTCGGGATGGGCGTGCTGCCGCTGCAGTTCGAAGACGGCACCACCCGCAAGACGCTGGGCCTGGACGGCTCCGAGACCTACGACGTAATCGGCGAGCGTGCTCCCGGTGCCATGTTGACGCTGGTCGTGCATCGTGAAAACGGCGAAACCTTGGACGTGCCGGTCAAGTGCCGGCTGGACACAGGCGAAGAGGCCTCAATCTATGAGGCTGGCGGCGTGCTGCAACGCTTCGCCCAGGACTTCCTCGAGTCGACCAAGGCGGCGTAGCCAAGGAAGCGCCCGGCCGCGTGGCCGGGTCCCGACTCCGTCGGCGATGCCAGGCGATGTGCAGCGGATAAGGTTGAGCTGCCAGGGCGCACACTTGACTCGCACCTGGGTGGATCGGTCACACTCTAACGACGCCATCTGGAAAGATCGCAGCACGCAGTTGCGATCTGACCCAATGAACACGCGTCCACTGGCTGGATACGAGCAACACTGCAGAGTTCTTGAACGATCCTCGAACATCGAAGGTAACGCACGGTCGCCAGCGGCAGCCGTCCCTGTTGCGGCCGCGCCTCGTGACGCGAGCGCCCGGCGGGGACAAAGACGGCAGCTTTGACCGGGCGATGTCGCAGTCATGCCGCTAGGCGGTCTGATCATGATGGCCAAGCCCCCACCCGCTGTTCGAAGCGCGATGGAGGCGGCAGTCGACCATGCAGGTCTGTCAGACCGGTTGGTGTCCGCCCTGTTCGCCCCCGAACGCTGGCATCAGTTGCTGTCGGGCATCCATGAGGACACGCCACGCACGCTGGAAACCTTGATTGGGGTGGGCAATGCCATTGTTGCCGACCCCGTGCTGATGCGTTTCGATCGGATCAGCAGTTCGGGCGGCGAGCTGTGCTCCTTCCTCACCCATGGAGAGCCACCCGGCTTTGCGGATTTACTCTCGTCGGTGCGGAGCGCGATGAAGGCCCACGGTCTAGACCTGCCGTTCAGAAACCGTCCGCAGGTCACGATTTCCTACCGGGCGCCAACGGATCTACCCTCGATCCAGATTGAGCCGGTGGAATGGGTGTTGAACTCCTACGTGCTCGTGCGCAGGCAAGGCAACCCGTTCAAATACGAAGAACTGAAGCGGTGGCGCCTGCGGCCGCGGAGAAAGGTCGGGTAGCGGCATCGCCGGTTTGGGTGCACCTGCTTTCTAGCCGAACCCTGCAACACGCCCTGCTGCCGCCGCGTTCCCGCCGGTCAGCCCGGACGCGGCCAACGCCCCGAGACCCATTCTGACAAGTCCTCTGCCACCTGCTCCCAGCCGACGTCCAGCATCAGGTTGTGCGCCATATCCGGATAGATGATCGAATCAACGCCATAGGCGGCGGCGGTGCGCCGCACATCATCGGGAGGAAATATCGTGTCGAGGCCGCCCCCGATCACGCGCTTGGGCAAGGCAGCGTCCGCCCGCCTGGGCTTCGGAAGGCCCAGTGCCAGCATGTCGAGAAATGCCCGGAACGATTCATTCTGCAGCGGTTGCCAGTATTGCTCGGCAAGTTCATCCGGCAACCGGTCGCTATAGAACAGGGCGTGGGCCAGTTCGGGCGACCGGACGAGGTGATACAGGTCGGCCGTCAGGCTGGTCCGCAGCAGCGCCAGCGGACGGGATTTCAACAGGTGGAGCACCACACCGATGACCCCGCCAGGCGGCGCGGAGGCCACCAGCACGGCAGCGGCCAGGTTGGCCGGCCGCCGCTCCATCAGCTTCTGAACCACCATCCCCCCCATCGAATGGCCTGCAACAATCACCGGCCTGCCCAGTCCCCGTAGCTTCGCCTCAACGGCATCGGCATAGTCGGTCAGCGAAAACCACTCGATGCGTTCGGGGCCCGGCTTGCCGTGGCCCGGCAGGTCCATGGTGACGACATCGTGGCCCTGCTCACGCAGCCAAGGTGCGAACTGCTGTTCCCAGCACCACGATCCATGCCAGGCGCCATGAACAAGCAACAGTGTCGGGAGTGCCTGCTCGCTCATGACCCGGCGCTACGCCGCATCGGCCAGCTTGCCGGCAGGCCTGCCCTGATTCGGCGCCGCCAGCTTCTTCGGCACTTCTTCCAGCGCACGGTCGGCAATCGGTGTACGCAGCATCATCTGCTTGTCTTCAGCGTAGTTGTTGCGGACGATCCAGGGCTTGGCCTTCCCCTGCCGCGGCAACAGGTGCTCGGCGCGCTGGATGTAGCCGGCGGTCAACTGGCCGAGCAGGTTCTCGTCCAGACGGTGATTGCCATGGTCGCGGGGTGTGATCACACCCAGCCCCTTGTCATTCATGTACTGGAACAAGCGGCACAGGTACTGGCTCGACATGTCCGCTTTCATCGTCCACGAGAGGTTGATGTAGCCAAAGATCCACGCGAAGTTCGGCAGATCCTGGAACAGGACGCTCTTGTAGGCCATCTTCTCGGCGATGTTGAAGGGCTGGCCGTCCACATTCAGCGACATGCCGCCGAACATCTGCAGGCTCAGGCCCGTTGCGGTCACGATGATGTCGGCCTTCAGCTCCTTGCCGGATTTCAGCGCGATGCCGGTTTCCGTGAACCGCTCGATGTGATCGGTCACGACATCCGTCTTGCCGTCGCGAATGCTGCGGAACAGGTCGGCATCCGGCACCGCACAAAGCCGCTGATCCCAAGGGTCGTACTTGGGATTGTGAACCGCCCCGGGAATTCGAACGGAATCTTGCGCGGCCGGGGCACAGGCTCCAGCGCATGTTCATGACTATCGTTATTGATTGTTTTCATCTGTGTCTCCTACTGATTCACCATAATCCGCGGTGCAGCTGCCGGGTCGTAGTGCTCCATCCCGGTCCTCAAGGCATGGATGACCAACGGCGCCAAGGTGTCCAGATCTCGCCCCATGACCAGCTGACCGGCCACTTGCAGCGACACCAGTCCATGAGCGCTCACCCAGAAAATATGACTCGCGGTCAATGGGTCAATTTTTGTTGGAAAGACACCCTGCTCCTGCCCAGAGGCGATCACCCGCGTACAGACATTCAGGGCATCTCGCTTGGCCGCTCTCAGCTCCAGTGAGTTCTTTGCGGCATCGGTGCTGTCCAGGTCAAAGAACATCAGCTCGTATCGATGAGCACGAGCCACACCGTTGTGGATGTAGGCGGCTGCCAGCAATTCGAGTTGACGCACCGGATCAGCGCTCGGCTGGATCGCATCTTCCGTGAGTCGCTCCATCCACCGGAACGCCCGCGTGCGCAGCGCGATGACAAGGTCTTCCTTGCTGCTGAAATAGCCATAGGGCGTCGAGTAGCTCACGCCAAGTTCAGCCGCGATGCTCCGGAAACTGAGCGCGTCCAGCCCTCCCTTGTTCTCGAACACCGACATCGCGGCATCCAGGATTTGCTCACGCTTGCGAGATCGGACTTCTTCGGTGAACCGTTTTCTGGCCATCCATCAACGTTAACGCTGTTTATTTAATACTGTCAATTTTAATTGCGCGTGCTCTGCTAGCTGGCCTGTATCAACGTTCACCGATGGACCGGAACGAGCCCGCCTCGGGTTGGTTCAGTGCGTCGACCGTGTTGCAACAGGAGACGTTCGTGACTCAATCGCGCCCGCATATCCTATTGACATATCCCAAGTCAGGGCCAAAATGGATATGTCTGTCGTATATCCAAGGTGAGCGAAGATGGAAAGAGGTGGCGTGTTCAAGAGCAACCGTAGCCAAGCTGTGCGTATGCCAAAGGCAGTGGCACTGCCGGAGTCAGTCAAACAGGTGGACATCATCCCCATCGGAAGGGGGCGTCTCATCGTGCCCGCCGGTGAGTCCTGGGATAGTTGGTTCGCAGGGGAAGGGGTTAGCGACGACTTCATGAGCGAGCGGGATCAGCCGGCGGACCAGGCGCGTGAAGGACTCTGAATGCTCAAGTTTATGCTGGATACCGACACCTGCATCTACACCATCAAGAATAAGCCTGACGCTGTCCGGCGTGCATTCAACGAGCACGACGGACACATGTGCGTGTCCGCGATCACTCAGATGGAACTGGTGTATGGCGCAGAGAAATCTTCAAACCCATCGCGAAATTTGCGGGAAGTAGACGGCTTTCTCGCGAGACTGGACATCCTGGATTTCGATTCAAACGCGGCCATGCACGCAGGCGAGATTCGCGCGGTGCTCGCCCGACAGGGAATGCCAATTGGCCCCTATGACCAAATGATTGCCGGACACGCCCGATCCAGGGGACTGGTGGTCGTGACGAACAACCAGCGGGAGTTCAGTCGCGTGCCAGGAATCAGGCTGGAGAACTGGACCGTCTGACCGTCTG
>JAGLCS010000106.1 GCA_023146115.1 Abyssibacter sp. | reverse complement strand
TTCCACACAAAACGTTATGGAGCCCGAATGTGCTCTATGCTTTTTTCTAACTTGCAAGTTAGAATCACAAACGCCCACACCCTACTCGTGAGCGCGCGATCAGGATGACGCCAAAACCATCATCAACGCGCGATTTAGACACAGAAGGAAGAATGATGAACAGGTTAAAAACATCAGCCTCAATTGTTTCGTTGGCCCTCTTAACAGCCTGTGGTGGAGGAGGATCATCCTCAAACTTCGAGCCGGGCCCGTCTTCTATCGAAAATCCTGATGACGCAGCGGCCTTCCTTTCTGTGGCATTTACAAGCCAATCCGCTCAACTTTCCGGAAAAAAAGTTCACTCTTGGCATGCCTCTGCACCACTCACCAAGGAGCTGGTCACTGAGAACTGCGACGCGGGTTTTTACACCTACGATGATGAATCTGGGCGCTACGACTACTCCGATTGCCGGTACGGAACAAGCGGTGACGACTATGAACTCATCAACGGCGTAGTGATCAGTCGATGCGCGGATGATGTTGGTGGAGGGCCAGCGCGCGACAACGACTGCGAAGGTAGATTTCACGTGACTCGCGGGGTTGAAGAAGCTCCATTAGTGGTGGAGCGCCAGTACAGTCGCGGCACTCGAACGAGCACTCGAAAAATATCAGTGGACTCTACCTACACAAACGATGACAGGAGCGAGTCGTCGATGCTTATATTCAACGGAAACCGCAGCATATCGATCCGAGACGACTTTTCTGCGGATATCGATTTCCAATACGCAGACTATCAATGGTCCTATTTCGTAGACTTTTTTGACCAATACGAAACGTACGCATTCAACGGCACAATGGATTCAAATCTTGGAGAATTTTTAACCGGATGCGCGAACGGCAGTGCAACCTATGAAACGACGGAACCTCTCTGGATTTACGAAGGCTATTCCGGGTATCAATTCACCAACAATGGCGAAATCCTCGTCACCGACTCCAGCGGGAACACAGCAACGGCGGTTGTTGACTCAATAGGGTTGGTCGTTACGGTGAATGGCGAATCACAAACTTATTATTTCCAGGAACTGGTGAATCGTTGTCAGTTCTGAGGCCACGGATGCCTTCAAGGCATTTGGGCACGAAGCATCATGCCGGTCCAGATGGGATTCAGCGAGTCGGACGGTTCTACGCTGCAATCTATTTCTGCCCCGTGGCGGGGGCAATACATCATCACGGGCCGATCCGTTACTCATTGGACGTCCCGTCACGGTTTG
Organism: Abyssibacter sp.; assembly: GCA_023146115.1. Classification (GTDB taxonomy): domain Bacteria; phylum Pseudomonadota; class Gammaproteobacteria; order Nevskiales; family OUC007; genus Abyssibacter. The sequence goes on along the minus strand of JAGLCS010000106.1, from coordinate 12,072 downwards.
TTCCGCGCTACGTCCAAATCAGCAGGTGATACGCGAAATAAGGGCATCGCCTGTCAACTCTTCAATGGAACTCCGCCACGGAAACGCCGCCTAAGCTCTCGCCGTAGCGCAGCCCAAGTGCCGCAAGCCGGCACCACCCAAACTCAGGAGTCGCACGCCATGACAACCACGAAATACGCCGCGGCACTCGCCGCCAGCTTGATCTTCACGATCAGCGCCGCCGATGCCGGCGCAGGTGACGGTTCTCGACTGTTCAAGCACATGGATGCCGATGGCGACGGTGTCATCACACGGGCGGAACTGACCACCCAACGGGAAGCCGTCTTCGCACGCATCGACAAGAACGGCGACGGCCTGGTCAGCGCCGAGGAACGGCAACAGGCCGCCGAGGGTCGCGGACAGCGCCTGCGTGACCGCATGCAGGGTCAGGGCGACGACATCGCCGAGGCCATCGACACCGACGGCGACGGCAACATCTCCCGCGAGGAGTATCTGGCGGCGCCGACGCCCATGGCCGACTTCGCCGACACCGATGGCGATGGTGGCGTCACGCAGGAAGAGTTCGCCGCCTTTGTGCAGGCTGCCAAGGCAAAACGGAAATAAGTCTCACGCGGCCGGATCGGCGCGGCGCGAGGCCCGCCTTGAACCTGGCCTGCGCTTGGACGCCGACACCGGCCAGCGAAACAGCGCGGGCTACAAGGGCAAACGGTCTAGCCGCTCAGCAGAATGAGCGGTCGGGGACGGTAAAGCGTCGGATACGCTGCGCTTCGTCGACGATGTCGGAAGCTTGTCGTAATAGCGGGCTGCGTTGGCGCTACCCTCATCGGCATCGTTCGGGGCTCCAATCTGCCGCGTTTCGATCCAGTAGTACCGGCCTTCGATGGTGTTGATCAGCGTGATATCCCGGCGATCGTATTCGGCGCAGTCCTCTTCGGAAGGCGCACAACCGCCTGTCTCGGTTGCCGTGTTTCGGTAGCGCTTTAGCCGCAGTCGACCATCCGGAAGAACCGACCAGTGAAATCGGCTGGCCGGATCGGTGCTGTCATCCACGGTCACCACCACGCTCGCACCCGACGAATCCTCGGCAATGTAGTCATCGACGTGCGAACCCGTCCCGTCGGGGTCAAAACGCAAGGCGAACCCTTTTAGCTGAGGCTGATGTGGTTGCTGTTCGTCCCCGCGCCCGAACTGGTAATACATGCCAGGGACTATCTCCGCCTGGAAAGCCTGTATTCCGATTCCGCACAAGGCGGAGACCACATCGAGCCTGCGCTCACCCTGAGGACCTCTCAGATCAGCCATCCAACGGCTCGCACACTCATCGACCTCCCTCTGCCCGCGGTAGGTGGCGGTTGTCCCATCATCAAACACCAGAAAGATGGCGTCCTGTAACCGTTCCCAGCTAAATGATCGCTCGCTGAGCAGTGCGATACCGGTCGTCTCCGTCGCGAACCACAGAAGATCAGCATTGACCTCAGGAGTTGGGTAAAACGAACCGGACCCCGTGTACTCGAAGATTGGAACCGCGACGTAGTCATCCACTTCGATGTTGATACTCTGCTGGAAGTCGGCGTACACGCCGTTGTCGGATAGATATCGCCAGCCCGCGTTGGTGACAACCGTTGACAGCACCGCCAGTTGGCGGTCTGGCGCTTGGTACTCGTAGGTATCCCGAGACTGCACCCGATCTGGTCGAAAAGGGAAAAGCGCAGACTCGGTCCAAAAGTAGGTCGTGCCTTCGGACAGCAGTGAATCGCTCTGAGCGAAGCTCACGACGAACTCACCTCCCTCCGCTTGGGACCATGTCACCTGAGAATCATGCGATGCAGAGTAGGTATCGCCACCACCGTCTGCCTCCAGCGAATACGCCCGCAGCACATTGACGCGGTTGAAGTCGTCGGACTGGCCAAGCAGGCGGAGCAAGGCGGTTGTCGGTCGCTCACGAACACGCTCCACGAAACCTGGCCTGTCGATGAAGCCGCGCTCCACAGCGCGAAATCGTTCGGCGCCACCGGCGTCATAAATCGCGTCGACGAACGCCAGCACCGCAGCGACGTCAGAGGCGAACGCCGCAGTATCGGAAAATTCATCCGAGAGCGTCTCAGGGTGCTCGTCACTGGTTATAAGCTGCAGGGCACTGGCAGTCTGCAACATGAACTGCGGATCGACAGTACGCGGTCCATTCTCGCTGATAGCGAGATTCTCGCCGAACCGCGCCCGTAGCTGAGCCATTTCGGCCGTACTGACGGGGGTCAGATTGACCCGACTGCTGTCGTCGTCGGAAAGCTCATCATCGCCGCCCGCGAGCGCTCGAACCTCGGCGCTCGTCCCGAGCAATGCGTCCATGCGAACGGGAATCTCGCGATATGTCCCCGTGACTTCAAGCCAGAGCACATCGCCATCCATCCAACTGCGCGGCAGCGCAAGACTGTATCGGCCCTGCGCATCGGTGGTCGTCGTCAGCGTCTGCTCACCGGCATGGGCCGTTAGCGTGGCTCCGCTCAGTGCCGGAAACAACGTTTTTCCGGACACCTGGATGACGCCCCCAGAACCATCCGACTCCGCCTCATCGGAACATGACGCCAACACCAGGGCACCGATGACCAGCCCCAGGCAATAAGCCGGAAAAATTCGATTGTTCATCTTGACCCCAGTTCAACCAAGCGCAGGCTATAGGTTCACTTTAGGGCTGCAATGTGTTTTTTGGAAATTTTTCCCACTCTTATGGCGCTCAGGCCAAAGACACTGAATGAATGCGCCTAATGCCCAACCTCTCTCGCCTGGACCTCTGAGACCGATGGCCGGTCCCCGCCCCCACCCTTGCGTCGCCAGTCGTGAAACCGTTCCACCCAGCGCAGTACGCCTTCGGGCTTGTGGGCGTTCTTCCATTGCCCCGCGGCGTATTTGTTGGCCTCTGACAACGTTGGGTAGACGTGGATGGTGCCCATGATCTTGTTCAGGCCGAGGCCATGGCGCATGGCCAGGGTGTACTCGGCCAGCAACTCGGCGGCGTGTTCGCCGACGATGGTGACGCCGAGGATCTTGTCCTTGCCGGGCACGGTGAGCACCTTGACCATGCCATGCGCTTCGGAATCCGCAATGGCGCGATCCAGATCGTCGATGCCATAGGTCGTGACCTCGTATTCGACGCCGGCCTCCCGGGCCGAGGTCTCGTTGTGGCCCACATGGGCGACTTCGGGATCGGTGAATGTCGCCCAGGGCACAACTGAATAGTCCACGCGAAACCGCTTGAACTGACCGAACAGGGCGTTGACCGCGGCGTACCAGGCCATGTGCGAAGCCGTGTGGGTGAACTGGTACGGCCCGGCCACATCGCCCGCGACGTAGATGTTCGGATACTTGGTGCGCAGAAAGTCATCGGCGACGATGGTGCGATCGGCCTCGATGCCGAGCTCTTCCAGGCCGTAACCGCTAAGCCGTGCCTTGCGGCCGAGGGCCAGCAGGATGCGATCGAAGGGAATCCGCTCTTCGTCACCGGCCGGCGTCTCGACCAGCAGTTGCGGCTGACCATCGACCAGCTCCACGGCCTTGCCCTTGTGGCCTGTGCGCACGCCGATGCCTTCGGCGCGGAAACGCTCGACCACGGCTTCGGACACTTCGGGATCTTCCTTGCCCATGATCCGGTCCGCCATCTCGACCTGGGTCACCTCTGCGCCGAGGCGAGCGAAAGCCTGCGACAGTTCGGAGCCGATCGGCCCGCCGCCCAGCACGACCAGCCGATCAGGGCGTTCGCGCAGGTTCCACACGGTATCGGAGGTCAGATAGTCCACCTGATCCAGGCCTGGAATCGGCGGCACCAGCGGCTCGGCCCCCGCCGCGATGACAATGGCGCGGGTGGTCAGCACGCGGCCATCGACCTCGACGGTCCACGGCGACGTGATTCTGGCCCGGCCCTGGATCACCTCCACGCCCATGCTCTCGTAGCGCTCGGGGGAGTCGTGAGGCTCAATGTCGCGAATCACCTGCTGGACCCGCTCCATGATCTCGGCGAAGTCGAAATCGGCCGATGCCGCGCGCACGCCGAAATCCTGCGAGCGTGAGATGTGCGACAGCAGCTTGGCCGAACGCAGCACCGCCTTCGACGGCACGCAACCATAGTTCAGGCAATCGCCGCCCATCTTGTGCTGTTCGATCAGCGTGACCTTGGCCCGCGTCACGGCGCCGATGTAGGCGCTCACCAGACCGGCCGCCCCGCCACCGATCACGACGAGGTTGCGGTCGAAGGACTTCGGTTTGTCCCAGCCCTTGTAGACCCGCTTCGCCTTGATCACGTCCATGACCTTCTTGGCGATGAGCGGGAAGATGCCCAGCAGCACGAAGGAGCCGATCAGCCCCGGCGAGGCGATATCGCCCAGACTGGAAACCTGGGACAACTGAGTCCCCGCATTCACGAAGACAACCGTGCCGAACAACATGCCCGCCCAGCTCACGACAGCGAAGGTCGCCGTCTTGATCGGCGTGAGTCCCATCGCGAGATTGATCACGAAAAACGGGAACGCCGGCACCAGACGCAGCCCGAACAGGTAAAAGGCGCCGTCGCGCTCCACACCGCGATTAATCGCTTCCAGCCGCTTGCCGTATTTGGCCTGCACCGTGTCGCGCAACAGAAACCGCGCAATCAGAAAGGCCAGCGTGGCTCCGGTCGTCGATGCGATTGACGCCAGGACTGTGCCCACGAGCAGACCAAAAATCGCCCCGGAGGCCAGCGTTAATATCACCGCACCCGGCAGTGACAAGGCGGTAACCGCCACGTAGATGGCGACGAACCCAAGCGCCGTGCCCACCGGATTGGCCTCGTAGAAGCCGGTGATCGCCGCCTGCTGGTCCTTGATGTAATCAAGCGAAAAATAGCGACCGAGGTCAAACGCAAAAAATGCGACGACCGCGGCGACTATCACGAACAACAGGACGAAACGGGATCGGGTCATAGTTTTCTCGCAGTCACGGGATTTGTCGCATCAGACCCGGTCTTGCCGGGCGACTTGTCACACACCGGTAGAGACGCCGAGTCTATCCCACGCCATGTTGCGGCCGGATGCCCGCACCGGGCATGACCATCGCGCGAAACGAAGGCGGTTCGGCAGTTATCAACTAAACGGCGCATACTGCGGACAGGGCACAGGCTTCACGTGCCACGTTCCTAACGGACGCCTCCAGCATTGCATCCTGGCTGCCGCTTCGTGCCGCCCGACATGCCAGGAGGTCTTCATGACCGCTCGCCTCACGATGATGACCACCGTTTTCGCTGACGGGGGCCGGATGACCCGATTCGGTGATTTTGTCGTCTGCCGACTTTCCACCGGATCGTTCACTGTCACGTCGCTGGAATTCCAGCCAATCCGCATGTGGGCGCACGCGAAATTGTCCACCGGCAATGTAGTTCGCGACCGCGCGCTGTTCGTCGACCGCTTTCAAACGCTCCTGGCCCGCAAAGGCAGCGGCATCGCCACACGCGGAAATCGTGAAGCCTTGAAAAGGCTCGCCCGCGGTCTCCAGCAAATGGGTATCGCCATGGGTGAGTGGTCCGTCCCACACGACCTTAACGCCTGCGATATGCCACCCCGGCGCCGGCCCGCCGTCGAGCCATCAGCATGACCGCCATCGACGTGCGCCTGCCGACCCTGTTGGCAGACACCGACGCGCCACCCACAACCGTGATTCGGCCCGAGGGCCGGTCGGATTTTCTGCTGGTCTGCGACCACGCAAGCCGTCAGATCCCACCCAGTCTGAACGAACTCGGCCTCACCGAGGTGGAGCAGCGCAGCCACATCGCCTGGGACATCGGCGCGGGCGCCGTGGTCAGGCAGCTCGCCGACCGCCTGGATGCGACGGCGGTCACTCAGAACTACTCGCGCCTGGTGATCGACTGCAACCGTCCGCTGGACGCCCCGGATTCCATCCGCACCCGAAGCGAGCGCGGTCCGATCGCGGCCAACACGGGATTGAACCAGCAGGAGCGAGAGGCGCGTCAGCGCGAAATCTTCTTGCCGTATCACGAGGCCATTCGTTCGATTCTGGATGAGCGCGCACAGGCGGGGCGCACGATGCAGCTCGTGGCGATCCACAGTTTCACACCCGTTATGGATCGCGTTGCCAGGCCTTGGCACGTGGGCCTGATGGCGCGTCACCACACCGCGCTGGCCGAAACATTCGCCAGGCTGCTGCGCCGCGACCGCCGGCTCCATGTCGGGATGAACGAGCCCTATGCCATCGACGACGACATGGACTACACGCTGCCGATCCACGGCGAGCAACGCGGCATCGCCCATGTCGGGATCGAAATCCGTCAGGACCTGATCGGCGACGCGGACGGCCAGGCCACCTGGGCCGGACGGCTGGCCAACCTGTTCGGACATGCGCTGAACGCCGCCGAGCATCGCTAAGCGCGCGAACGCCCCCGCCCCTGAGCCCTGCCCCCAACCATCGAGGCCACATGATCCAGATCCGAGTCGGATACGAACTGACCTACCAGTTCCCGCAACCCACCCCGCTCATCGTGACGCTGAACATCCACCACAGCCGCGCCTCCGACCTGCTTCGGGTGGATCATCTGATCACGCGACCGTCGACTGCCATGGCGGCCTACCGTGACGGGTTCGGAAACTGGTGTACGCGTCTGGTGGCGCCTGCCGGGCAGCTCACGCTAACCGCGGATGCCCTGGTACAAGACACCGGCTTGCTCGAAACGCCGGTGCCCGACGCGCGACAACACGATGTTCAGATTCTCCCGGCCGAGGCCTTGGTGTTCCTGCTGGGCAGCCGATACTGCGAAACCGATTGCCTGTCTGACATCGCCTGGCAGCTCTTTTCGGGCACCCCGCCCGGCTGGGCGCGCGTGCAAGCGATCTGCGATTTTGTGCACCAGCACATCACCTTCGGCTACGAATATGCCGACGCGACCAAAACCGCGCTGCAGGCGTACCAGTCCGGTACCGGCGTCTGTCGCGACTATGCCCATCTCGCAATCGCGCTTTGCCGCTGCATGAACATTCCGGCTCGCTACTGCACGGGCTACCTGGGCGATATCGGCGTTCCGCCGCCGCACGGCCCGATGGATTTTGCTGGCTGGTTCGAGGCTTATCTGGGCGACGCGTGGCACACGTTCGATGCACGCAACAACGAGCCACGCATTGGACGCATTCTCATCGCACGCGGTCGCGACGCCGCAGATGTCGCGATCAGCACGACATTCGGAGCCAACGAGCTGGAACATTTCAAGGTGTGGGCAGAGGAAATCGTTTGACCAGCCAGACTTGAGGGAATTTCGGCACACCCAACGGATGCCGGATTCCGCTGCATAATGTGTGCAGATTCCGGGGAGAGGCGGCTCGTTCGTCATGAGCGACAAGTCCGAACTATTGGCGTCACTGAAGATCGAGCGAGAGCCGCCATCGCGCGCGGACCGCTCCGGCGCCTATCGATGGACCATGGCCGGTGCCGCGTTGATCGTCGTCGTGGCCGCGGCATGGCTATTGATAAGCGATCGGCATGACGCGGTCACGATTCGTTCGGCGACCGCGGTGCCGGCATCGACCGGGCTGAATACCGGCGCCTCCGTGCTCGATGCCTCCGGTTACGTGGTTGCCCGCCGCAGTGCCACCGTGTCGGCAAAGATCACCGGCAAGGTCACAGAAGTGATGATCGAGGAAGGCCAGCGTGTGAAGGCCGGCGACATCATCGCCACCCTGGAAGACACCAACGAGAACGCCCAGTTGGCCCTGGCGCAAGCCCAGCTAGGCGTTGCACGCAGCGAGCTGGCGCAGCTGCAGGTGCGCCTGGAAGACGCCCGAAGAATCGACCGCCGCAACCAGGAGCTTGCCTCGCAAGGCCTGGTCAGCAATGCGCTGCGTGATAGCGCGCGTGCCGACGCCGAAGCGCTCGCCGCACAACTTGCCGCGGCCGGGAAAAATGTCATCGTCGCCGAGCGCAGCGTCGATGTGCGCCAACGCCAGCTGGACGAAACCGTCGTGCGCGCCCCGTTTGGCGGCATCGTCACCGTCAAGGCCGCGCAGGTCGGCGAAATCGTGTCGCCGCTGTCCGCCGGCGGTGGTTTCACGCGTACCGGCATCGGCACCATTGTCGACATGGATTCGCTGGAAATCGAAGTCGATGTCAACGAGAACTTCATCAATCGCGTCAGCGCCGATCAACGAGCCTCGGCAAAGCTGAACGCCTATCCGGACTGGACGATTCCGGCCCGTGTCATTGCCATCATTCCGACGGCCGACCGCAGCAAGGCCACGATCAAGGTCCGGGTGGCGATCCTGGAAAGCGATCCGCGTGTGCTGCCGGAGATGGGTGTACGCGTCGCCTTTCTGGGCGACGAAGCGCCCGAGCAGGATTCGCTGGACGGCGTGTTCATTCCGCGTACGGCGGTCACCGATGACGCGGGCGCCGCCATCGTCTACCTGGTTCGGGGCAACACGGTGGAACGGCGCGCCGTGACCACAGGCTTGACGCGCGGCGACCGGGTGCAGATCGTGGCGGGACTGGCCCCGGGGGATCAGGTGGCGACGAGCCCGCTGGACGAACTCGCGGACGGTGTCACCGTCCAGACAGGCGAATAGGGAGCGAAACCATGAGCGAAACCTTGGTCAGCCTGCGTGGCGTGACAAAGTCATACACACGCGGCAAGGAAACCGTCCAGGTTCTGGAGGCGTTGGATCTGGAGATCGCGGCCGGCGACTTCCTGGCATTGATGGGGCCGAGCGGCTCCGGCAAGACAACCCTGCTCAATCTGATCGGCGGGCTCGACCAGCCCAGTGGCGGCGAGATTGCGGTCAATGGCGAGCGAATCGACCGGCTGTCCTCCGGCAAGCTCGCCAAGTGGCGCGCTGATCACGTCGGGTTCGTATTCCAGTTCTACAACCTGCTGCCGGTGCTCTCGGCGCAGCGCAATGTGGAGCTACCCCTGCTGCTGACCAAGTTGTCCGCAAGCAAGCGCAAGGAGCACGCGCAAATCGCTCTGGACATTGTCGGGCTCAAGGACCGCGCGAAGCACAAGCCGAACGAGTTGTCCGGCGGACAGGCTCAGCGCGTCGCAATCGCCCGCGCCCTGGTTGGCGACCCGGCGCTGCTGGTTTGCGACGAACCCACGGGCGATCTGGACCGCAAGACAGCCGACGAAATCCTCACCCTGCTGCAGGAGCTGAATCGCAGCCACGGCAAGACCATCATCATGGTCACACATGATCCCAAGGCCGCCGAGTACGCAACCCATACGCTACATCTGGACAAGGGGCGTCTGGTCGAATCCGCAGAGACCGCGGGATGAAGTTCTTCCCGCTGATCTGGGCATCGTTGTGGCGCAAGAAGGCGCGCACGCTGCTGACGCTGCTGTCCATCGTGGTCGCATTCCTGCTGTTCGGCATGCTGCAGGGCGTGAACAGCGCCATCAATCGCGGCGTGGAGCTCGCGAATGTTGATCGGCTGATCACGATCAACAAGCTATCGCTCACCGAGCCGCTGCCGATCTCCTACCTAAACCAGATCAACGCCGTGTCCGGCGTGGAGGGCGTCGCCTATGCGACCTGGTTCGGCTCGTACTACCAGGAGCCGCAGCAGTTCGTGTTCGGTTCACCCGTTGACCCGGAGCTCTACCTGCCGCTGGTACCGGAGCTGCAGATCGCCGACGAGTCCGTACGCAAGCTGACACAAACCCGCACCGGCGCGGTCGTCGGCCAGGCGCTAATGGCCAAATACGACTGGTCGGTTGGCGATCGCATCCCGATTCAGTCCTCGATCTGGACCAAGGCCGCTGACGGTACATCAAACTGGGAATTCGACATCGTCGGCACCTACACCGTGCCCAGCGATGCCAATCAGGAGCAGGGCTTCCTGTTCAACCATAGCTATTTCGACGAAGCCCGCGCCTTCGGCAACGGCACGGTGGGCTGGTATCTGATTAAGGTCAGCGACCCGGGCCGCGCCGCCGAAGTCGCACGAGCCGTGGACGCGCTATTCGCCAACTCGTCGGCCGAGACCAAGACGCAGAGCGAAAAGGAATTCTCCCAGTCGTTCATCAAACAGTTCGGCGACATCAATTTCATCGTCACGGCGATTCTCGGCGCAGTGTTTTTCACCCTGCTGTTCCTGACCGGGAACACGATGATGCAGTCCGTGCGGGAGCGCGTACCGGAACTCGCCGTACTCAAGACCCTGGGTTTCTCGGACACCACGGTCACGGTGTTTGTCGTCATCGAATCATTGCTGCTTTGCCTGTTTGCGGCGGTGCTCGGCCTGGGCCTGTCCTCGCTGATGTTTCCGGCCATGAAGGGCGTGATCGGTCAGGCGACCCTACCGGCGGATGTCGTGCTATCGGGCTTGATCGCCGCAGTGCTGCTGGCCCTGGTGATCGCGCTTATCCCCGCGCTGCGCACGATGCGGCTGTCCATTGTCGACGCGCTGGCCGGACGGTAGAGGAACCAACCCATGCTCAAGCAAACCCTGGCCGTCACCGGCATGAACCTGAAGGCCCTGCCCCAGCGGCTGGGCACCTCGTCCGTCATCATCGTCGGCATCGCGGGCGTGGTCGCGGTGCTGGTGTCGGTGCTGGCAATGGTCGTCGGCTTTCGCGCCACCATGGAGAACACCGGCCGCGACGACCGTGCGCTGGTGTTACGCGGCGGCTCTCAGGCCGAGATCAACAGCAGCCTGTCCCGCGAGGACGCGCAGACCATCCTCGACACCGCCGGCCTGCGGCGCGATGCGCAGGGCGAGGCGATTGCCTGCCCGGAGGTCGTCGTCATCATCAGCATGAAAACGCTGGCCGATGCCTCTGACGCCAATGTCACGCTGCGTGGCACCTGCGACAAGCTGGCAGCCCTGCGCCCCGAATTCAAACTGGTCGCCGGTCGCATGTACGCGCCTGCGGTACGTGAGCTCATCGTCGGACAATCCGCCGCCCAACAGTTCGACAATCTGGCGATTGGCGATGAAATCGAATTCCGTGATTCGTCCTGGACCGTGGTCGGGCACTTCTCCACAGGCGGCGACAACCATGAATCGGAACTGCTGGCCGACAACGAAACCGTGCTGTCCGCCTACCGGCGCAACGGCTATCAATCGCTCACCGCGATGCTGGAATCCCCTGCGCAGTTCACCGCGTTCAAGGATGCGTTGACGACCAATCCGACACTCAAGGTCGATGCGCGCACCGAACCACAGTACTACGCGCAACAATCCGAGCAGCTCACCAAGGTTCTGAACTTTCTCGCCTATTTCGTTGGCGGCATCATGGCCATCGGCGCGATGTTCGGGGCGCTCAACACCATGTACACAGCAGTATCGTCACGGTCGGTGGAGATCGCGACCCTACGCGCGCTGGGCTTTTCCAGCATGCCGGTGGTGATGTCGGTCATCGTCGAAGCGGTGGTATTGGCCCTCATCGGCGGCCTGATCGGCTCGGCCCTGGCCTGGCTGTTCTTCAACGGCAACGCCGTATCAACGCTAGGCGGCAATTTCAGTCAGGTCGTGTTCCGGCTCACCGTGAGCGGCGGCCTGATCGTCACCGGCATCACCTGGGCCTGCGCCATCGGCCTGATCGGCGGCCTGTTTCCCGCCATCCGCGCAGCGCGCCTGCCCATCGCGGAGGCGCTGAGGGCACACTGATCACGGAATCAGTCCGTTAGCCATCGGTATCGATGTTGGACGTAAAATCTGCCTGTGCGCTGGCATCCTCGTTCGCGAGCATAAACTGGGGTCAAAACTCAGGCCGGCTCAACACCGACCGGGGCAGCACCTACTCATCCCAGCGCTATCGCGATCTGCTACAAGCCAACGGTATGCAATCAAGCATGAGCCGCAAGAAGGATTGCTGGGATAACGCGGTCGCTGAGAGCTTCTTCAGCACCGTGAAAAACGAGCTAGTGTGGGGCAACAACTACGCTGATCGGCAACAGGCCAGATCAGCCATATTCGAATTCATCGAGGTCTTTTACAATCGCCAACGGCTGCACGAAACGCTCGGCTATCGGACACCGCTCCAAGTCGACCAAGCCGCAGCAGTCAGAGTCGGTTAGTTTTCGTGTCCGGGAAAGTCAGTACGGTTCA
>JAGLCS010000105.1 GCA_023146115.1 Abyssibacter sp. | reverse complement strand
CAGGCGGCAACTTGGCGGCGGGGATAGATCAGTGTTTCCCTAGGTCTCCAGCAGAATTCGGTGCCCGACACCAAAGCGCCCCAGTTAAACCGGGGCGCTTTGCGTGCTGCGTTGATGCTGGCTAGAGACGCTCCACGGCGACAGCCGTGGCTTCCCCGCCGCCGATGCATAGCGATGCCACGCCGCGCTTGGCGCCGCGTTTCTCCATTGCGTTGAGCAGGGTCACGAGGATGCGCGCGCCGGAGGCGCCAATCGGGTGGCCGAGGGCGCAGGCGCCGCCATGCACGTTCAGCTTGTCATGCGGGATTCCGATGTCCTTCATCGCGGCCATGGCGACCACGGCAAAAGCCTCATTGACCTCCCACAGGTCGACGTCGCCGGCGGACCAGCTCAGCTGATCCAGCAGGCTGCGGATGGCGTGAACCGGGGCGATGGTGAATTCGGCTGGAATGCGCGCATGCGAGGCATGGCCGAGTATCCTCGCCACCGGTTTCAGGCCCAGCGACTCTGCCTTTGATTGCCGCGTTAGCAGCATCGAGGCCGCACCGTCCGAGATCGAACTCGCGGTGGCGGCGGAGATCGTGCCGTCCTTGCGGAATGCGGGCCGCAGTGAAGGAATCTTGCTCGGGTCGGACTTGAAGGGCTGCTCGTCCTGTTCGACGGTCACATCGCCTTTGCGACCCTTGATCGTGGCAGCGATCACTTCAGAACCGAAGGTGCCGTCTTCATTGGCCTCACGAGCCCTGCGCAGCGATTCGATGGCGAAGGCATCCTGGTCCTCCCGGGTGAAGCCGTAGCTCTCCACGGTCCGCTCTGCGAATTCGCCCATCGGCGTGCGTTTCTCGTAGGCATCCTCCAGCCCGTCCAGCGCCATGTGGTCCAGCAGCTCGGCGTGGCCGAAGCGATAACCCATGCGGCCCTTGGGCATCAGGTATGGCGCATTGGTCATCGATTCCATGCCGCCGACCACGGCCGACTGGATCGAACCCGCCTTGAGCAGGTCATGGCCAAGCATCACTGCCTTCATGCCGGAGCCGCACATCTTGTTGATCGTCAGGCAGCTCACGCGGGTAGGCAGTCCTCCGCCCAGCGCTGCCTGGCGTGCCGGCGCCTGGCCCTGTCCCGCGCCAAGCACGTTGCCCATGATCACTTCATCGACCGCATCCGGTGCGATGCCCGACGCGGCCAGTGTCTGGCCGATGCTCAGGGCGCCGAGTTCGGAAGCGGTCATTGCGGACAGGCTGCCCATCATGCCGCCCATGGGAGTGCGGATGGCACCGCTGATCACAATCGGGTCGTCACTCATTACAAAAAATCCTCTTGGAACGGGGTCGCTCGCGTCGGTCCTCGGACCGACTATTTTGGCGGCAGACGCACGGCGCCATCCAGGCGGATGGTCTCACCGTTGAGCATGGTATTGGTCAGGATATGGCAGGCCAGTTCGGCAAATTCGTGCGGTTTTCCGAGCCGTGACGGGAACGGCGTAATGGCGCCAAGCGCTTCGCGGGCCGCTTCCGGCAACGCCGACATCATTGGTGTTTCAAACAGGCCTGGCGCGATGGTCAGCACGCGAATGCCGGTCTTCGCGAACTCGCGGGCCAGCGGCAGCGTCATGCCCACCACACCGGATTTGGAGGCCGCATACGCAGCCTGGCCGATCTGGCCGTCATAGGCGGCGACGGAGGCGGTGTTGACGATGACTCCGCGTTCGCCCTGCGCGTTGGCGTCCTGCTGCTGCATGGCAGCGGCCGCTAGGCGAATCATGTTGAACGTGCCGATCAGGTTGATCTGAATGCAGCGGCTGAAGGCCGCGAGGTCATGCGGGCCATCGCGTCCGACCGCCTTGCCGGCCACGACGATACCCGCGCAGTTGATCAGGGCATCGATCCGGCCACCGAGTTCGACGGTGGTGTCGACAGCGGCCTTGGCGGCGGCTTCGTCGGTCACGTTAGTGCGGATGAAGCGGACGGATTCGCCCAGCTCATCGGCAAGCGCCTGGCCGCCTTCGGCGTTCACATCGGCGATGACCACGCGGCAGCCGGCAGCCACCAGGGCGCGGGCCGTTGCACCGCCGAGGCCAGAGCCTCCGCCGGTGACCAGAACTGTGCTGTCTCTCAACTCCATTTGGTTTCGTTCTTCATTGTTTGTTGGGGGACGAAAGCCTACCGCATCCCCCGGTCAGTTCGAGAACTCCGGGAGTCGTTGCTTGAGCTCCTGCCAGAGGGCTTCGTAGGCCAGCGACGCCGGATGGCGAGGCGCAAAACTACCGACAGGGGCACGTTCCTGCCCCATTCTTTCGATGACGGACGCATAGGGGATGGATGTACCCAGCCGACGCTTCAGCCGTTTGGGTGCGTCTACAAGCAATTCGTTGTGCAGCCGGCGACGCCGATCAACCATCGAGAAGAACGGGTGCAGGCGCCGTGGCTTATGGCCTTGCGCCTTGTATTCCTCGTGCACGAAGTCGAATGCGCGCAGCGACAAATGGCTGGGGACAATCGGCACCGCCACGGCATCGGCGGCGGCGAAGATGTTTGCGGCCAGATGCGACAGGCTGGGAGGGCAGTCCAGCACCACCAGCGTGAACATCTCCCGGAACGGGGCCAACAGTCGCTTGAGGGCGTCGTTCCCCTGGACCTTGCGCAGCAGAATGTCCAGGTAGCGCAGCGAGAAATCAGCCGGCATCAGCGACAGGTTCTCGAATCGGGTCGGGCGCACGAGGCGGCCGACGGCGAGCTTGCCTTTGACCAGCTTGTCGGCATCGATGGCCTCCGAGGCCTCGGCCTCCAGGTACCACGAGCCGGCACCTTGCGGGTCCAGATCCCAGAACAGCGTCGGGTAGCCGTCACGAGCGGCAAGGTAGGCCAGATTGACCGCCGCGGCGGTTTTTCCGACGCCGCCTTTCAGATGGTAGAGAGCCAGCGTTTGCATGGCGCGCATTCTACGCAGCGAACTCAGTCTTCGGGGGAGGCCGGTGGTGTCGACGCAGCGATCTGCTCCATGGTTTCCTCGACGACCTCGATCAGTCGGGTCACGGCCTCACCGAAGAAAATCGACAGGACCAACCCGCCGATCGGCAGTGTCCACAGCAAACCTGGTTCGCTGGCGCCGCGAGGCTCGGACAGCACCATGGCGGATAGAACGAAGTAGCAACCCGCCATGATCAGCGTGCCGATCAGGACGCTCGCCATCTTGTACAGCGAGCGTTTCAGCCGGATCAGCGATGGCCGATTGGGTTCGGGTAGCCGCGCCAGATGTTCGTTGGAAAAATGTCCGATGCGGGCCAGCACGCGAAAGAGGTAGAGCCCGGCGCAGATCAGGGCTGCGGCGCCCACATACGGGGTCAATAGCCGCATGGTGTCCAGCGGGGCAAAGGCCCATAGGCCAATCGAGGTGCCGAGCAGAATCGGCAGCACGCGTGTGACTTCGAAGCCCCATCGGCTACGTCGGGCAAACCGTGCGTAGGCGCGGCGTTCCAACTCCGGCGCCCGCTGCGCAATCTTCTGACGTAACGCCCGCGGCGTACGTGGCGAGTGTTCGGCGGGGCTGGGTGGCGGCTTGCTCATCGTCAGACTATTCGCTGCACCGCCACGGGTGGATTCGTTTTAGCTGTCAACAAATGGGATGACGTACAGCAGCACGGCGAAATAATGCAGCAGGCTGCCGGCGATCACGAACACATGCCAGATTGCGTGGTGGTACCGGAGCGAACGCCACAGATAGAACACCACGCCCAGCGTGTAGGCGATGCCGCCTCCGAACACGAGCAGAATGCCACCGGTCGGGAAGAGTTCGATAATCGGCTTGGTGGCGACAATCGCGACCCAGCCCATACCCAGGTAAAGCGCGACCGAAAACCATTCGTAGCGCCCGGCGGTGAAGACCTTGAAGATCACCCCGACCACGGCGAGGCCCCAGACCACGCTGAACAGGCTCCAACCCCAGGGGGGCGCCAGCACGGACAAGGTGAAGGGTGTGTACGTCCCCGCGATCAGCAGATAGATCGCAGCGTGATCGATGGCTTTGAGCACCGGCTTGGCCGTCTCGATCGGAATGCCGTGGTAAAGCGCCGATGCCGCGTAGGTGATGATCAACGTGGCGCCGAACACGCTGCAGCCGACGATGAGCTTGATATCCCCGGTGGGCGCGGCATACGCGACGAGCACCGCCAGGCCGACAATGCCCAGCACGGCGCCCAGACCATGGGTCACGGTGTTGGCGACTTCTTCGCCGATTGAATAGGTCACGCTCACGCGCGGTAGCACCGGATCAAGCGTAGGGAACCCAGACATTGGCAGAAGCCCCGGCGCTTGTCATCCGTCCGGTCACCGATGCCCGGCAGGTGTTAACGACCGCTGCGGTAACGGCGTTGACCGAGCAGTGGTGGTAGGCTCGCCACATGCAATGGATTGCTCTACTGCTGGTCGGTTTGAGCGCGCTGCTCGCCGCCCCCGATAGCCGGGCCGACGCCTCCGGTCAGGCCGTGCTCGTGTCCCTGGATGGCGCGATTAGCCCGGCTACCGCCGCGTATTTTGAGTCGTCGCTGGATGCGGCGATTGCTGACGGCGCAAGCCTGTTGATTCTTGAGCTGGACACGCCCGGCGGGCTGGACAGCGCCATGCGCGACATCATCAAGCGCATTCTCGGCAGCCCGATTCCCGTCGTGACCTACGTATCGCCGTCCGGTTCACGGGCCGCCAGCGCCGGCACCTACATTCTGTATGCCAGTCACATCGCGGCGATGGCGCCGGCCACCAATCTTGGAGCGGCGACGCCCATTCCCGTCGGCGGCTCGCCCGGCGGTTCTCCTGAGCCGAAGTCTTCGCCGGACGATGACGATGACGAGGGCGAAGACGCCGAGGCGGACGACGCCGGAGCCGACAGTCCCGCTGACGCCGGCACGGCCTCCCGGCGCAAGGCAGTGAACGATGCCGTGGCCTATATCCGTGGCCTTGCCGAACGCCGCGGCCGGAACGCCGACTGGGCCGAGCGCGCGGTTCGGGAAGGCGTCAGCCTGTCGGCAGATGCCGCGAAAGCGCAGAACGTGGTGGATCTGATCGCCACCGATGTCGCCGATCTGCTGGTTCAGATCGACGGTCAGAGCGTGCAGGTGTCCGGCGGGCAGATCACGCTGGATACGGCAGCGCTAACCGTGGAGCGCGTCGAGCCGGACTGGCGCATCGAACTGCTGTCGATCATTACCAATCCCACCGTGGCCTACATCCTGATGATGATCGGCATCTACGGCCTGCTGCTGGAGGGCTATAGTCCCGGCGCCATCGTGCCTGGCGTGGTCGGTGCGATCTCGCTGCTGCTGGCCCTGTTCGCCTTCCAGGCCTTGCCGATCAACTACGCCGGGCTCGCGCTTATGGCGCTGGGCGTCGCGCTAATGGTCGCTGAAGCCTTCGCGCCCAGTTTCGGTGCGCTCGGGCTGGGCGGTGTCGCCGCGTTCGTGTTCGGTTCCATCATGCTGATGGACGCCGACGTGCCGGGCTACGGCGTCAACCTCGGCGTGATCGGCGGGGTTGCCCTGGTGGGCTGCGCCGGCATGGGGCTCAGCATGTGGATGCTCATGCGATCGCGCAGGGCGCCGGTGTCCACGGCCTCCGAAGCCCTGAATGGAGAAACCGGTTATGCCGACACGCCGCTGGCCGCCGGTGAGGCTGGCTGGTCGGTCGTCGCCGGAGAAACCTGGAAGATTCGTCCTGCGCGGGCACTGGAGGCCGGCGAGCGGTTTCGCGTCACGGGCCGTGAGGGTCTGGAGTTGCAGGTCGAGCCGATACAACGCGCCGACTAGCCGGTTGGCACGAACAACGACGGAGGTTGCACATGACACCACTGATTTCCATCATCGTCGCGGCCGTTGTCGGTCTGATCGTTTCGTCGATCAAGATCCTCAACGAGTACGAGCGCGGCGTCATCTTCACCCTGGGTCGCTATACCGGAACCAAGGGGCCGGGGCTGATACTGGTCATTCCCTTTCTGCAGAAAATGATGAAGGTCGACATGCGCGTCATCGTCATGGACGTGCCGACCCAGGATGTCATTTCCCGTGACAATGTCTCGGTGAAGGTGAACGCGGTGGTCTACTTCCGTGTGGTCGACGCCGGCAAGGCGACGTTGCAGGTGGAGCAGTACTACGCAGCGACCAGCCAGCTCGCCCAGACCACGCTGCGCTCGGTGCTGGGCCAGCATGAGCTGGACGACATGCTCACCGAGCGCGACAAGCTGAACCAGGACATCCAGACCATTCTCGATCGCCACACCGACGCCTGGGGCATCAAGGTCTCCAATGTGGAGATCAAGCATGTCGATCTGGACGAATCGATGATCCGCGCGATTGCCCGCCAGGCCGAGGCCGAACGCTCGCGGCGCGCCAAGGTGATCCATGCCCAGGGCGAACAGCAGGCTGCCGAGAAGCTCACCGAGGCCGCCAAGGCCCTATCGGCCCAGCCGCAGGCCATGCAGCTGCGGTATCTGCAAACCCTGCTCGACGTCAGCACCGGCAGCAGCGGCCAGAACTCGACCATCATCTTCCCGCTGCCGATGGACCTGATCAAACCGCTGATGGCCAAACTCGAAGCCGACAAGGGCTGATCCGATGCGGCGGCGGCAGTGGCTTTGGATTGCGCTGGTGATGCCGGGCCTGGCGCTGGCCGCCGTGGCCGGCGGGCTGAGCGAAGCGGATGTCCAGCGCTGGATGCAAACCCGTCTGGCCTTGCACCAGCTTGCGGCCGAGAACTCCGCGCAGGCCACGCAGTCGAAGCACAAGGCTGACCGTCTCGCCGCCGCTGGCTATGACAGCGCCGCGCAGTTCCAGGCGCACGGGGCTCGTATCGCCGAGGCGCGGGCTGCGCTCACCCAGGGCGCCGTGGACGACAGCGAGCAGCGGCAGCAGATTCAGCGTCTCAAGGACATGCGTGCCGCCGGGATGATCGAGCAAGGCGAATTCGAATCGGAGTTGATCGAATTGCAGAACGCGACCAAGGCCCCTCCGTCACGAAAGGACTGGGCCGGCGTTGAGCCGCACCTCGGCCAACTGCAGGCGCTCGAAAATTATCTGAATGGCCGGAGCAAGGAGGTTCCGACGTTGTGATTCAAGACGTTGTGATTCCAGAAGCGATACTGGTCGGCAAGGTGGCTGTCGCCATGGCCTTGGCCGGCATCATCGGTTTTGAGCGTGAGACCGATGGCAAGGCGGCCGGTTTTCGCACCCATATGCTGGTGGGTGGCGCCGCCGCCCTGC
Organism: Abyssibacter sp.; assembly: GCA_023146115.1. Classification (GTDB taxonomy): domain Bacteria; phylum Pseudomonadota; class Gammaproteobacteria; order Nevskiales; family OUC007; genus Abyssibacter. The sequence continues at coordinate 29,234 of JAGLCS010000105.1, read as the reverse complement.
TGGTGGGGTCGGCCGATTTGCTGATTGACCGCTTCGGCGCAGATGCCGGTAACGCGATGCGTACGGACCCGATTCGCGTGGTCGAGGCCATTGTCGCCGGCGTGTCGTTTCTCGGCGCGGGCACGATTTTCGTGTCGGGCCAGGATCGGGTGCGCGGCCTGACCACCGCGGCCTCGTTGCTGATGGTGGCCGGTGTCGGTGTCATCGTCGCGGTCGAGGCGTGGATTGTCGCGCTGAGCGTCACCTTGCTCACGCTGTTCACGCTACATGTGCTGGGTGGAGTCGGCCCGCGGAAGAAGTGACAGAGCAACCGGCAAGACGCGCGCAGCGCCTTGCCGGTTGTTTGCAATCGTCAGTACTTGACCGAGCAGCCGTAGGGGCGCGTTGACGCCGGGTCTGGCAGCTCTCCCTGAGCCAGCGCGGCCATGGACGTTTTCACGTAATTGGTCGCCATGTCGATATCGGCCTTGTCGGCGCTGGGGACGGAATCGATGGCGCCCATGTAGGACAGCATCGTGCCTTCCTCATCAATCACGTACATATGCGGCGTGGTCTTGGCGCCGTACATTTTGCCCACCGTGCCGTCTTCATCCAGCAGCACATGCGTGGGTGCCGCTTCGCGGGATGTCGTGAGCGCCAGGGCCTTGTCCGGCGTCACATGGCCTTGCTTGCCGGGCGCTGACGAAATGATCGACAACCAGACCACCTCGTCACCGGTGTATTGCGTTTGCAGCGACTGCATGTTGCCGCTGTCGTAGTGCTTCTGGACGAACGGACAGCCGTGGTTGGTCCATTCGAGAATCACGGTCTTGCCGCTGAAATCGCTGAGCGAAATGGTCTCTCCTGACGCGCTGGGCAGCGTGAAGTCAGGAGCGGGATTGCCGGGTGCGACCTTGGCCTGGGCCACGGTACCGACAGACAGGGCGAGCAGGGCGATCGGAGCAAGCAGCTTGCGCATGGTCGAGCCTCCTGGGCAAAACGGGGTCAGAGTGCGTCAATCGCAGCAATCACCCGCTGCGGTGTCAACAATTGCGGAAGGACCTGAGGCGCCGCGCCGGCCGTGCCGGGATACAGCAGATAAAGCGGCACGCCGGTCCGGTCATGGCGTTCTAGCACCGTCGTGATCACCGGATCACGATTGGTCCAGTCTCCTTTGAGTCTGGTGACGCCGGCGCGTTCCATTGCCGCGATCACCTCGCCCGTGTTCAGCGCCACGCGTTCGTTCACGTGGCAGGTGACGCACCAGTCCGCGGTGAGATTCACAAACACGGCCTGGCCGTTCGCTTGCAATGCCGCCACGCGGTCCGGCGCGTAGTCGCCCCAGTCGCCCCCATGGGCCGAGGTGGTTTCGACGGCTTGCGCCGGTGCGCTGCGGAGCAGTGGCGAGGCCAGTAGCACGCCCGCCAGCAGCACCGCGGCCCAGGCCATGGCGGCCAGCACGACGCGCTGCGGACCGGATGCCGGGCGGCGGCCCCAGAGCCACACGGCAAAGGCCAGCAGCACGATGCCGGTCAGGCCGATGGCCATGCCGTTGACGCCGGTTTGCCGGCCCAGCACCCAGATCAGCCACACGGCCGTCAGGTACATCGGAAAGGCCATGAGCTGCTTGAAGGTCAGCATCCAGGCGCCGGGTCGTGGCAGCAGCCGCGCCGCCGCCGGCACGAAGCCGATTAGCAGAAACGGCAGCGCCATGCCCAGGCCCAGCGCGGCGAACACGGTGAGCGCAATCACGGCGGGCTGGGTAATCGCAAAACCCATCGCCGGCCCCATGAACGGCGCGGTGCAGGGGGTGGCAACCAGGCAGGCGAGCAGGCCGGTGATCAGCGCGCCGCGGTTGCCCCCTTGATGCGTCAGCGAATCACCAATGCCCATCAGGCGTGTTCCGACCTCGAAGGCGCCGGCCAGGCTCAGCCCGAGGATGAACATCACCCAGGCCAGGATCGCGACAAACACCGGCGACTGCAGTTGAAAGCCCCAGCCGATGCGTTCACCGGCCTCGCGCAATACGAGAAGACCGATCGCGAGCAGTACAAACCCGCCGACCACGCCGCCGGTGTAGAACAGTGCATGGGCGCGCCGGTGCGCGGCCTCGCTGCCCGACTGCTGCGCCACCGACACCGCCTTGATCGACAGCACCGGGAACACGCAGGGCATCAGGTTCAGAATCAGGCCGCCCAGCAGCGCGAACGGAATCGCCAGCCACAGGCTGAAACCGCTGCCACCTGGAGCCGATGCGGCCTCCACCGGAACCAGTGCTTCGGGACCGATGAGCTGCGCCTGAAAGCGCACGGCGCGTTCGTCGTCGAGCACGACGACATGCTCGGTGTGCGTCGGCGGTTCTCCCAGGTATTCACTGGTGCCGACTGAAATTTCCAGCACATCGTCAGTGCGCTGGAACACCGGCTCGTCGGTGTTGCTGGCCAGCTCGGGCGTTGCCGGGAAATAAACGGCGTTGGCGGTATCCCCCAGTGCGTCTGGCTGTAGCTGGATGCGAAGACGATCGCCGTCAACGGCGTATTGCGCGGGCACGACCAGCGGGGTGGCGATGTGCTTGCGGGTGGCCGCCAGTGCAGTCGCCCACTGACTAGGCTGTGCGGCGTCGCGGACCGGCAGCTCCAGTGTCAGATCGGCTGAGCCGGGTATGCACACGTCATCGCAGACCAGCCAGCTCGCGGCGACCACCAGCGGTAGCGTGCTGGCCTCTAGCGTGTCCGGGATGTCGATTTCGGTCAGCAGGAAATGCTCGCCCGAGTATCCGAAGTTCGTCAGCGGCCCCATTGGCTGGCGCTCGGGGAACGGCCACAGAATATCGCCGGCCTGCAGGCCCTCCGGCAGGGTCCAGCTCATGCGCGTGGGTAGACCGGAGTCGCCGGGGTTGCGCCAGTAGGTATGCCAGTGGTCGTCCGGCTCCAGGCGTAGCGCTACGGTTAGCGGTTCGCCCGGCACGGCTGCGTCCATCGCCGCCACCAGCTCGACATTGATGTGATCACGGCGAACCGGTTCGGCCTGTAGCCCCAGCGGCAACAGAGTCGAGGCGGCCAGCAGCAGGGCCACTGCGCGATGGGCGAGGGCAGACAGACGTTGCGGGCCGGCGGCGCGGCGTGCAGCGTAGCGGGAAGATTGTTCCATCGATGAGGTCTGGCTGAATGGACGACGATGACCGAGGACGATTGTCTCACAGGGTATGAGACCGATAATCGCGATATTTTTCGCAGCCGCTGCGCTGCTCGTCATGCCGGAGGCCGAGGCGGCTTTCCGCTGTGATGGCCAGATCGTCGAGACGGGCGATAGCCGCTTGCGCGTCCGTTCGCTCTGCGGTGAGCCGGACCTGGTGGATGCGGCCGGCCACTACTATCTCGGTCATGCGGTCGCCGCCGATAGCGAGACCTGGTACTACAACTTCGGGCCGCGCCAGCTCATTCGCGTGCTGCGGTTCCGGCGCGGCTCGCTGATCGATATCGATCAGGACGGTTACGGCTTCCGGTCGACGGGCGAAGGCCGATGCGGATCCTTCGATGTGGTCGAGGGGCTCTCCAAGTTTCGTCTGATCGTCCAATGCGGCCAGCCGGACGACACCGAGATCGCTCGCGTGCTCAGACCGGTCGGCCCGCGTGACTACCGCGGCTACGGCGCGCACCTGAAGGGACATCGGGTGGAAGTCGTGCGAGAACGATGGATCTACAACTTTGGACCGGATCAATTGCTCCGGATCGCCTGGATCGAGAATGGCCGCGTCGTTGATGTGGAAGTGGGCGAGCGCGGCTACCGGTCACAATGAAGGAATCGAACGTGAAGCGATGGAACACACTTGCGCTGGGTGCAGCGCTGCTGTCTGTAACGACCTGGGCGCAGGCCACTTGTGATGGACCGCTGGATGTCAGCAAGCGGCGCCTGGCGGGTGAGGAGGCCGTGCGCCTTTGTGAGGCCTATGCCGATCAGGTCGTGCTGGTCGTCAACACCGCCAGCAAATGCGGTTACACGCCGCAGTACGACGGACTGGAATCGCTCTACGATGAGTACAGGGAGCAGGGCTTCGCGGTGCTCGGTTTTCCGTCCAATGATTTCGGTGGACAGGAGCCCGGCACCGAGGCCGAGGTGGCGTCATTCTGCCGGTTGACCTACGGCGTGCGCTTTCCGATGTTCGAAAAGACGCCAACGGCGGAAGGCACGGATGATCCGCTCTACGTCGCGCTGGCCGCCGACAACCGCGGTTACCCGCAGTGGAATTTTCACAAATACCTGATCGGCCGTGACGGACAGGTGATTCGCAGCTTTCCCAGCGCAATCAAACCGGCTGACCCCGAACTGGTCCGGGCGATCGAAGACGCGCTGGGATCTTGAGCGACGATTGGCACAGACTCTGGCAGGCGCTGGAATCCGCCGTCGCCGAGCCGCGGCATCCGATGCGCCTGGGTGCGCTGGGCACCAGTGCTCGGACGCGGCCCGCCGTGCGGACCGTTGTCTTGCGAGGCGTGGATCGCGCTGCGCAGTGTCTGACGGCCTACACCGATGCGCGCAGCGGCAAAGTTCGCGACCTGCAGCAAAACCCCGCCGCGGAGTGGATGGTCTACGACGCCAGCCGCCGCTGGCAGCTGCGGTTGTCGGGTGAAGGGGCGGTGGACACGCAGGGTGAGGCGGTCGACGCGGCGTGGTCGTCGCTGCACACCGGGCAGCGACGGGAGTACGCTCTGGTGAGCGCACCGGGTGATCCGGTCGCGCCGTCGCCGGAACAAATGCCCGAGGATGCAGGGCGTGCTCATTTCGCGTTGCTGCGTCTGACGGTGCAGCAGATCGACCTGCTGGAGCTGGGCGATGACAGACATCGCCGGGTTCGTTTTCGCCGCCTGCACGGCTGGACGCCGGAGAGGATTGCCCCATGACCCAGACAATGGAGATCGACAGCGGCGCCATCCCCGTGTGGCCACAACACCTCTCAATCGAATTGGTGCACCGAACCCCCACGATTGGCCGTATTCGCTTCGATGACAATGCGCTTTATCACGAGGCCTTGTTCGAGGCGTTGGCCGAGGCTGAGGAAGACCGGACCCGCGCGGCGCCGCGTGCCGGAGGGCATGCGCGCATCGAGGAATTCGATGCCTGGGACGTGCCGGAAGCGGAATTGCTGCGCCTGCGTGCGGTCAAGTTCTGTCGGGCACTGATGAACACCAGCGCCATCGCCCTGCAATCGGCCGACGTGCTGGTGGTGCGCCGCGGGCAGCAGATTCCGGCGCACCAGCCCGAGCATAGCGTGGCCTCGCTGACCTATGTGCTCTCCGGGGACACGGATTTCCTGTTCCAGCACGCCAGTCTGGCGCAGCATCGTTTTATCGTTCCCGAGGACACTCGTCCCGGCGACTGCTTCGCCGTTCCCAATGACATGGTGCTCAGCGTGCCGGCCGTGGCCTCGCATATTCCGCTGATGCTGGTCAGCTTCGGGTTTCGGCGGCTGCCCTAGCGGTCAGCCCCAGTCGCAGGCCCTGCTGGCGCATCAGTTCGCCGGCCGCGGGGAAGAACAGCAGCATCGCCAGTCCGTAGTTCCATTCGACGAGGTTCTGGATCGCATCCGGATCGTCCAGCAGCAATGGTGCCGGCAGGCTGGCGAGCCCGATTCCGAGCTGCACGATGCAAAGCGCCAGCATGATCCGCAGGGTCGTCGGGCGCCGATCCGCCAGGCCGTGCCAGGTCGCGGCGGTGAGCATGAGCTGGGCAAAGGCGGTTAGCGCGAAAAACATCCGGGCGCCAAAACGACGCAGCCAGTCGTACCAGGGGCCGTCGGATCCGAGAAAGGTGGCATAGAGAATCAGGAACAGGCCGCCGGCGAACCCCGCACAAAGCAAGGTGATCCCCGCTAGGTTTCGACGCAGGTCCAGGCACCAGAGCCCGGCGACCATCCAGAACGCCATGAGCACGACGCCTGCCGGAATCACCAGCGCCTTGAAGATGAAATAAGGCGTTCCATGGCGTCCGGTGGCGCTGACCGAAGTGCAACCTTCCAGCAGTGGCATGCACTGAGGGACCAGCCCCTGCTGCATCGACCACACCGTGCAGATCAGCACGGCGACCAAGGGCAGACCGCCGCTTAGCCAGCCCAGCGGAGCGACGGAGAGCCTGCGTTGATGAGCGACGATTTGCATGGTCGCGATGGACCTGGTCAGCCGTCGACGCGGAACTCGACGTGCTCGCGCCGGATCCAGCCCCAGCGATCGAGGTCGCGCACGTACACCCGATACCAGTGCGGCATCCGGTCGAATACCAGCACCTCCATGCCGCCAGCCAGCGCGTGGCGCAGGCCGTAGCCGGATAGCGCTTCCGGTCGGTCGTAGAGCACGCCGCCGTCCATGCGGACGTGATAATCGCGGCCCGCGATCAGATGCGCCTCGCGTCTCAAGGCCGGCTCGTAGCCTTGATCGGCTGCCGAGCGGTAAAGCGAAAAGGCTGCCTGCTTGGAACGGTCAACACCCACGCCTTCCTCATACATCGTGCCGAGTTCGTGTTGCGCTGCGGCCATGCCTTCGCGCGAGGCCACGGCATACCACTTCGCCGCCTCCGGATAATCGCGAGGAATGTAGCGGCCCTGATCGTAGTGATTGGCCAGTGACCATTGACTGCTGAGGTCGCGTGCATCGATTCCGGGGCGCAGGTCCGAAATGATCGGCGGTACGTTCCGCGTCATCGGAATGTGATCCATCGGTTCATCGCAAAGCGCGGGCTTGGCCACGTAGTCCGGCGTCAGGCAGACGTCGTGCCAGTCGCGGTTCTTCCACCCCTGTGAGCGGAAATACAGCTCGGCGGATTCCACGACTTCCGGGCCGGTGCGATAAGTGGTGATCGGGTCATTGATGACCGTGTGCAGAGCCGGAGGCTCGGCGGCAATGGCCGCCTGGGCCAGTGCAGTCGCGATCAGAAGCAGGGCGGGGCGCATATGCGCAGGGTACGCGCCGGCTTGCGCCTTGAAAATCGCTGGTGTGGTGCGCGGTGCTTACAAATCGCCTACCAGGCCCAGCCTGCTGGCCTCCAGCGCGGCTTCGGCGCGGCTGGAAATATTGAGCTTGCGGTAAACCGCCTTGACGTAGCCGGCGGCGGTGTTGCGCGTGACCCCCATGCTCTCGGCCACATCCGGCAGACGAAAGCCTTTGGCGATCAGGGTCAAGACCTCGCGCTCGCGCGGCGACAGCGGGACCTCCGGTTCTTCGTGTTCATGGGCGAAAATCCGCAGCAGCCGCTGCGCCACGCGTGGGGACAGCGGCGGCTCCCCGGCCGCGATGCCGCGCAGCGACTTGATCACACGGTCGCGGGACTGATCCTTGAGCAGATAACCGGTGGCGCCAGCCCTCAGTGCAGGGAACAGGTGCCGATCGTCGGCGTAAATTGTCGAAACAATGATGTGCGGCGTCTGGCCGCCATGGGCCAGCTTGCGGATCAGCTCGATGCCCGAGCCGTCCGGTAGTCCGAGATCGATCAACGCGAGTTGCGGAACAGCGGCATCAATGGTCTTGCGGCCGGATTCCACACAATCGGCCTGTCGCACCACCATGTCGGGGAAGACCTCTTCCAGCACATCGCATAGCCAGACGGCCGAGGCGGGCAGATCTTCGACCACTAAACCCTGCAGCAGGGAGGCGGTGTCGCTGGCGGATGCTTCGTTCATGACGCGATCATCGCCTGAACCTCGGTCGCCGGGCTCCCCTCAGATGGGGGGATCGGCACCCGCAGCACGACCTTGGTCCCCCCTTCGGTGCCCGGATCCCAGTCGATGTTGCCGTGTAGTTCCTCTGCCCGTTTGCGCATGTTCGATGTCCCCCGCCCCTTGCCGATGCGCTCCTGCGGAAAGCCTTCGCCGTCGTCGGTGAAGTCCATCAACAACAGCTGATCGGTTGCGCTGACGCGGATACGAATGCGCGAGGCACCGGCATGTCGAACGCTGTTGCTAATCGCCTCGCGGGCGATGCGGTAAAGGTGCAGGGCATCGGCTTCGGGCAATTGCGGGTCGGGCACGTTCGGCGCCTGCTGCCAGATCAGCGCCACGCCCATGGTGTCCAGCCGCTGTTCCATCTCGTCGCGGATCTGGGCAAGGATTTCCAGCAGCGACCCCTCGGCCGATTGCGTGCTGGACACCACCGCGCGTAGGTCCTGCAACACGTCGCGGGCCAGCGCGCTGACCTCGGGCGCATGTTCACCATGGGCCAGCGTGAGCAGGCGGCCGCCGATGTCGTCGTGCAGATCCCGGTAGATGCGCTCACGCTCGGTGGCGACCGCTTCGGTCGCATTCTGCGCAGACGACAGCGACGCCGCGGCCGCACGCAAGACCTGTATTGCCCGCCGCTGTCGCAGACAGACGCCCGCCAGCAGGACCATACCGGCGGCGAGCAACGCCGCGACCAGCCACCACTCAGGCACGGCGCCATCCTCCTGCGGGGCGGTCCCACGGTGGGTGATTGTTCTTATTGGACATGGCTAGCGAGTTCTCCCTGTCGCCAGTGTTAACCGAGCGTGGCTGTACGTTCAAGCTGAACAATCAGTGCCGCAGACGGTCTCAAGCGAAGCACGTCACGCGCGGGGGTGGTCCGACCGAATGGTGCGAGATGAGCGAGTACAAACGATCCCGGTCTCTGGCGGTCTGCCTTTGCACGGTGATCACCCTCACCGGTGTCAGCCCCACGTCAACCGCGTGGGGCGACGGCAACAATCAGCTACTCATCGGCGGTGCCTATTTCTCACCGCGAGAGCGTAGCGACCCAACCTACACCGAGTTGCAGGACAGCGCGCTGGGCGCGGTGCTGGGTATCGATCCGACGTTCACCTCGCCGGGCACCAAGGCGCATGTCTCCGAGTCCCAGACGATCTTGCTCGCCTATGCGCGTGCGTTCACCGATCATTTCACGGTCAAGCTGGAAGGCGGCATCCCCCCGAAGTTTGAGCTGAAAGGCGAAGGCGTGGTGCAGCCTACGGGGCCGTCTGGCAACGTGATCCAGGTGGACCTTGGTGCGCCGGAGAACAATCCGCTGGCCTCCGCGAGGCTCTGGGCGCCGACGGTGTTGTTCCAGTACGTGTTCCGCGACCCCTCCCGCGCGTTTCGCCCCAGTGTGGCGCTGGGCACCACCTACACGTTCTACACCGACGAGGAGCTGGACCCCGACTTCCGGGACGCGCTCAATCAGCAATTCGGCCGCACCCTGGCGCTGGCGACGGGCAATCCCGGAGAAACGTCGGTTTCAGCAGAAGCCGAAGGCGGCTTCGGCTACATCGCCAATGTCGGCTTCGACTGGCGGTTTTCCGAACGCTGGTCGGTGATCGGGTCGGTGTCGTTTCTTCGGTTGGCCGAGACCTCGACCATCGCGATTCACGCGGCTAACGGCGAGCGCCTCGCCACCAGTAAAGTGCACATCGATGTCGATCCGGTGATCAGCGCCTTGCTGCTGGGGTATCGATTCTGAATGCGACGATCTGACCGGGCCGGACGGTTATGGTGATTGGTATCGCTCTGCTTCAAAGCGTTGCAGTTGCGAGGCGGCTTGGTGCCAGCGAACCGCGCCGGTATCGGGCAGGGCTCCGCGTAGCTGCAGGAGTGTTGCCCGTGTGCGTTGATTCTCGACGCAGTGTGTCGACAGGCTGGCGGTGATACGCCGAGCGGATGCCGCACTGCGAATGGCCAGACTAGCGCCCAGCGCGCGGATCCAGGCATCGCAGGCGCCCGGTTGATTGCCGGCGGCCTGGAACACCGCACCCAGCTCATCCAGCGTGGCCGCCACGCCAGCTCGAACGCCTTGCTGCCGATACAGGGCCAGTGCCGACTCCAGCCACTGTGTCGCGATAGGGAGGTCACCCGCCCGCACCGCTGCAGTGGCGCGCAGCCGCTGGATCCGGGCGCCGACTGTTGCATCACTCGCGTGCAGAGATACCGCGCAGTCGGATGGACCCAGGCGCAGCTGTTCACGGCAGGACAGAAGGCGGGCAACTTCGCCCAGCGCGTCGCTACGCCGTATAAGTGTTTCGACGCGTTGGATCGCGAGACGGCTGTGGCCCTGCGCGGCATCGACACGCGCCAGCATATAGGCGGACTGCGCTCGCGTGATGGCCGGGACGGCTTGGCGTCGCGCCAATGCGTCAAGAGTCGGTGCGAGTTCGGCAGCGGTTTCGATCTCACCGCGGATCAACGCCACTTCCAGTTCACCCATGAGTCCGCGCAGCTGCACATCGGTGTCGTCGAGTGCGCGGGCCACCTGCTGGGCATCACGAAACCGGCCGCGGGCCCGGTTGAGTTCTTCGGCGGCAAGGGCGCGCTGACCTGCGCCCAGCAGTTGCTCGGCTTCGCCAGACGGGCTCGAGGCGACATCAGGCCGCCCGACACATGCAGCGAGTACGCCGGCCGCCAGCCATGTGATCCAGCGGTGCGTCATTGGGGCGGAAGGACCTGGCGAGTGGGTTGTTCCGCGGCTTCCTGGCGTTCTACGCCGCGTGAGATTGGCCATGTCGTATTGACTGCCTCGACTGTCTTGCCGACCTCGTCGAGCAGGGCCTGAACGTCCCGCACCATGCCCGGCATGACCTCGCCCTGGTCGGCCAGCGTGGCCATCAACTGGCTCGCATTGGCTTCCAGCACCATCAGGCTTTCGGATAGCTGCGGGAGCGTTGCCGTCGCCGCCGACACGTTCTGCATCATCGGGCCGAATGCCGCGACTTGCTGCTGGAGGTCGCGCGTTAATGCCTGCGTGTTCGCGAGTGTTTGCTCCAGCGCTTGCAGCGCGTCGGGCTCACGAATGAGCCGCGGCAGGGTCCCATCGCCACTCACGAACGAATCGCCCAGCTGACGCAGGCTACCCGTCACGGAGGCGACATCGTTGACCATCTGCTGCAGTTGCGAGACGCCCTGATCGGAGGGCGCATTGAGCTGATTCAGGATGTCCGCCAGATTCTGCATTGCCGGGCCGATCTCACCGATCGCGTCATTGAGCGATGCGCCCGCCTGGGCTTGAAGCCGGGCTCCCGGAAGCACCGGAGCTGCTCGCTCGCTGCCGCTGCTGATGTCGACCGTGGCGCCGCCCAGCATCGAGGGCGCGCCGACCGTGGCCACCGAGTCACTCCGGATAAGGTCGCCGTAGGTCGATCGAATTTGCAATGCCACGTCGATGCGCCCGGCCTCGTCGACCTCAATCGAGCGCACCCGCCCGACTTCAACGCCTGCGGCGTAGACCCGCGTGCGTGTGCTCAAGCCTTCTGCCCGGTCGGTGAGTACATGCAATGCAAAGCTGTCTGTCAGCAGAAATCCGATGCGATCGTTAAATGTCAGGCCCGCGATGAGCAGCAAGAACGCACCGATCACGAAGACACCCACCAGGCGTTCCTGCCAGCTGTAGTCCAGCGTGTGTACGTAGTGCACACGGCGCGGAGGTCCCATTGCCGGGGTGTCCGGCCTGTTGTCAGATGGCTGCATGCGAGTGCGTGTAGGTGCCCAGGCGGCGCAGATATGCCACCCAGCTGGTGTGTCGATTGGTGAGCGCGAAGGCCTGTTCGCAAGAGAAGACAGCGGACCCCTGTGCGTCCAGGTAGATGGTCTGGTCCGCGTGATGCCGCGCAAACTCGAGATGGGCGGTCTCGACCACAAGCGTGCAATTGAATTGCTCCGCAACGGCGAGCAGCAGGTCGGCGAGGGTCCGCCACTCCTCCACACTGTCCAGCTCGAACGGCTCATCCAGAAACAGGATCGGCGGCCCGTTGCCCAGCGCTCGGGCCAGTAGTGCACGCCAGCGGGCGTCCTGGTTCAGGAAGGCTGGCAGCGCATCGCGATCTGCTTTGAATGCCACCGCATCGAGCAATTCATGGGCCGCGGCCATGGCATCGCGGCGCGGCATCCTGCGGTGGTACATCAACGGCAACATGACGTTGGCGCAAGCGCTGAGGTTGCTGAGCAAAGGAAACGCGTGGCTGATGACCGCCGACCCATTGCGTGCGCGGCGGCGCCGTCGGCGATCCGGGGCCAGCAGATCGACACCGCACAACGAGTGCGTCTGACACTGCGCGGGCTCCAATCCGGCGAGCGCGAACAGCAGGCGGTTGCGATGATGGCCACCGCGTGCCGCGATGACGAGGACGCTGCCAGCCGGGACGTCCAGATCCACCGCGGCTGACGACGGATAACCTGCAGGAGTCAGATTGCGACATTGCAGAGCGAGATTCATGGCAGTTCCAGCAACGAGAAAAACGCGGCAATCACGAAGACCAGCGCATAGCTCGATGCGATTGCCTGCTGCGTGCGTTGCGGCACTTCCGTCCGGGAAACCTCGACTTTGAGCGCGCAGAAACAGGCGGTGCCCGTGACGACCATGCCGAAGAGCAGATTCTTGAAGATGAAGATCAGGCCATCGCCGGGCGTGATGGCCGTGGCCAGCGCCGGCAGTAGCGACAGCTGCTCGGTGCTCAGTAGCAGTGGGCTGATCAGGCTGCCGCCGATCAGCGCGACGGCGGCGAAGTAAATCGCCAACGCCAGCTGGGAAATCGCACCACCGATAAGGCGCGGGGCCACGAAATAATCCGTGAGCCGAATCCCGAGCAGGTCCAGCGCGGCCACCTCCCGGTTCAGTTTCATCTGCGCCAGGTCCACCGCAATGGCCGACCCGCTGCGCCCGATCAGGATCACTGCGGTGAGCAGGGGGCCGAGTTGCAGCGCCAGTCCGACGACCAGCAAGCGGGCCAGCTCTTCGGATTCTCCTATCGAGGACCCTGCCATCAGTAGAGGTGGGGTCAGCGCCATGCCCATGGCCAAGCCAATGAGCAGTAGCAGGGGCAGGGCATCGACACCGCTGAACAGAATCTGGACAACCACCGCACGGCGCGTGGCGCGGTTGCGAACGGGGCTGCGCTGCCACCAGTGCAGCAAGGCCTGGAGCATGAACGTCACCAGGTCCACGACAAACAGCAGCGAGGCGCTGGCGCTGCGTCCCACCGCACCCGGGAAGCCACCCACGCGTCGCCCCACCGCTGGCCAGCGGCTGCCCTGTACTTGCGAGCTTGCGTCCCCCAAGAGCTGTCCCCGTCGCGGCCGCCGACACCCACCGGTGACGGTCCCCTGCAGCCTGTGCATCCGATTATGAAAGCCGGAGGGTAAAGCGCAAGTGCTCGACGTGCCTCCTCCAAAAGAGGAAACAGCGGCGCCGAGGCACGAGACCGGCACACCCCCGTCTGGGGGGTATGGACCGAAGTGGCTCATGCCTAGAGTTTCCTGGACCAAGTCCCCGGGGAGTGGAAGCCATGCCTGTACGACTCAGAGTGTTGATCTGCGCCATCGTTGCGCTCTTGCTTGCCGCCTGCGGTGACCCTGCAGAAATCAATCTGCTGAACACGACTGAGGGTCAAACGCAGCTCACGGCACCTGGCGGTACGGTCACGCTGACGACATCGGCCGGCACGCTCAGCCAGGCGCGGGTCATCTCCAATCCGGCACCGAATGCCGCTCCGGCCGGCGTGAACTTCGCCCATGGATTCTATGACTTCAGCGTGACCGGACTGACGCCGGGCGGTACGGTGGATGTCACCATCCGGCTGCCGTCGGGTTCCAATCCGAACACCTACTACAAGGTGCAGAACGGGCAGTTCTCGCAGTTCGATTTCAATGGCGTCGACGGCGCGCGCTTCAATGGACGCACTGTCATCCTGACGCTGGTCGACGGCGGTCGCGGCGACGACGATGGCGTCGCCAACGGGGTGATTGTCGACCCCGGCGCGCCGGGCATCACGACCACCGGCGGCGGCACCACGACCCCGGCCACGATCAATAGCGCGCTGGTCGGCAGTTACACGTTGACGTACAGCGAGGCCGCTGCGGGCGGTCCGTTCAGCGACGGCGACACCGTGGCGGTGACCGTCGCGGCCAACGGCAGCCTGATGGTGCCGGCGGGCAGTTTGAGCAGTCCGTTCTACCGGAGCTTCGGCGGCACGCCGAATACCGCAGAGATCATCTGGCTGGATGCCACAACGCAGATCGAATATGCCCTGTCGGACAATCACGCAGGCAACTTCAACGAAATCAACATCGGCGATGCCAGTCAGGCGCAGGGGAGTGGCGTGCCGGCCTTTCTGGGTCAACTCCGGATGGGTTCCACGGGTGGGCCGGACAACACGCCAGATGCCTTCGCGTTCGCCGATCAGACCGGCGTGGCGCTGGATACCGTGGTCACCTCGAATACCGTCACGATTTCCGGCATCGACTCCACCGTGAACGTATCGGTGACAGGCGGCGAATGGTCGCCGAACTGTCAGCCCAGCGGCTTCACGTCCGCCGATGGCGTGGTCGAAGTCGGTCAAACGCTTTGCGTGCGGCACAGCTCGGCGAGCACATTCGACACCACCGTGACCACGACGCTGACCGTCGGCACGGTGATGCAGGCGTTCACCTCGCGCACGATGGCTTCGGCAGCCACCTACGACGTCGCCGGCGCGATTGGCGGTGCGGGTAGCACGGGCAGTTCTGGCCAGTGGGAGCTGTTCATCAATGGCGGGCTGGTCAATGACGGGCCGCTCAACGATGGCGCGGTGACCTACAACGCCGCACCGGTTGCCGATGGCGCAAGCTACCAGGTTGTCGCCTCTCCCGTCAGTGGCTTGAGCTGTGCCGTGGCGAACGCGTCGGGCACGATCAGCGGTGGTGACGTCACCGGCGTGGATATCAACTGCTCGCAGGCGGCGGGCTTTGACATCAGCGGCACGATCGCCGGCCTGCCGAGTTCCGGTTCAACCGGCACATACGAGCTGGAAGTCAACGGCACGGTGGTCGCCAGCAACGCCATGACCAATGGGGCTGCCACCTACAACCTCTCTCCCGTTACCGACGGTGCCGCGTACATCGTGCGTGCGTTCGCCCCGGCCGGGTTCAGCTGCACGGTGTTGAAGGCAGCCGGTACGGTGTCCGGTGCGGATGTCACGGGCGTGGACATCAACTGCATGAGTACTCAGGCCGCGACCTATTCGGTCTCGGGCGCCATTTCCGGCGCAGGTACGGGCGGCAGCAGCGGCCAGTGGGAAGCCTTTGTCGGCGGCTCGCTGGTGGCGGATGGCCCGTTGGCCGACGGCGCCGTGGTTTACGCCACCGGCGTGGCCGATGGTGCGAGCTACGAAGTCACGGCCTCGCCGGCGGGCGGGTTGGTCTGCAGCGTCGCCAATGCCAGCGGTACGGTGTCCGGCAGTGACATCACCGGCGTGGACATCAGCTGTTCGACTCCGAGCACCTACACCCTGTCGGGGACCATCTCCGGCGTGCCGGGCACCTCCTCGATGGGACAGTGGGAACTGCTGGTCGGCGGCGGTCTCGCCAATGACGGAGCGCTGCGCAATGCTGCGGTGACCTACTCAGCCAGCGTTGCTGATGGGAGCGACTACACGGTCCGTGCGCAACCGTCCTCCGGGTTGGTCTGCAACGTGGCCAATGGCAGCGGGACTGTCAGCGGCGCGGACATCACGAACATCGACATCACCTGCTCTGAGGCGGGCCGTTATAGCGTTGATTTGTTCATCACCGGCATGGATGCCGGAGCCACGCTGGATTACCGCTTCACGCTGGATGGCGTGCCGCTGGAAGATACCTACACGCAGACCAATTCCGCCGTGCGCATTGCTGATGGCACCGCCGAGGAGGGGGCGTCCTACACGCTGGAGATCATCCGCCAACCGGCCGGTCAGCGCTGCACGCCGACACCAACCTCGGCCGCGGGCAGCATCCCGGCGCGTGACCTGATCCTGAATGCGGACTGTGCCGACGTGATCGGCGGGCTGGCACCGATCGCCACGCCGCCCAATGGCACGATTCTCGATGTGGAATGGGGCAATGGTCGCTTCGTCATGGCCGGACAGTTCAACAGCCTGCCGTTCGTGACCACCGACGGTCAGACCTTCACCGGCGGCGGCAGCTTTGGCGGCGGGCCGACCGATATCGCGTTCGACGGCAGCCAGTTCATCGCCCTGCGCAGTGCGTTTTTGTCGACCAGTACGGATGGCACGAACTGGACCGACCTGCCGGGCAACCAGGCCATTCTCAACATGCAATACCTGCACGCTCAGCAGGGCCGGTACGTGGGGGTGGGGCTCGGTGGTCGCGCCTTTCTGTCCAGCGATCTGAGCAACTGGACGGAGGTGGCGACCGGCGGGTCGACCAACCTTCACGCGATCACCGAGCACAACGGGACCTACGTGGCTGCCGGGCTCGATGGTCAGATTCTCACCAGTATCGATGGGGGTAACACCTGGACGCTGGCGACACCGATACCCAACAACCCCGACCTGCGCGAGGTGATCTGGGACGGCAGCCAGTTCGTGGCGGTGGGGCAGAACGCACTGGCCATCAGTGCCGACGGGTTCAACTGGCTGTCGCTGGGCGGTATCAACGGCCATATCCGCGACATCACCGTCGCCAACGGGTTGTACGTGCTGGTCGGTGACGATGTCATGCTAATCGGGCCGAGTCTGCGCGATCTGACCGGCTACGCGCTGTCCAGTGATCTCTACACGATCGCGACGGGCTCGATTGGCACGATCGCGCTGGGTCAGAGCAGCCTCGGGTTCTTTGGGGATCCGCAGGACACCGCGCCGCCCAAGGCATCCGATGCCTGGCGGATGGTATCGCCCCGCCAGACCTACAATGACCTGAACCGGGTGGTCTGGGATGGCACGCAGTTCATCACCGTTGGTGGCCGTGGCCAGATCTTCCGCAGCACCAACACCGAATTGTGGGTGGCCGCGAACACGCCGGCGCTGGTCGATTCGACATCGGGGAATCTGGGGGCCTTTGCCTCCGATGGCCAGACCTTCATCGCGGCAGTCTCACGCGGCACGACGCTCAAGAGCTTCGACGGCAATTTGTGGGGTGAGGTCGAACCTGCGGAACCTGTCACCGAGATCTACCACAACGGCACGCAGTTCGTGGGCCGTGATGGCAGCACGACCTATGTCAGTCCCGACGGTCACAGCTGGACCCAGGCCGCTGACGATACGCCCTACATCGCGGCTCTCCAGGCCAACATGAGCCCAACGGTGGCGTACGACGGCACGACGTTCTACCGCATCCTGAACGGCAACACGCTGCAGAGCAGTGCAGATGGCCGAAGCTGGGTCACGGTGTCCGGCCAGCACTTCCTGAACCAGGGCGCACCGCGGGCGATGATCCATGACGGCTCGCAGTTCATCGTGGTGGGTGTGCGCGGTTACGTTTACACCAGCACCGACGGGCAGAGCTGGACCAACGAGGGTCGTGTCGGCGAAGCCGTCGAGCAGCTCAACGACATCGCCTACGACGGCACCACCTACGTGGCGGTCGGCCACGACGGCCAGATCTGGGCTAGCACCGACGCACGCAACTGGGATACCCGCAGCCACCATGCGTCGTTCACCATTAACGACGTGGTCGTGGCCGGTGAGCGTCTCGTGGCTGCGGGTGGCCGGATCGTGCTGGACGAACAGGGCAACGAGGACGGCGAAGTTCCGGTCATCGCGATTAGCCAGGATGGTGGATTCAGCTGGCAGGAGCAGCCCCTGCCGATGGATTACCAGTCGCCCAACGGTCGCGTGCCGCTGTTTGAAATCGAATGGAACGGTATGCAGTTCGTCGCGGTTGGCGGTCCGATCACCTCGGCGACCTTCGGGGAGGACGGCAGCGACAACCGCGTCATCGGCTACGTGAGCGCAGATGGTCGCAACTGGACGCTGGAAAATACGCTGGTCCGCGGCACCTACGCGGATCTCGACGAGGCGGCTGGCACCTTCCTGGCCTACCCGCAGTTCGGATTCTCCAGCAGCGAGATTCGCCGCGATCTGGGAACGGGCTGGACGGACATCTCCGGCACGCTGCCCGAGCAGGTGTATAGCGGCACCACGGGCCGTTTCCATCCGCTGGACGTGATGCACGACGGCAGCCAGTACCTGTTTGGCGGTGGCAGCGGCAAGCTGTACAGCTCGGCTGATCTGACCAACTGGACAGAACTGCCGCCCGGCGTGTCCAGCCCCATCAATGAGATTCGGCTCATCAACGGTCGGTACTTCGTGACGACCACGGGTGGGCTGTCCTACAGCGACGACCTGGTGAACTGGACCACCGTGTTCAGCGGTGGAACCTCGGATGTGCGTGGTGTCGGCAACTACGTCGTCGTGGCCGCGTCTCAGGGTAGGCTGTGGGTCAGCGAAGACAACGGCGCCCGCTTCGAAGGGGCCAACCTGCCGGGTACGTCGTCCAACAGCCCGGCTTGGGAGCAGGTGCTGGAAGCCTTTGGCCAGCCGGTGGTGCGGTCCGGCCGGATCTTCATGGACTTCCGTCCCTAGACATGCCCTGACAGCGCTGCCGGAGCGTCGCCACCGGCGGCGCTGTCGTTTCCTGTTGGCGTAGAATCCGGCGTCATGTTTCCTGCAATCCTCATTGGAGCCGTGATCGGCTTCGCGTTCGGCCGGCTGCCCGGCCTGTTGTTTGGGGCCGCCGCCGGCTGGTGGCTGGCGCGGCAGATCAGCCGTGTGTCACCCACACGTCTGATCGCTGGCGCGGCCCAGCACCAGTTTCTGGAAGCGACGTTCGCGGTAGCCGGAGCCATCAGCAAATCCGATGGCCGGGTGGACCAGTCCGAGATCGCCGCGCTGGAGACCATGATGCAGCGGTTCCGATTCACCCCAGAGCAGCGCAAACAGGCCATCGCCGCGTTCAATCGCGGCAAGCAGGCGGGTTTCGACGTGGACGCCGAGGTGCGCAGTTTTCGCAGTACTTGCCGCGGGCAGGTCCATCTGATTCAGGTCTTTTTGACCGCCCAGATTCAGGTGGCGATTGCCGATGGCCAGATCACCGACAACGAACGCGAACTCATCTTTCGCGTTGGCCGGGGGCTCGGGCTGTCTGAACAGGATCTCGCCCGCCTTGATGCATCGCTGCGCATGGCGCAGGGCGGCGGGTCGGCCGGGGGGCGCCGGCCGCCGCAGCGAGACGAACTCGCCGACGCTTACAAGATCATCGGCGTTGACGCATCGGCCAGCGACGCCGAGGTCAAGAAGGCTTACCGCCGCCTGATGAGCGAACACCACCCGGATCGCCTGGCAGCCAAAGGCCTGCCTGAGTCGATGCGCGCCGTGGCGGAGCAGAAAACCAGTGAAATCACCCGGGCTTACGACCTGATCAAGCAGGCACGGGCGGAGTAAAAACCGGGGAATCCCGTCGTTCACGTTCAGCGTAACGGCTGGCCTGATTCCTGCTGCCCATAGCGCTTCCGATTGGACGGGCGATACGCGATGGGCAGATTGCTCGGCACCTTGGTTAGCGCTGCGCTGGTGGGCGTGTCCCCAGCCTGGGCAGCGGGCGGATTTTCATTGCCGTTTGATTCGGTCGGCGCCAGCGGCATGGGCTTCGCCGGCGTGGATGCGGCTGACTACGATCCTGGTGCCGCAGTCCGCAACCCGGCCCTGCATGGCCTGGCCCTGGAATCGGGTCTGGCGACCGGGGCACATTTTGCCCATTTGTCGACACAGTTCCAGGGAGTCGCGGTTCGCGAGGGTACCGACGGCTCAACGATCAGCGGCGGTAACAGCGGCCGCAGTGGTCGTGTGGACGCCCCGATTCCGGACTGGACCTGGACGCGACGCATGAGCGACCGCTTCGCCGTCGGCGTGACGCTGGCCGCCCCCTACGGCACATCCCAACACCGGGATGCGGATTGGAAGGGGCGCTACAACGCCATCGACACGGTCATTCGAGGGATCGAGCTCACCCCCGGTGCTGCCTGGCAGGTCACTCCGCGGCTGCGTGTTGGGGTCGGCGCGCGACTGCATTGGTTCGACTTCGAGTATTCAAACGATGTCGACCTGGGCGCAATCGTTCAGCGCGAGGTTGAGGCGCGCGCCGGGGCGGATCTGGCCACGCCGGCTTGCGCCCTCGCCGGGGAAGAGACATTGCCGGGCAAGTACGACTTCCGTCACCGCGCCGAGGCCAGCCGTTTTACCGCTGCCTGGCAAGCCGGCCTGCGGATGGCGCTAACTGACCAGGTCGCCGTGGGGTTGAGCTATCTGTCCCCGATCGAGCACGGATTGCACGGTGATGCCACACGTCAACGCCTGGGCTGGACCCTGGAGGACTTTGAAAACGACCCTTGTTTTTCAACCACGCGCGTCGCCTTGCTGGCAACGGGCGGCTCCTTTGAAGAGGAGGTCGTGGCGCTGGTGCGGGCGGCCACGAGCGATACCGGGTTCGGCCTCACCCTGACGCTGCCGGAGACGCTGTCCTCCGGCGTCGCTTGGACGGTTGATCGCTGGACCTTTGCCAGCAGCCTGCGATGGACCCGCTGGTCTCGGTTCGACGAAGTCATCATCCGCTTCGATAACGCGACGCCCACGGTTCGCAGTCGGCTGGAATTCCAGGACGCCTACCTGGTTGCGCTCGGCATGCGCTACCAGCTCAACGAACGCTGGACGCTGTCTGCAGGCGTGGCCGGGGAGTCGGCCGCCGTCAGTGACGAGAATCGGAGCGCGACTTCTGCAGATGCAGGCCGCCTGTACCTCACGGGCGGGTTTAGCTGGGTGGTCAACGAGCGACGGACGGTCGACTTCAGTACCGGAGTGCTACGTAGCCGCGGGGGCGAGGTTGATGATGTCGACCCGATGACCGGCAACCGAGTCACGGGCCGTTACCAGCCACTGACACTGCTTTGGTTCGGCCTGCGAATGCGCTGGCGTTTGTGACCGATGCGACAGTCCGGCCGCGTGCGCCCTCCATTTGGCTCCGGCATCTGCGAAGATCGGCGTTGAATTTGCATTGAATACAGGCGTCGTGCATGGCAAGCCTTGCCTGCACTGTCGACCGTGTCGGGCTTTGCCATTGAAATCGAACGGTTAGAGTGTGGCAGACGGAACTGCGGTTAATCGATCCGAATAGGGAGGTTTCACGCGATGTTGAGAATTGTCGTGCTCGCAATCATGGCGAGTCTGTACGTCAGCAGTGCTTCGGCTGCGGCCAAGCAGCGGGTCTGGATTGAAGTCAAGCCGGGAAAAATGGCTGCGGTCGCCAATGCACTGGGCCAAGAAAGCTCGCTGGAACGGCACTACCGCTTCGATGCGATCAACGCCTTCGTGGTCTCGGCGCCGGCGGGCGTGATCGACCGGCTGCGCCGTAACAAGCGGATCCTTTCGATCGAGCCGGACGTTAAACGCTACCCCATGGCGCAGGAGGTGCCCTATGGCATCGACATGGTGCGCGCACGCGACGTCTGGGACCTGGATCGCGACGGTGTGATCGATTCTGGTGCGGCGACCGGCGCAGGCGCCACGGTTTGCATCATCGATTCCGGGATCTCTGCGGCACACGATGATCTCGCGGCCCTGAATCTGGTCGATGGGACGCCGACGGGTTGGGATACCGATACCTGTGGTCACGGCACGCATGTCGCCGGCACCATCGCCGCGGTTCATAACGACCTCGGCGTTGTCGGCGTGTCGCCCGGACAGGTGAACGTGCTAATCGGCAAGGTCTTCGACGGCCCCGAATGTGCGTGGTCGTACTCGTCCACGCTCGCGGACATCGCCTTTCAATGCGCGGAGGCGGGCGCCAACGTGATCAACATGAGTCTCGGCGGCGGCAGTGCGCAGACGCTGGAAGAAGCGGCCTTCGACTGGATCGAAAGCGTCGGTACGCTGTCGATCGCGTCGGCGGGGAACAGCGGCACGCGCGCCTACAATTACCCGGCAAGCTATTCGTCCGTGGTATCCGTCGCGGCGGTGGACGACACCATGTCCGTTGCACTTTTTTCACAGAAGAACGACGCCGTGGAACTGGCCGCGCCTGGCGTCGGGGTACTGAGCACGGTGCCGTTCACCGAGCAGGCAGACCTCGAGGTCGACGGAAGCGCCTACGAGGCGAATGCGCTGGAGAATGCCGCCTACGGCATGGCAACCGGCGCGCTGGCCTACGGTCGGCTGTGCAAGCGGTCGTCGTCCTGGAGCGGTCGGGTCGTGCTGTGTGAGCGTGGCGACAATTCCTTTGCCGAGAAAATCGCGGCGGTCGAGGCCGGTGGCGGCGCCGCCGTGGTGATTTACAACAACGAACCGGGTGCCTTTCTGGGGACCTTGGGCGAGGACAGTTCGTCGATTCCGGCCATCAGCATTTCACAGGAAGACGGATCGGCCTTGCTGACATCGGTGGGTGTGGACGCCACCGTTACGACGATGCTGGAAGAGTATTCCTATGAGCTCTACAACGGCACATCGATGTCGGCGCCGCATGTCTCCGGTGCCGCGGCCGTGCTGTTCAGCAGCGATCCGACGCTCACCGGAGCCGAGGTGCGCGAGGCGCTGACCGCCACCGCCATCGATTTGGGTCGTCGCGGTGTGGATGACGCCTACGGTTATGGCCTGATTGATCTGTACGCGGCTTGGCAGTACCTCGGCGGTGGTTCTAGCCCAACGGCCGCGTCGACAGCAACACCGACCGCAACGCGTTAGCGGCGGATAAAGCGCCGCTTAGGGAAATCGGCGCGTCAGCGAAGCGATGAATCCATCGCGTGACGCGCCGTGACCGAGTTCCGCTTGAAGGTTCCAGCCGTTTTGCATGTCCCAATTGGTGCCAAGCACGTAACTCCACGGATCCTTGTTGGTGATGTCGGCGGTCAGGGTCACGATCGTGCTGCCATTCGGTGTGGGCACCGTCGCACTCCGGCTGAACTCCACATGGGCATCGATGTGCAACGCGCCGACGTAAACCGCCAGTTCGCCGTGGTTTCCGAGGCCGAAGCGGCGACCTATCCGGGGGGACAGCGCCAGGGTTTCCATGGGCGCATCCGCCGTGTCCAGGTCCGCCCAGGTGTAGGCGAGGCCGCCGAGCGCGAAATACGATCCGCGGCCGAGCGCGAGCAGGGCGCCCAGCGTGTAGACCTCACCACCAGGTTCCTGCTTGCCCACGGCCGTGAACGTCTGGTCGCAAAGCGCCGGCCGCGGCGAGGCGTCCGGCGCACAGCGGCTCTCGTCGCCGACGAACGCAACAATGTCCTCGCCGTCCACGCTGACGTTCGTACTCAGCGTATTGTCCGCGGCGCCCACCTGCGCAAAGACATTCAGAAACGGCAGCAGCCAAGCATCTGCGCGCAGTTGCAGCTGCCGATTGGTCATTTCCGAGTCGTCCGATTCAACGAAGTCGATGCCGCCGCGGCGACCGTCGTCGGAAGCGATGCGCAACTCGTCGATCCGAATGTCGTGACTGTAGCCGACGTAAATCAGACCCACGCCGTATCGCGGGGGCAACGTGACGTTGCGTTCGGCGGCCAGGCGTTCCCAGAGCGACGGTTCCTCGGCTTCCGCGCCGGATTCCTGGGCCGCGGCCGTGCCGAGCGCTGCGAGGCAGGCCACCGATGAGAAAACCAGGTTGCGTACGGACTTCATGGCCGTTTCTCCGGATTCGACTTATGTAGACTGCCAGACGGCAAGAATCTTGCCGTTGTATGCATCATGCGCTCCCGCGCGGCTTATCAATCGCTGGTGCTTCAGGGTATGACCGGGCGTTACGTCCGGCGTTCAGCGACGGGGAGCAGGACCAGACTCGCCAGGGCAGGCCAATGAGGTGCACGTCTATGAAGGATCGGATGGCGGGAGCCAACAATCACCGGCAGTGTGATGCCGTATTCGCCCGTGTCGTTCGGCGAGTTCTGTGGCTGCTTGTGTGGGCGGCGGCGCCGGCGGCACAGGCCTTCGATTTCGATCGACTGCGCGATGCCTCGCAGGCGGACTTTCAAGCGATTGCAGAGGATGCCGCGAACGCTTACCAGTTTCGGCAGTGGCAGCATGTCCGCCCGCTGTCCGGCTACTGGGGGCTCGGTGCCGGCGTCGCGTCGATGTCGTCGGTGCAGCACGACGATGCCTGGTCCCGCGTGTTCGGACAGGACACGACGCTGCTGGGGCAGATTGGTGTGGCCGGCGAGATGGCCTTGGATTCCGGCTGGTCGCTGGGCGCCATGGCTTCCGCCATACCGGATTCCGGCTACGGCGTGCTCGGTGCGAGTATCGGGTGGGCGTGGCCCGTTTCCGGCATGTCCGGCTGGGAGGTCGCGGCGCGCGGTGCCTACTCCTCGCTGATCGGGGAGGACGACGTGGAGCTGGACTCCATCGGCGCAGACCTGGCGCTGCGGCGTCGACTGGGAACGATGACGGTCTACGGCAATGCCGGTTGGTCGACCAGCCGCTTTGATGTGTCTTTCGGTGAGTCTTCACTGGATGCTGAAACCGTGAACGCTGCCCGCCTTGCGGTCGGCGTGTCGCGCTGGTTTGGTGCGTTGTTTCTAAACGGTGAAGCCGGCATCCAGTCCGATTATGTGAATGCAACGTTATCGGTGGGGTTCGGAATCTGATGAGCAGGCTGGGTTTGGCGGCTGTGCTGGTCTGGGCCGTGGCCGCGCCACCACTACACGCCGGCGACCCAGTCGAGGAAGCGGCGGCGTCCACTCGCGACCAGGCGGCGGAGCTGCTGCTGCGCTTCGTTGACACGGTTTCCCGCCTCGACGGCTACACCGCGACGATGACCAAGCAGCAGCGCGTCGATGGTGAACTGCAGCCGGTCGAGACGCTGTTCATGAAGCATCAGCGTTCGCCTGAATGCCGGTACATGCGCTGGCTGCCCGGCCCCGAAGAGGGGCGCGAAATCATCTTTTGCACCGACCGTTACAAGGGCAAGATCAAGTTTCACCAGCCGGGTTGGTTCGGGTGGACCATGTCGCTGGATCCCCAGGGCTCGTTCGTGAAACGCGCGGGTAATCTGCGGCCGCCGCATGAAGGTGGCATCTTCAATCTCGCGCAGAAGCTGCACTCCGGCATCGAGGCGCAGCGTGCGACCTCGGGAGGCACCGAGCCGGCTGTGGATATCTCCGATCGCTCCGTGCACCAGGCGCCCGCCCGTTGTCTGCTGCCGCAAGGGCCGCCGCCGGACGACGACAACGCCCCTTATCCGGTCGGCAAGCGCGAGCTCTGTTTCTACGAGGACAATGGCCTGCCGGCACAGATCCGCATGTGGCATGCCGACGGCCAGTTGATGGAGTTCTACACCTTCCGTGACTTTGCGCTGAACCCGGGCCTCACCGATGTCGACTTTGATGTCGACAATGACGACTACGACTTCTGATCCGTGCTTTGCCGCGCTGGCCGTGACGGACCTTAGAACTCGAAGCTGAGTGCGCCATACACGCTGCGCCCCACGGTGGTGGTCACTGCACCATAGTTGCCGGGCGCCACGGCCAGGTCCGTGACCTGGCTGAGGACGCGCTCGTCGGTGATGTTCTGCAACGAGACGGTCAGGCCCCAGGCACGGTCCACCGCGCCGACGGACAGGCGGGCGTTATAGGTGATCGTGTCGTCCTGCAACGTGGCCGGGTCCAGATCCACGTCCAGGTACCGTTCGCTGGTGTAGAGCGCTTCCAGATTGACGATGATGCCCCAGGATGGCGAAAAGCCGGGCAGCAGAAGCTTGGGTAGCACGCTAACCGACCACTTCGGTGCATTCTGCAGGGTCTGCCCGGTGAGGTCCTGCGAGCTGTCGTCGCTGAACGCCGGCGCCGGCGCATTGGGGTAGCTGGTGTAATAGGCGTCGGTGTAGCCGACGCTGGCGTCGAGTTCGAATGCGCGGATCGGTGGGAGCCATCGCAGATCGGCCTCAAAACCACGTGTCCGTGCGGCCGCTGCGTTGAGCACCGACAACTCGGAGCCCGTGAACGTGGAGACCTGCAAGTTCTCGAAATCCGTATGGAATATCGCGATATTGGTGTGCAACGTGTTGTTCAGCAGGCGGGCCTTAAAGCCAACTTCATAGCTGTCGGCGCGTTCCGGTTCGAATTCCAGATTCTCATCGTTGAGAGGAATCCCGTTGAAGCCGCCGCTCTTGAAGCCGCGCGCCCAGATGGCGTAAGTGGATGCGCGACGCCCCATGTCGTAGCGCAGTCCCAGCTTGGGCGAGACTTCATCTTCGGAGCGCGATAGCGATGACTGGTGATTGGATTGTCCGATCACTGCCGGAATGAAGATCGCGCCGTCTGGCGCCGTCGAGGTCAGATACGCATCCTTGTCTTCGCGTCCTACGCGCAATCCAACAATTGCGTGGAGGTCCTTGAGGATTTCGGTCGTGACCTGTCCGAACAGTGCCATGGAGCGTTGCTGTTGCGACAGCGTCAGCAGCACGTTCTCGTTTTGTCCCTGCGCGGCGAAGATTTCCGCGGCCAGCGGCGACATGACGATCTGGGTCAGCGCGTCGACCACCGCCGGCGGAATCGGAATACCGCCACCGAGGCCAGGCGTCGGCACGACATCGCCGCTGCCCGGGTTGTCCGCCTGGTTGGCCAGCACCAGGCCGGCAAGAGCGCCCAGGTCCTCGATTTCGATGAACTCGTTATTGAACGAATCGGCGTCGAAGTAGTAAGCGCCGAGGATAAACTCGGTTTCGCCGAACAGGCCGAACAGGCTGTCGGCCAGCCCGCTGACGCGCAGCTCCTGCGAGTACTGTTCATACGGGCTGGGTTCCTGCAGCGTGTAGAGCAGCGCCGGTACGGGGGAGAAATCGAAGTCGATGTCGCGCTCGATCGTCGTCGTTCGTGCATACCCGGAAATGGACGTCAGATCTACGGTGGGAACGCCCAGCCACCCGTTCAGCGGATACTCGATGTTGGCCTGTGCGGAGCGGGTCTCGACCTTCGCGAACGCCGGCACGTTACTGGACACGAGCTCGTTGAGCGGGTCGGTTTCCACCTGTGGATCGAACTGCTGCATGTATTCGAAAACCGTGGGTGTCAGCTCCGCGATCTGAAACGCATTGTTGTTGAACGACTGGTTCGCGATGCTGGCGCCCAGGGTGATGCGGCCGCCATAACCGAACTCCGGCAGCCGCAGCTTGATACGGCCGTAGGTTGCGTTGAAATCCGCTTCGGGGCGATCCAGCAAGGTGTTGTAGAGAATCCCGTCGATGCCGTAGGACGCGCCGGCAATGCGCACCGCCGCCGTGTCAGACAGCGGGATGGTCACGCCGCCCTGGGCAATGCGCTGATCCAGGTTGTCCGTGCCGATCAGCCGGATCGATGCCTCGCTGTACGGCTCCGGTTCGCGGGTGGTCAGATTGAGCACGCCGGCAATGGTGTTCTTGCCGAATAACGAACCCTGCGGCCCACGTATGACCTCGAACTGCCCGACGTCGTAGAGCATCGACGACAGGAATGTCGAGCGGCCGTAATACACGCCGTCGATGACCGTGCCGACCGAGGACTCGGCCCCGAGGTTCGATATGGTCGTGCCATAGCCGCGAATACGTACCTCGCTGAGATACGGCGTGATCTTCATCGTGAGGTTGGGAACGTAATTATTGACGTCGTTGGGCAGCAGGATGTTGGCTTCGGCCAGTTGTTCGCCGCTGATCGCGGAGACCGACGCCGGAACCTCGCGCAGTGTCTGCCGCGTTTTCTGCGCGGTGACCACCAATTCTTCGAGTTCGATGGTGTCCGCATCCATTTCTGTCGGAACGTCCTCGGGATCAAGTGCCGCGACCGGAATCGTGGGCACGGTTTCGATCTCGTCTGCCTCCGATTGCGCCAGCGCCGCTGGTACCAGTCCCATCCCCGCGAACGCGCAGACCGCGCACACCCGACGCATCGTGCTCGATTCGATCATGACCCCACCCCGTGTTTCGCCCCATGTCGGGGCGAGTTCCCTGGATACTGTACGCTGCGTGTGGATTAAGGCACCGTTCTTGCGACATGCTTTAGGCGCGGCGCAATACACATTTGCGACGTTCGGGGAATCGTAGGCAAGAATCAAGCAAACATGATGTTGGGTGGCCGCGCGCCACCGGACCATTGACGGTTAGCGGCGATCCAAGAGATCGCCCGGGGAGTTGGTATGTCTTTTCGTGGTTTGCGGTGGGTTCAGGCCGGCATGGTCTGTATGGCGTTGGCGCTTACGGGCTGCATGTCGCCCGACGAAGACGACACGCCGAATGAAGTGACGACGTTGTCCGGCACGGTGACCGGCACGGTGCTCGACAGCAACGGCAGCCCGATTGAGGGGGTCGTTGTTCGGTACACCGGCGCGGTCGTCAAGGCGGCGGTATCGGCCGTCACGAATGATGCGGGTCAGTTCGAGTTGCCCGGGGTCGTGGTCTCCGGAACGTCCGGTATCGGCGCCAACGACGCCAACGGACCGATCACTCTGGTGCTGGACACCGGCGAACTGGAGATGCCCCACATGGGTGCGACGGTTCGGGTGAGCCCCGATGCCGATGTCATCGCCAACCCTGGCGATGATCCTGTGTTCATCAACAACTTCAACGTCGATACAGGCCCGGTGCGCTTGCCTGCGTTGAATACCGAGGTTCGCGGCACTGTCCGCAACGCCGAGACCGGCGCTGCGGTGTCCGGCGTGCAGGTCACCCTGGAGTTCCAGGGCGTGGAATTCGATCAGGACGGCAATGTCGGCGTGGCCGCCACCTACGATAGCGGCGCCAATCGCACGGCGACCACGGACAGTGCCGGCCTGTTCAGCTTCGCCGGCGTTTATGCCGACTCGTGTGTGCGCGTCGCTGTCGGCGGGCACGAGATCGTGACCACATCGGCTTCTCTGCCGAGCTGCACCGAACTGGACGACGAGCCGACCGACGCGTCGTCGATCTCCTTTGCCACCACCAACGA
Organism: Abyssibacter sp.; assembly: GCA_023146115.1. GTDB lineage: Bacteria > Pseudomonadota > Gammaproteobacteria > Nevskiales > OUC007 > Abyssibacter. The sequence continues at coordinate 588 of JAGLCS010000105.1, read as the reverse complement.
TGGTGGGGTCATGGATCTCGCCACTGTCACCGTCGATCCCTATCCGAACGGTGACGGCATTCCGCCGCATGTCGAATCCACCGATGGCGTGGTCGACGACAGCGTCAGTCCCGCGCCGCTGGCCAGCCGTATCGATGGCGTGGCGCCGAACGGTTTTGTCGTCGAATTCAGCGAGGCCTTGCAGCCGGGCATGGATGCCGACGACGCGCTGGTGCTCATTGGTGAGGCACCCACACAGACAACGGTGGCAGTGGCTGCCGCCACGGTATCCGGCAGCACCGTGACGGTGGAAACGGATGCCGCATTGCCGGCAGGTGAACGCGTACAGCTATGGCTGGCGCGCGAAGCCTTGCTGGACAGCGCCGGCAACATCGCCGCACCTTCGACGGATGTCGCCTACGACAGCCTGAGTGGCGACAGCGCCTATCTGGTGCTGGACTACCGCACGTTCAGTTCGCCGGATCTGTCCGCTCCTCGCGCGCTGGGTGTGGCGGGCGTGACCGACCCTGCCATGAGTCCGGCGACGCTGGATGATTCGGTCACCGGGTTGGTTTCCGCGCCGATCGTCATCAGCTTCAGCGAGTCCAT
>JAGLCS010000104.1 GCA_023146115.1 Abyssibacter sp. | reverse complement strand
GGCATCGACATGAACACCGACCACACGCTGGAAGAAGTCGGCAAACAGTTCGACGTAACCCGCGAGCGTATCCGCCAGATCGAAGCCAAGGCTCTGCGCAAGCTGCGTCACCCCAGCCGCGCGACCTACCTCAAGAGCTTCCTCGACGAGAGCTAAACAAGCCGCCACGGGATGCCGTGCCTACACGGCATCCCGGCGCGGGCACTCGGCCCTGCCAGCTACCGGCGATTGCAGCTTTCCCGGACCATTCGACCGGCTCTTCATACCGGGCGATCCTGGTCACGTCATGCAATCGCAACGCGCCGCATACACTATAGGCCGTTGTCCTCTCGCCCATTGCCATGAACCCGCTACTCAAAGATGCCCAGGCCCGCGGCCTGGACCGACGCCAGTTTCTGCAAAACCTGTTGTTCTGCGCCGGCAGCGTGCCAGCCGCCACATGGCTGACGGCCTGTGGCACATCCGCGCTACCCGCCACCGAGGGAACTGGGCCGGGTGGCATGAACCCGGACTTTCGGAGCAACTTCGCCGACATTGGGCCGCTTTTGCCCGCAAATGCAGACGGCATCCAGCTGCCGGCAGGCTTCACCTCGCGGGTGGTGGCCGTCGCAAACCAGCCGCCACTGGCATCGAATCCGACCTTCCTCTGGCATACCGACCCCGATGGCGGGACCTGTTTCAGAACAGATGACGGCGGCTGGATCTACGTGAGCAACGCCGAAGTGCGTGATCTGACGGTCAGCGGCATTGCGCGAGAAACGGTGGAGGCGCTCACAGGTTTTCAGGGTGGCGTTGGCGCGTTGCGCTTTGACGCCGACGGCAACCTCATCGACGCCTACGCCATTCAGAGCGGCACGACCACCAACTGCTCCGGTGGCGCCACCCCATGGGGCACCTGGATCAACGGCGAAGAAATCACCGACGGCTACATGTTCGAAGCCAGCCCGCTGCGCGACGGCGGCACGGCCGTGCGCCTGGACCGCTTCGGCCGCAAGGCCCACGAGATGGTCACCGTGGACCCGGTCGGCAAGGCGATCTACCACACGGAAGACGTGACCGGCAGCGACCGCTTCTACCGCACCATCTTCGATCCCGCGAACTGGCCCGACGACGGCCGTCCCGACATGGCGACCGGCATTCTGCAGGTGCTGCGGGTCCCCGGCGATCTGGCAGCCGCCTTCGACGGCCCGGTGCCGATTGAATGGCTCAACGCCGTCGACGACGGCACGCCCCAGCCCGACGTCTACCTGGAAGACAGCACCATTTTTGGCGGCAACGAAGGCGTCTACTACCTCAATGGCTTCGTGTACTTCACCACCAAGCCCACCGGCGACCCGAACACCGATGACGTGATCTGGGTGATCGACACCGCAGCCAACACCATCGAAAGCATCTACAGCCCGGCCGATGGCCCCGTCGGCTCCCCGGTCGATAGCGCGGAAACGCGGATGACCGGCATCGACAACATCACCATGACACTGGATGGCGAAATGCTGGTCGTCGAAGACGGCGGAGACATGCGCTGCATGGTGCTAATGCCCGACCGCACCACCATCCCGCTCCTGCGCCTGCCCGGCAGCGCCGACGTGACCGAAGTCACCGGCGTGGCCATCGCCCCGACCGGCGACCGCATCTACGTATCCAGCCAACGCGCGCTGGAACAGGGCACGCCCGCCACGTTCCGCACCGGCGGCGTCACCTACGAAATTCAGATGCCGTTCTCGGTCCGAGTCGATCCGCCACTAGCTCGCCCGCTAAGCGGTTAAACTACGCGGCCTGCCCCCGTCTGGCAGCGGGCCTATAGCTCAATTGGTTAGAGCAGCGGACTCATAATCCGTTGGTTCCAGGTTCAAGTCCTGGTGGGCCCACCAATTAAATCAATGAGTTACACCCTATTGGGCATGAAAGGCATTTTTGCCGAATGGCAAAAACAACATTGTTGTAAATGCATTTTTTGCCGCCCGTGATCGTGGCTCGATAAATCGCAAAACCCGGGGCGTCCACCTACAAATTGGTGCGGCGTCCGGGTTGCTTGCGCGTGACAAAGCCTTCGGTCTGCGCAGCCGAACTGTGGCTTCGGTCGCGATAGGTGTGAATCCGCCTGCCGGTCGCATGTGGCGGGGAACCATGGGCTGATCGCTGTTAAAACGCGGCACAGAGGGGCCACAAGAATCTTTTCTTTCCGATAGTTTTTGATCCCCTACAATGATCGAAAACGTACGCAATGAATGCTCGGTGGCGGCATAACCGCTACTGATTGGGGAGTCTTACTTGTCAACGCTACGCGACTTGCTGCGCCGGGTGGGCGAGAAAAATCCGGAGCTGGCAGCCGAGATCGAAGCAGAAGTTCGGGCGCTTGAATCGCGGCGCGCGTTCGGATTGAACTTCGAGCGGCATACGCCGGAGTCTGTCGAATTGCCGGGCCGGCCGGTGCGGCGTGGGGACAAGGTGCGCTTCATGCCCGAGCGCGGCGAAGCGGCCAGTGCTGTTGATCAGCGACTCTGGCAGGTTGCCAAAATTCGCAATGCGGGCGGCAAACGCGAAGCCGACTTGGTCCGCCCCAGCGCCGAGGACGAGGTCGAACACGCGACGCGCGAAGTCGAAGACCTGGTGGTTGTCGCCGAATTTCGTGATCCGATCTATCCCGGCCTGGTCTCCACCGGCAAGGTAGAACGCGGCGGCGACAAGCCCTTCCACACCGTCATCAATGCCGAGAACTACCACGCCTTGCAGGCGCTGCTGTACACACATGCAGGCAAGGTGGACGCCATCTATATCGACCCGCCTTACAACACGCGCGACAAGGATTGGAAGTACAACAACGATTACGTCGATAAAGAAGATCAGTACAAGCACAGCAAATGGTTAGCAATGATGGAACGCCGGCTGCGCTTTGCAGTTCGGCTCCTAGATCCAAAGCAGGCTGTACTGATTGTCACTATCGATGCGAACGAGTTGTACAGATTGGTTTTGCTGATTGAGCAAACGATACCCGCGGCCCGCATTCGTATGATCTCATCAGTGATCAACTCGAAGGGTGTAGGTGTCACGGAGGGCTTCAAGCGTGTAGACGAATATGTGGTGATAGCGCGAATTGGCGATGCAGGTGTTTATCCGAGTACGGACGCACCGCTGGGCAGCAGGCCGATCGACGCAGATGTCACCGCAAATCAAGAGGATGATGACGAACCAAAAAGGATAAAGATCGATTGGCAAACAGCGCGCCGTCGCGACCTTCAGTCCGTTCGCCCAACACGTCCCGCGCAGTTCTACCCAATCTACGTAAATGAAGAGACAGGGGCGATTGACGCGATCGGGCAACCAATTCCGCACGAACAGCCTCGCGAAACCGCCCCACAGAGACCCGGTTGCATTGCCGTGTTTCCAGTGCGAGACGACGGGACGGAGATGAATTGGGCGGTCACCGGTCCGACCTTCCAGAAGAGATGGCGAAAAGGCTATGCGCGAGCCGGAAAAGCGATGCCTGGCAAACCGCAGAAGTACATTATTCAGTACCTCAAGAGCGGACCGATCGCTGACATCGAAGAGGGGCGCGCGATTGTTGAGGGCAGGAACAACGACGGATCAGTCGTGGCCTACTATGAATCGGAGTCTGCGAAGGCACCGCCAACCCAGTGGAATCTCCGATCACATAATGCAGAGCACTACGGAACTAGAATCGTCCGTTCGCTCTTGCCCGGCCGCCAATTCCCATTTCCCAAATCGCTGTTTGCGGTCGAGGACGTGCTCAGATTGTTTATCTCGGAAAAGCGTGATGCCGTAGTACTGGATTTCTTCGCCGGTTCTGGGACAAGTGCCCACGCAGTGATGCGCCTCAACAAGCAGGATGGCGGCTGTCGCCAATGCATCAGCGTCACAAACAACGAAGTCAGCGCCGACGAGCAGAAGGGTTTGCGCGAAAAGGGCCTCCGCCCCGGCGATCCCGAGTGGGAGCAATGGGGCATTTGCGACCACATCACCAAGCCGCGCATCAAGGCCGCGATCACCGGCAAAACACCTGGCGGCGAGCCGATCAAGGGCGACTACAAGTTCACCGACGAATTCCCGATGGCCGATGGCTTCGAGGAAAACGTCGAGTTCTTCACCATGACCTACGAGGCCCCGCGACGCGTCGCCCACCATCGCTCGTTCGCCGCCATTGCGCCGCTGCTGTGGTTGAAAGCGGGTGCGCGCGGCCGGCGCGTTGAGCAGGCCGTCGATGACTTCGCAGTGGTCGAGGCGTATGGCGTGCTGTTCAACCCGGATTGCAGCCAGGCCTTCGTGGAGGCGTTGGCCGAGCAGGACGACGCCCGCATGGCCTTTGTAGTGACTGACGACGACCGTGCCTACCAGGCGGTTTGCAAGGCGCTGCCCGAAGACGTTGAGCCAGTGCGCCTGTATGCGTCGTACCTGACCAGCTTCACCATCAACACCGGCCGGGAGTAGCTGCCATGCGGTTCACCCTCAAGGATTACCAGACCGACGCCGTGGTGGACGTGCTTGAAAACCTGCGTGATGCCAAGGATGCGTTCGTTCGGCGTGGGCGCCCCAGCGCGTTCTCACTGACCGCCACCACGGGGTCCGGCAAGACGGTGATGGCGGCCGCCGTCATCGAGGCCCTGTTTGAAGGCAATGACGACTACGACTTTGAACCCGACCCCGGTGCGGTGGTGTTGTGGTTCACCGACGACCCGGCGCTGAATCAGCAGACGAAAAAGCGGCTGTATCAGGCCAGCGACATTGCCGCCGAGCGCATGCAGGTCATCGAGAAGGACTTTCAGGCCGACGCACTATCGCCCGGCAAGGTGTATTTCCTGAACGCCCAGAAGCTGGGCAAAAACTCGCTGCTGGTGCGCGGCGCGCCACAGGCAAATGACAACGACATGTTTCCGCTGAGCCGCACGGTGCCGCCGGATAAGCGCGCACAGACCATGTGGGACATATTGCGGAACACCATCGAAGACAAGCGGCTGACGCTGTACTTGATATTGGATGAAGCACACCGCGGCATGAGGACGCCATCGCCCCACGAGCGTAATGAGCGCGCGACGATCGTGCAGCAGCTCATCAACGGCACGGGTGGCGGCGGGTTCCCTCCCATCCCCGTGGTGTGGGGCATCTCGGCGACGGTTCAGCGGTTCGACCAGGCCATGGCGAATGCGCAGAACCGCGTGAGCTTCCCGAACGTGGTAGTTGACCCCGCGCGCGTGCAGGAATCCGGCCTGCTCAAGGACGACATCCGCCTGGAATTCCCGGCCGAGGATGGCCAGTTCGATACCGTGCTGCTCACACGCGCCACCAAGCGCGTGGCCGAGGCGAGCAAGTTGTGGGCGGACTACGCCGCTGCGCAAACGCCGCCGGCGGAACCGGTGGTGCCGCTGCTCGTAGTGCAGATGCCTAATACGCCGTCCGACGATTTGCTGAAGACGGCTTTTGAGACGGTGCGCGATGCTTGGCCGGAGCTGAAGCAGGAGTCGCTCGCACACGTCTTCGGCGACCACAAAACTCTAGAGATTGGCGGGCACGTGGTTCCGCACATCAGTCCCGAACGCGTACAGGAGAGCAAATGGATTCGGGTGTTGTTTGCCAAGGACGCGATCTCGACAGGTTGGGACTGCCCGCGCGCCGAGGTGTTGATGTCGTTTCGACCGGCGCAGGATGAAACGCACATCACGCAGTTGCTGGGCCGTATGGTGCGCGCGCCGCTGGCGCGGCGCATTCCTGGCAACGACCGACTGAATTCGGTGGAATGCGTGCTGCCCCACTTCAACCGGGAAACCGCCAAGGCAGTCGGTGACCTGATGTTGGGCCGCAAGGACGCCGATGCCGGCGGCAGTGGAGGCGGCGGCGGACGCCGCGTACTGACTGACCCGGTCGACATGACTGCCAATACGGCCATCTCGGAGGCTGTGTGGGCCGCTTTCGACGCGCTGCCCTCGCAAACTTTGCCGCGAAAGGCGGCACGCCCCATGAAGCGCCTGATGGCGCTGGCACATGCATTGTCGTTCGACGGTTTGATGGCCAATGCCATGGCCACGGCCACGGCCTACAAGGAGATGAGTGACGTGCTGGCTGGCCTGCTGGCTCGGCACCAGCAGGTTGTCGAAGACACTGTCGCCGGCATCCTCGCTGTTGAGGGCGAAGCGGTCGTCATCGGCATCAACGAGACCAAGGGCAAGTACCAGTCGGGCAGATTCACGGAGATCGCGGACGAGCGATCGGTGGACGCCGATTTCAGGGATTCGTGGCGCGTGCTATCGCAGGGATTGGCGAAGAAGTTTGCGGAGCGCCTGGAAGCTGAGGCCGACGATGATGACGATGGTTTGTTCGAAGCCTACGTGCGCGTCGCTGCGCTTAGCCGTGTGGAGGGTGTCGGCGACGAACTCGACCGTGAAGCCGACAAGCTGGCACGCGCCTGGCTGGACAAGCAGCGCGTGGCCATCAAGGGCCTGAGCGACGAGCGCCGCGCTGAGTACGACGACATTATCGCCATGTCCACCGACCCGCAGCGCATCGGCATCCTGCGCCCACGTGTGCGTGCTGAAGAAACCAAAGATGACCAAGGCAAACTGTTGCCGACCGTCAGCGGCCACTTGATGGCCGATAGCGATGGACGGTTCCCGACCGGATCTCTGAACGAATGGGAAACAGCCGTGTTGAACGCCGAAATGGCGCGCGACGACTTTCTGGGCTGGTACCGCAACCCTAGTAGGGCTTCAGACGATGCGCTGGCCGTGGCATACAAGGATGCAAACGATGCTTGGCGGCGGATGTGCCCCGACTTCGTGTTCTTCCACGGCACCGAAAAGAATGTGCAGGCGTCAATTGTTGACCCGCATGGCCATCACCTAGGCGATGCGCTAGTGAAGCTGCGTGGCCTGGCTAATTTTGCTGCCGAGTTTGGCGACGAATTGCATCGGATCGAAGCAATTGCCGAGATCGGGGGCGAGCTGCGCGTGCTGGATGTGAAACAGCAAGCAGTGCGCGATGCGATCAAGGGCGCGGACTCCGTGGAAGCGCTGTACGCCAGCAAGGTCGCGCACGGGTATCAGTAGCGATAGCGACTTCCGAGATCTACTGCCCACGCTGCGGCCATTGCGGCCGCAAGCAGTTCAGGCTGTTCTCGGATGGGCTCTACGGATTTGCCTGGCGCGTGTCTCGTGCTTTGCGATGACCGGCGTTGTTCTGGCGGGTTCGGCACTCGCCTGGCCGCTGGCCGTGCCGGCCGTCGTGCCAGGAGTGACGGCCTATGTGGTCGTTGACGCCAGTGTGGGTATCCAGCGGCGATTCCACTGAATGAGCACCGCCGCAAGCTAGGCACCGACCGCTATGTGCCACCGCATACGCTGAATCGACCAGAAGTCGTGCGCCATAGTGAGGTTACAAAATGGACGTAGCCCGATGCGATCAACAGAGAGTTAGTTAGATGGCCCGACGAAAGCGCCAATCCGAATTCGAGCAGTGGATCGAGGTGTTCGCCAAGCTGCCTTGGCAGGTTTGCCTTGCCCTGGCACCTGTGGCCTGGTTCGGCTTCAACTTGCTCAGCAAGATTGAGCCACCACCGGTTGCCGATGTCAGCCAACTCGGACATACAGTCGCCTACCAGCTCGCGGGTACGGTCGGCATGTTCATGCAGGCCCTTGCACCCGCAGCCCTGCTGCTGGCAGCACTGACGTCGTGGATTGCCACGCGCAAGCGGGCGTCGCTACTTGAGCAGACCAAACGGCGCAACGAGTCTGAGCCGCTACTCAGCCTGCACTGGAAGCAGTTTGAGAGTCTGGTGGCGGCCCACTTCGAACAGCAGGGCTATCACGTCGCCCTGACCAAAGCAGGGGCCGATGGCGGGGTTGATGCGATCGCCAAGAAAGGTGGCGAGACGTTTCTGATCCAGTGCAAGCAGTGGCGGGCCACGCAAGTCGGCGTTGGCGTCGTCCGGGAATTGTTCGGGGTGATGTCGGCCCAAGGTGCCACCGGCGCATACGTCGTTTCAGCAGGCCCATTCACAAGGCCAGCGGTTGAGTTCGCTGAGGGGCGCAACATTGAGCTCATTGACGCGAACCGGATTGTCCGCTCTGCGAAACCCACTACCGACCAATCGGCCTCAGCTCAGCCAAATTGCCCCAAGTGCGGCGCTGGAATGGTGAAGCGCACGGCCAAGCGTGGCGCGAATGCTGGCAATCCGTTTTGGGGGTGTTCGAGGTATCCAGATTGCCGTGGGACATTGTCGATCGACGGCTAAGTGGCACTGCGTGGAGCAGAAAGTTGCGCATGCGAGACTCTTGAAGGGTGCGGAGGAAAAATGACGGCCTCTGGCAACAACAAACTCAAGGCGGGCGACCGGGTCGAGCACGTCAAGTTCGGCACCGGGCATGTGGTGGCTGACGAGGTCGATGGCATCGCAGAGGTTCAGTTTGCGTACGGAACCGTTAAGCGTCTGAGCGTGGCGATGGCGAATCTGAGCCGCTTGGACGGAAGCACGGCGACTGGCAACCGATGGAGCGTCGAGCAACGCGAAGCTGTCATTACCCGCGACTCTGACACCGACGCAGAGCGCCATGCTGTGGCCTCCCATAGCGATCCGTTCTTCGACGATTACGGGCAGGAGTTCATCCAGCAACTACCGATGGTGCTGGAGTCGGCAACGCCGCACCGGTCGATGTCTGATTTTGGGCCGTCCCCACCTGAGCCGTTGCCGGAACATTGGCCGACGGCGGCCGTGCTGCGATGGCCCGGCGTGCCGGACTCTATGCGCCTGGTTATCACTACCGGCGGTAGCGGGAACGAATTCCGAACAGCGTTTCCCGCTGTTGAAATAGGCTCCCAACTCTCAATGACGGTTGAAGATGTCCACTTGTGGCAAGGCGGACTCGAAGCGCAGATCACGGCGCGTGCAGGTGATAACGAAGTGACGTTTTTCGACGTTGATTACGTCGGCAACAGAGGGTGGTATTCGCCGGGATTGACCGCCGAAGTCATCCTCTGTGGGATCGCCTATCATGCCGCACCGCATGTTGGCGAGGACATTCCGATTCCTGACGACAGCCCGCTCATGGCGATTCTCAAAGAGCAGGGCGCTGACAACGCTGACGAAGACACGGTCGCCCAACCAACAATCTCCACCGCTCAGATGCACATGCTCGTCCCCATTGAGAAATGGGACCGCGATGACTATGAGTTTTGCGGACGGGTGCTGTCGGTGCGCGAGAAGTGTGTGCTGGACAGTCCGGGGTGGCTGGTGGAGGTTCGCGTCACCGATATCGGTGAGAGCGATGAGGAGCGGCTTGATCTGAAAATTCTGATCACGCAGCGCGTATGGGAAGGCGATTCTCCGCCGACCGTGGATCAGTTCATCAGTGGATCACTCTGGCTGCAAGGGCGGTTGTGGTCGGTTGCCGGGGCGCTTTAACGTCGCACTTGAATCGTTACCAATTATTTCAATTCCGACAGTCGCTTCTTGGCATCTTTCCAGGGCAATCGCCGCCCGACGTCCTCCATCGCGTCCAAGGCATCGAGGCTCTGACCCACGGTGATCACGCGTGATCTGACCAGTTCTTCCAGGAGCCAGATAGAGCCACGACACGCTTGGCCCTCGATCTTTGCGGCCTCGCGCAGGTGCCGGTCCCCGGTCAGCAACTCGGCATCCAGCGATCTTGCCAGAGCAAGCGCCATCAAATCGTTGAAGCCTGGCCTCTTGTGGCGGGCACGCAGGGACTGGATGTCTGCAGTCACTTCCGGCCCGAATTTTCTGACACTCAGGCCAAGCGCTGGCAGGTCTGAATGCTGGCCACGCAGCTCTTCCAGATAGAGGATGTCGGGCACGGCGAATTCATAAGGCAGCGCAAAGATTGATTCGAGTAGCCCGCAGCAATCGAAGTCAATCAAGACATTGCTGTCACTGATTAACAGCCGAGTCGCCATTGACCGCCTCGTCTGTTACCGACCGCTTCGCGCGTAGCTCGGCCAAACCTAAGCCAAGCAGCTCCGCTGCTTTCGATTCGGAAATCTGATCCTCACCCAAAGCGCGAAAGACGTATTGCTTGAATCCAGATGGTGACTCCTTGGGCAGCGGCGCACCTGGCTCCTGCTTCAGCCACCCCTTTTTCTTAAAGCTGCCAAACAGGCGCCCCATATTGGTCTGATTGAGCACGCCGGCGTCCCGCGCGCGGAAAATCATGGCGCTCATGCTCAGACCCCATTCGTGCTTCGCAAGAAATAGCTCGCGCGGTTCAATCCGCGTTCGCTTTGGCCCGAACTCTGCGACGACTGAGGCAGCAGGCATCAAGAACGCGCCCGCGAACCGGTGGCACGCGAGCTCCTCTTCCTTCTCCGAAGCAAGTTCACCTACCAGACGCCCCTCAAGCACGACATGGCCGAGTTCGTGGGCAAGCGTGAAGCGCTGGCGATCACCAGGCCAGTCCGCACCCACGACGATGACTGGCTCCCCATTGGCTTTTGCAACCAACCCATCCCAGCGCTTGCCGGCGTCATAGTCGAGCATGAAGACCTTGATGCCCTTGCGCTCGAGAAGCTCGGACATATCGCTAATTGGCTGGGAGCCCAGATTCCACGCATTCCGTACTTGGTTGGCCACCTCTTCAACTTGATCGAAGTCCGCGACTTTTTCGGGCAGGTCGCTTGGCATCACGAATTGCTGAGACCAGCTTGTTGGAGTGAGCCGCTCAAGGTCTACCCAGCGTTCTACGGCCTCGCGCATCTGTGCGATGACTCGGCTCTGCTCCGCACCGCTGAGCTTCTTATCTTTCCGAAAATCTGGCTCTGTGATGTCGAGTTGGACTTGGCGGAAGAAGTACTCCGTACGAACTTGGAGCGCACCAGACATCTTGATCAGGACATCCGAGCTGGGGTTCATGGCATCGCGCTCGTATTTCGAGACCGCCATGGTGCTCACGCCAAGCTGTTGGGCAAGCGCCTCCTGCGACAAACCCGACGCAATTCGTGCTTGTTTGATGCGTGCTCCGATCATCGTGTGGTTTATTTTTTGTTCCTGAATGTTGACAAACTATAAACCCTGGAATAGGTTTATGTCTCCCCCATAAAACCATGGCTACCAACCCGCCCACTGGCGATAACCGACGTAACGGCGCAGTGCGTAAGCGCTCGCAAACCTATAACCCCACCAATGGTCGCTGGACGAAGCGTGACGCTGACTCCGGCCGATTCATGGACCAGAAAGCGGATGACAAGCCCTTCAAGGGCGTCCGTAAGGAGCGCTAGGGTGTCGAGCGGAGCAGAACACCGCAAGGTGGCCGCATTGGCTCTCGGCGCCGCTCACGTCGCTGGACAGGCCAAGGATGGCCAGTTCAGTGCGGCACCGCTGGCAACGGTGTGCTCCTGCTGATGGACTCACAAACACCGGCAGGGCTACCAATCCTGTGCCCGTAGTCGCGATGCCGTTTTCGAGAATGGAACCCAGGATATGTTTGATATCAGTTTCGAAATGAACGGCCAGAAGGTCAATCCAAGAAATATCGGCGACGCCTTTGAAGCAGCTGTATTGGCTAGCATCAAGGATTCCGTCACCAAGTCCATCGGATCGGTGCGTTGCGCCGAACACGGTGAGCGGCCAAGCGTGAAGGTAGTCGGCCGGAACCTGGACAACCTCAACCTTGAGGTCAAGGGATGCTGCGATGACCTGATAGAGAGGGTGAAGCGAAAGCTGTAGTCCGCTTCACAAGGCCAGCCGTTGACTTTGCAGCCGGGCGAAACATCGGGCCGACTCGGCCCCATCGTTCGGCCTGCGAGTCGTTCGAACGATCTACAGCAACTAGACGGACAAGAAGTCGTCGCACTCGGCAATCGACTTCTGAACATCAACAGAGTGTTGGTCTGAACGCTGTTCAAGGATTGCCCGCCATTGGCGGACAGCCGCATCCGCCGGGTGGACTACCCCGTTCTCGCGGACACTTTCATCTGACCCATAGCGCTTGGACACCCCTTTCGACATGCCGCATTGCGCTCGCGAGCGCTGATTGATCGCGCTAGGGTCGACTCATCTCAAATCCGGATTCTGTCATGTCGAACGAAATCAGCTTTGCCATTCGCGGTGACATCATTCGCGCGGGCCATTTCGCTCCCCGCCATTCATCGCTGGCGAACTCGCAGGGTTCACCATGCGTGGTCATGGCCCACGGGCTCGGTGGCGTCCGCGCCGCCGGACTGACTCCATTTGCAGAGGCCTTCGCGGCAGCCGGCCTACACGTGATCTGCTTCGACTATCGGGGTTTCGGCACCAGTGACGGCCAGCCGCGGCAGGTCGTGAGCGTGCCGATGCAGTTGCAGGATTGGGCGGCGGCGATTGAGTTCGCGCGAACCGTGGATGATGTGGACCCGGCCCGCATTGCGACCTGGGGTAGCTCGTTTTCGGGTGGGCACGCGGTCGCGGCAGCCGTGAACGACGGCCACGTGGCAGCGGTGAGCGCTCAGGGTGCGATGATGGACGGCTTCGCGGCCCTCCAGAATGTGCTGCGCCAGCAAGGGCTCATTCACGGGCTCAAACTCACACGGGCGGGGGTCAGCGATGCCGTGCGCGGCTTTCTGGGGCTGCCACGCAACATGCTTCCTGTGGTCGCCGCCCCTGGGGCGCCGGGCGTGCTGACCACCCCGGATTCGGAGCCCGGCTACATGCGCATCGCACCGGCAGCCTGGCGCAATGAAATCTCGACGAGTTGGGCCGTTTCGCTGGCGACATATCGCCCGAACCTGATGACGCCCAGGCTGCCCTGCCCCGCACTGTTCTGCATCGCCACGGAAGACGTCGTCGTCCCGCCGGGCGCCATGGAGGACGGGGCGCGCCGCGCGCCGGACAAGGTGCGGGTCAAACGCTATCCGGTCGGTCATTTCGATATCTATGTTCCGCCCGCATTCGATCAGGTGGTGGCGGACCAGACCGACTTTTTTGTTGACACGCTGGCGGCCTGACGGCCGGCCACTGTCAGGCGCGGATGGTGCCCGTCGTCTGATTCGCCCGCGCACCCGGCTTGAAGCGCCGTAACCCGTCCGCGCGTAGCCACATGCCGCCGTATTCGCGGATACAGGCTCTGGCGACTGAATAACTGACTGGCTGGCCATCGAACATCGGCGCGGGCGGCCCGTAGGCGGGCAACAAGTCTCGCGCCTTGTCGCAGTTGTCCACGGCCACGATACGGCCGTTCGGGCTGCTATACAGATGCACTTTCATGGCTTGTCGTGTTCTGGGGATGTGCGCCTTAAACGAAACCTGCGCCTGAATCCGGACATCCGCCGCCAAACTTTCGGCGGCCACCAGTCAGACCGCCTCGCCCAGTTCCCAATACAGGGGCGGCTGCCCCGGCTGCCACGGCGGGCACTTGCGCATGACCGCGGCAAAGCGCGAATGCTCGGTCCAACCCTGCAACCAGGCATGCAGGGCGGGCCATGGGCGCTGCGCCCACCAGGACGGCTCCACACCCGCAAACTGGCGGACGAAAGGAAACAGCGCGACATCGGCCAGCCGGGCGGATGCACCGGTGAGGAAACCGCCCTGCCCGATGAGGCGCGATTCCCAGGCCGCAAGAATGGTCTCGGCCTGCTGTCGATAGTCGGTTTGCGATCCTTCCGGGTGCCGCACGTGGTATTTGTACCGGTCCAACCACTGCTTGAAGGGTCCGTCGTTCTGCGCGATGAGTTCACGGGTGTCGCTCGCCGGCCCGGCCAACCATTGCTCCGGATCGTTACGCCCCAGCGCCCAGCGCATGACCGTCACGCTTTCAGCAATCACGGCGCCATCAGGCAGTACCAGCACGGGCACCGTGCCCTTGGGCGAGGCCTCGAGCATGGCCGCTGGCTTGTCCTTTAGCAGTACCTCGCGCAGCTCGACCGTGACGCCAGCGGCCGCCAGCGCCATGCGCGCCCGGATGGCGTAGGGGCAACGGCGAAAGGAATACAGTACCGGCGGCGTTTCAGCCATTCGCCTGTCGTTTCTGGTCGCGGCGCATTTCCAGTACGGCGCGGCGCGGCGGCGTGAGCTCGGCAATGCAATGCGGGCAGCTGACGTCCGCCTCGAAATCGGCAGAGGCCTGTTCGGCCAGCGACAGCGGTTCGCCGCAGGCTTCGCACTGCACCGCAGAGCCGGGTTGCAGATCGTGGTTCACGCTCACGCGCTCATCGAACACGTAGCACTCACCGTCCCACAGGCTTTGCTCCTTGGGAACGGTTTCGAGATATTTCAGAATCCCGCCATGCAGGTGGTACACCTGCTTGAAGCCCTGGCCCTGCAGATACGACGTCGCCTTTTCGCAGCGAATGCCGCCCGTACAGAACATGGCGATGGGGCGGTCCTCCTGACCCTTGAGCGTCCGCTCCACGTAGTCGGGAAACTCGCGAAACGTTTCGGTCTCTGGCGAGACCGCATTGCGGAACGTCCCGAGTTTGACCTCATAGTCGTTGCGGGTATCGATTACCAGCACCTCGGGATTCTCGAGCAGCCGGTTCCAGGCTTCCGGCTCGACGTACTCGCCGACCTGGTCGCGGGGGTCAACACCGTCCACGCCGAGCGTGACGATCTCGCGCTTGAGCTTGATCCGCAGTCGCGGGAACGGGTTGTCGTCCGCGTACGAGCGTTTCTCGTCCAGCGCCCGAAACCGCGGATCGGCGCGCAGCCTGGTGAGCACGGTGTCGATCCCGGCACGCGAGCCGGCCAGCGTGCCGTTGATGCCCTCCGGGGCCAGTAGCAATGTCCCCATCACCCCGGCGTCGACGCAACTCGCGCGCAGCGGGGCTTGTAGGTCTTCGAAGTCGGGCAGCGGCACAAAATGATAAAGCGCTGCGATCACCACCTGGGGCATGGTCGGTCGAGTCGGTCGTTGGGCAGCCTATTCTAGATCGTCTCGGCAGCATGCCGGGCGGGCGCGTCACGCCAATGCATCACGAGGCTGTTTTTGTACAACGGCGGGTGCTCTTGGGAAACACTTCCTGCAGGAAGATTGCAGCCCCGTCCTGGCGGATCACGTTCACCGGTTCACCCAATCGTCAGCCACGGCCGAAGCCTGAACCCCACCCGGCAGCGGGCCCAGCGTCTGTGAGATCATGGCCGCTTGGGAATGGACGCTCACATGGTGGCAGGACGCGAAAAAATACCCCGCGATCGCCGCGCGCTCACCGTCGTAGCACTGGGAGCGTCCGCGGCTGATGTGAGCGCCGTGGAGGCGTTCTTTCGCGCAACCGTGCGGCCCACTGGCGTGGCGTTCGTCCTCATCCTGCAGGCGGACGACCGCACGGGGCCCGACGCGCTTGCGCGCATACGCGCGGCCTCACCGCTGCCAGTTGCGACGGCTGCGGACGCCATGGCGCTTGCAGCCGACCATGTCTACATGGCGCCGCCACGTCACCATCTTTCGTTTGAGCAGGGTGTGCTGCGAGTCCACCGGCAGGCCGAGGCGGGTGTATGCCTGTCCATTGACCGGAGTTTCCGCGCGCTGGCCAACGACAGCGGCGCTCTCGCCGTGGGCATCGTGTTGTCCGGAGCGGGCACCGCCGGCACCCGGGGGTTGGGCGCGATTCTTGGTCGTGGTGGCATGACGATGGTTCAGGCACCTGGCAGCGCCCGCCATACCGGCATGCCCGTGTCGGCGATCGACGCAGGCGCCGCCGATTTCGTGCTGCCGCCGCCGGCCATGCCCGGCGTGCTGCGTCAGTATGTGGAGTATCGGGAGCTGACCCGACAGGCGTCCGAGCCCGCGCAGGTTGCGCTGGAGCCCGTTCTTGCGCTGGTCAACGCGAAGGTCCACCAAGACTTTCGTCCCTATTCGCGCTCGATGCTCGAATCGAGGGTGTGGCGACGCATGGCCATCCGCCAGTTATCGCGCATGGATGACTACCTAGAGGTACTCCGGCATGACCCCCATGAGCCGTTACGGCTGGCTCAGGATTTTCAGCGTGGCCCAAGCAGCTTTTTTCCCGGCCCGGAAACCATCTACGCGCTGGACAGGGAGGTTATCGGCCGCCTGCTCGCAAAACCGGATGAACAGCCGATCCGGGTTTGGATCACCGGCTGCGACGGTGGCGAAGAGGCTTATGGCATCGCCATGCAATTGCTCGATGGCGCCGCCCGCGTTGGGCGGCCGCTTAAACTCCAACTGTTCGCCACCGATATCAATGAGCGCGCCCTCGCCCGGGCACGGGCGGCTCTATACCCCGAAAGTATTGCGGGTGACGTCACCAGCGATTATCTGCAGCGATATTTCGTCCGGGAGGGACGCTGTTACCGCATCGCCAAACGCGTGCGCGACGCAGTGGTCTTCGACCAGCACGACCTAATCACCGATCCACCGTTTTCCCGCCTCGACCTGGCGCTTTGCCGGGGTCAGCTGAGCAGGCTCAACGCCGAGGCTCGGCAGCGTGTGTTGTCGCTGTTCAGCTTCGCGCTCAATGATGAGGGCTACCTGCTGCTCGGCGCTGGCGAAGCCCCCAGCGAGGCACGAAACCTGTTCCGCTGCATCGACGCCAGCGCCAGCATCTATCAGCG
>JAGLCS010000103.1 GCA_023146115.1 Abyssibacter sp. | reverse complement strand
GCTTCAGCACAGCCATGATCTGGCTGTCCGTGAACCGCGATTTCCGCATGGGAACCTCCTCGAGTCAGGTTACGAGAAAATTCCACTTCTCGCTTCCGTTAGCCTGCGGGGGGATTACCGCTTCTGTAGCGAGTCGTGTTCTATTTCAGAAGGTTAGGACAGTTTTCGATAGGCTCGCGAGCCTAGTCAGTGTACCTCCTGTGTACCTGATGCCTGCGCGCGCCCCTCGTCTCGACCGAAGAACTGCACCAGCTCGGGCGGAACAAGAACACGGCGCACCGCTTCTTCCAACTCCCCCCGCACATCTAACGGGTTTTGGGGCGAGTAGCGCATTGGCTTGAGCTGCGCTGCCCGATTGAGTGCTGAGCGAACAGTCGCATACGCCGCTTCGGCACGGTTGCTGCCCCCACCGTACTGCTTGGAGACCGCTGCACGGGAAAGACCAAGGGCACGCGCGATTTCCGCCATGGAAGGAGGCTCAACCTCACCACTTCGCGCCTTCTCGCGGAGCAGCCCTACTGCATAGTCCCGCCGTCGCACCTTGTGCTTCACGACCGCATACGCCACCTGCCGGAAATGCCAGGCACTCACCGACCTGTTCCTTCCGGGCCGACGACGGTGAGCCAGCGCCTCTCTCAAAGCGTCAGTCAAATCGCTTACCTGCCTCACCCATGGCGGGGAACGCCGAAGATGCAAATGGCGCAGGCATCGGTTCGACCCTAAGGTCGGCTGCAGTTGGCTCCTTCGGTCGCGCGACTTTGCCGCCGAGTACGCGGGTGCCCCACAGAACTCACAGTAGGCAACACCCGCGTCGATGTGCCGCCAAGCCTTCGCATCATGCGTTCGCTGCACCAAGTACTGTCGTAGAGTGTGAAAAAACGACTCCAGCAGGAAGGCCCCGTAGCCATCCTGGGAATCCGCCAAGAAGCGATTGGCGCGTCTCCGGGCCGCCCAGTAATAGGCACTCAGGCCGACTTCCCAAGATGCCGGAAGTCTGCCGCCGTCATCGCGAGCCAATGAACGTAGGTAGCGCTGCGTAGCGAAGGCCTCATCTGGGGTGCCACTCAGAACCAGAAGATCCTCGGTTCCGAGCAGATGGAGCAGATTGGAGGCCAGTACGGGTTTGAGCCACTGCTTTAGCTCGCCATGTCTCAGATCTCTGCGCGAGACTGCATGGAAGAATCGAGTTCCATGATCGTCGAGAGGCCCACCCTGGGCCCAGGCACCCGGTTCTTCGCATTGCCGCCCTTCTCTTGGTCGCCGGGCCAGAACTGCCGCGACAATCAGATCGCGCATTACGTTGCGCGCACACGCCGCTCGACCTGCCGCACGCCTGAGAACCTCGTCGACCCGCTCGCACGTTGCGTACACCGTAGGCCGACTTACGCCATAAGTTGCCGCAACCTGCGATTTGGGTGTGCCCTCCAGTAGGGCCACCCAGATCTCTCCATGCCGCCACTGGATTCGCCGCTCTGCGCATTGGGCGGCCAAGTGACGAACGAACTGCTCTCGACGCAACTCTGAATCCCACAACTTGAGCTCTTCTTCCTGCTCAACTGACAGAGGGACGCGCATGGCGCTCGTGCGTCGCAGTCGATACAGGTGGTCTGCGCCCTCGGAAAGCGTCCGTCGCCAAGTATCGAAACCCGGCAGCACGTATCGATGCCGTGGGCAGTAGGTAGAGCTGCCACGACGTCCCGCCTGCTGGACTCCCGCACGCTCGATCGGCGCGCCACACGCCGCACACAACCCTCTACTGGCAAGAGTGTCAACCATTGGTGGCGACAATATAGCGACTGTAAAGACTCATCGTGCGGTAACGACTGGTAACGCGCTCTCGGCTTGGCTCGAATGACCTCCGAAGCCCTACGGAGTTGATGCATGTCAATCGATCTCATGACCTTGGATGAAGTGGCCGAATGCGTGCGCCGCACGCCCTGCGGCCTCCGCTATTCGCTACAGCGAGGTGACAGCGACTTCGCACGCGCCCTCCGTGCAAACCAGATCCGCATAGGGAGGCGACTCTACTGGCGTCGAGAGTGGCTCGAGGAGTACATCTCAAGGCAGGAAGGGCAACAAGCGGCGTAGAAGAGCCGAGTCGCTCAAGAGTCAGCCCGTGGCAAGCCAGCCAATCCTCGTGCAGTCGCGTCACCTCGACGCGGCCGCCGGAATTGCCAGCGAGCGTGCTATCGGAGACGACCTTTCCTTCGTGCATGTCACGTGGACGCAAGTCGTGCTTCCGCGTGCAAAGTGGCGCCAACCGGACTACTACTCCCGCTGCGGCGATGCATGGGTGCAAGTGCGCGCCGGATCCCTGAACGTCAACGGTGAGATCAAACACACATTGGTCCCCAGCGGGGCAATGGCAAGACTGGCATTAACGCAGATCAGCACCTACGTCAAACGCCACCGGACACTTGAGGTACCAATCGGACGCTCTGCAGCTGAATGGGCACGCACAATCGCCGCCAGCGAAAGTTCTGCGCACCTCCGCCGCGCGCAGGAAACCCTCATGAATATTGTGGCCGCCGACCTCACAATGGGCTGGCGCGGCAAAACTGTGTACGTGCGCCCAGTTCACGCGGTTAGTGACTGGAGGCTCGGGCATGCTGGAGTGGCATGGCCCCGTTCGATTCAGGTGTCGCAAGACTACGTCGATACGATCGTGATGAACAGCGTCCCATTGGATCATCGCGTGTTGCTTGCGCTGAGGGGTAGCGCGCTGGCGATGGATATCTACATCTGGCTCGCCCATCGACTGCACCGCGTACCGCGAGACGGCGCGATGGTGCCGTGGCCAGCAATCGAGCAACAGTTCGGCGCGGGGAGGGTCAACACAATTCGAGACTACCGCGGGCCTTGGAGAGCAAGGTTCCGGCGCGCGTTGAGCCAAGCCACCAAGTACTACGGGCAAGGAAGAGTCATTGAATGCTGCGGGGGGTTGAGGTTGCGGTACGCAGCGCCCCACGTGAGCCCCAAGCCGTCGTCGGTTGGATGTGGATAAGGGGGTGCATAACGCGACTTATCCACCGCACATCGAGTACCGATAGCACCGCACATCGAGTACCGGCTGGCGAAAAGTTCGCCGCACATCGAGTACCCCAAACACCGCACATCGAGTACCCATTCCTATAGCAGTCCTATAGCGAGTTGTCCTATAGCAAATCCTGTAGCGAGCGAGCGACTTATCCACCGCGCATCCGGCACCGCCTAGCTCGCCCTCTCTGAATCCACTGCTCGCATTTCCGCACGATCTGCTCCCCTGCACAGCAAGGGGTCACCTTTCGGGACGCTACGTCGTCTCTGCGCGATCGAGCCGGCGAAGCCGTCTCGCCCTTCGGGTTCCATCGCTTGACGCGGCGCTGCGCGCCTACGGCCGAGCGCACGGTCCACCGCACATCGGGCACCTGGGCGCTCGCACGCCTCCCGCCCCCTCGGATGCCGGCGCCGCGTTGACCACACGTGGCACGCCGGCCTTCTGGTGTCTCGATCCGGTCGGTTGGGGCGTCCTGGCGCCCCGTGCGCGGCGCTCAGGCCTGCTTTGTGGTGAATGGGGCTATCACCCCTGCGGCCTGGTCCTCCGGCCGCGCCAGCGGCCTCCTGTGCGGGCTTCTGAGGGGGCATGCCCTTGCCGGGGTTGGCGCAGAACGAGGGCGTCACGGTGCGCGACGTGTTGCCCCTTCTCCAGTTGACTCCGTGCTGATTGCGAAAAGTACGCCGGGGCGTCCTCACTGCAAGGGTTCACTGCGTCCGGTGCTCACCCGGTCCCTGCGCTGCGCTCCGGGCTGCGGCTTGCGCGCCGGTCCTTTCCGTTCGGCCTGATACCCCGGCTTTGCACTGTTTCGCGCACGTCGCGCTCAACTGGAGAAACTGAAATGGCAAACGTCACCCTCTTTTCCGGCCGCCTGGCCGCCGATCCCGAGCTCAACACCTACGGCAAGGGCAAGACCGCCACCTCGGTCACGAAGCTCACCCTGATCCGCAACGAGTACGCGGGCAAGGACAAGGGCGAGCGCAAGGTTGCGCTGCAATTTAGCGCCTTCGGCAAGCAGGCCGAGATCATCGCCGAGCACGCCGCCAAGGGCGACGCCCTGGAGATCACCGCCCGGATCGAGAACAACAACTACGACAAGGACGGCGAGACCCACTACGGCTTCAACTTCATCGTCACCGACTTCGAGTTCGGCGCGAAGAAGAAGCAGGACTAACCTCTCCCCTCCACCAAGCCGCCCTCCGGGGCGGCTTTTTCGTGCCCGCCAGCCCACGACTCGCCACACCAGCAGCCGCCGCGCTCGCGCCCTCCGGATGCTCGAGCTTGAAGCATCGCATCAGCCTTCGGCCCGGCGTCGCCGGTTTCGCATGCGAAACTTCGGGCGCTCGGTCCGACGCCCCGCCCCGCTTGTCCGCCGCGCACGCTCGCGCGCGACAGGCATCTTGCTTTGTCCGGCAGTCTGCCGTACATTCAACACCCTGTTGAATGAGGCCTAGCCATGAACCTCGCCCCGGATACCACCAGAGCCCCGCGCGATGATCGGCTGGAAACCCGGTGCACGCGCGATGAAAAGCAGCTCGTCGCACGCGCTGCCGCAGTCGCCGGGATGCCCCTGTCACGCTTTGTCATCAATCACCTCGTAGCAGACGCTCGCCGCGTCTTGCACGAAGCAGAAACCATGACTGCCGGCGCGCGCGATCGTGCCGCCATGATCGAAGCGCTCCGCAACCCAGCGCCCGCCAACGACGCTCTGCGGCGCGCAATGCGCTCGCACACGCAGCACGTCACCGCGCGCGACTGATTCGTGGCCGCGCCCGAAGCGCGCCAGCTCACCACCGAACCGCTGCGATCCGAACACGATCGCAGCGGTTTTTCTTGTGGCATCGACCCACTCGATCACTATTTCCAGAAGCAGGCCACCCAAGATCAGCGACGCGGCATCGCGATGCCCTACGTCCTGTGCGACGAAGGCCACAACCAGGTGCTCGGGTACTACACCCTGTCGGCCTTTTCCGTCGAGCTCACGGACCTGCCGCATGACCTGACACGCAAGCTGCCCAAATACCCCCTGGTCCCCTCCATGCTGATCGGCCGACTGGCCGTCGATCAGCGTTGCCACGGTGAGGGCTTCGGCGCCTACCTGCTCGCCGACGCGCTCAAGAGAATCCTCAACCTGGCCAACGAGATCGGCATCGCCTTCGTCATCGTGGATGCGAAGAACGATCAGGCACATCGCTTCTACCAGCGCTTCGGCTTCGCCTCCTGTCTCGATGCGCCGCAACGGCTGTATCTGCCGATCGCCACCGCTGCCGACGCCATCGGCGAATAGGCCTTTGCCTCCACGTTCGCGCGCCTCGCGGCAGCCGAACGCAGCCCTTCACGTGCCAGCGAACCACCTTCGGCTGGTTGTGCATAAGGGCGTGCAGAACGCGACTTATCCACCGCACATCGAGTACCGGCTGGCGAAAAATCCCCCTCACATTGAACACCGGCGGAGTGAGGCCTTGCCGTCAACCACGCCCCAGATACCCAGCTCGAAACACGATGCACGCGCGACACAAGGAGCTCGTGGCGCAAGCTGCCGCGGCCACCAGGATGCCCTCCCCATCACGCTTGTCATCAGCGACCGCGTCGCAGATGAGCGCCGCGTCTTGCACGTTGCGTATCGCGGTTGGAGTCGGTAGCAAGCACTGCCGGAGAATCACTTCTAGCGCCTCACTTTGCGGTAAAATTGGCGAATGGGCGCAGGGTCAATCGGCACAAATCTGAGACATGCTCGGGAATCGAAAGCCCCATCCTTCGCCGCCCCTTCGGGACCAATTTATAGCCCTCCAGACCGACCCGATGGCCGCTAGATCAGAGACCTTCAACAGGTCGCAGGCCTTGCGTAACGCAGATGCCGTGTGCGACCTCGAAAAGCTCCCAAGAGCGTCCGAGTTTGGACGCTCGGCGGGCCAGAAATGGGTTCAAGGGCGCATGTCTACCGAGCAAGTTGTCGCAGTGCTCGTGGCGCACTATCGCGCCCCAACCAACCCTCTCTAGAGAGCTGCACGATGTCCAACGTGGCGGCGCTCGCGGTATTCGGATTCGTACTGCTAGCCATCGGAATCCTGGCACGCCGTGGGGCATCCGTCGCAACGACATCAGCACTCCGGGCATGGGATGCAGGCTCTGCGCGGCGACTTGGCCTCGTCGGCATTCGCGTAGCGCTTGTGGCTGCCTTGACGGGGGTCGCTCTCGAATCATCGATCCTAATATGGTGCTCTGGCGCTCTCGGCGGGGCGTCAATCCTGGTTTGGCTAGTCGGGTTGCCAGCGAACGAGAAGCGCGATTGCCCCGGCGCACGCAAGTAGCAACGCACGCCGCCTTGCGCCCTCTTTTTTGGGCGTCTCGGAATGCTGCCAACCGTCCGCGCCAGGGCCTGAGTCTGCCCCTTATGCCAGTCACTCCGGCATGAATGGTCACAGATGTAAGGTGGGCCAACGAGGGATCGGGCGCGTCAGGGAATGCTCTTGAGCCCACTATCGGCTTCACCGCCGGCCGCCAAGGCGTCAGAAACATGGGGCTGATTCCAATGACCTTTTTGTTGGCGCCGCCGCTGGGGCGGCTCCGCGCCATACCCCCGCGCCGCCCAAGAAACAATGGAAGAACATGCGATCTTGCTGCCTCAGACCACCCAGCAAGGGCTGCGTCAGGTGTGAAGCTTCTTTACCATCGCAAGGCGATGGGAGGCCGTGCCGTAGTGAAACCTGCGCCATGTCGGAAGAGGGGCCAACAGGCTGACTCGAAGTAAGACGAAAGGGTTACCGAAAGGGAGGTACCGCAACGCTAGTTGGTCGGGCAGGGCTGTCGTATAACAGTAAGGCGATCCTCCCAAGACATGAATACCCCCCCTGCGCTCCGGTTCGCTCACCTCTAATGACGGGTCGACCCACGGGCCCGTCGACAAAAGGAGCGCACTCCCATCGACAAGCGAGACGGCGTTTCCACGTTGAAGACATCGCACAAGCTCCTGGTCGTGCGGTCCGTAGAGTGGCTGACGAGTCGGGGCCCCAACTGCGTCGTGATCGCGCTGGGACCAGTAGGCGCCAACATTCCGGTTAGCGACGGGCTTTGCTCAACCTTGGAAACACGGTAAGGTCATACTGCGGACTGCCCCAGAGACCTCAGGAGGTTGCGATGACCACTGCATCCAAGGTTCTGCTCACTGTGTTCGGCTCGGTCGCTCTGGCGATCGCTGGCGCCGCGATCTACTCGGGCGCCTATGGCCTTCTGGTGCTGTCCTTCGCCGTGCTGATGGGTGCCCGTGCCCTTATCGCTGGCAACGTAAGTGGTTCCCGCTTCCCTTCCCTCGAAGGTGAAGGTATGTGCCAGGAACGCAGCGAGCCGCTTACCTCTCTGCCGCTGAGCGACTCGCGCAATCCAATCGGCTACACCCACCTGGCATCGCCACAGAACCCGATTAACATTCGCCCGCATTAAGCGGCGCTTCGCTTGAAGCGCCGCTTTTCCGTTCTTGGCGTTGCGCGGAATCATCAGCGCATCCCAGGCACGCCAATCGTTTCCATAAAGCTCTGTACGGGCGCTTCTTCATCACCGCGTGTCATGCCGTCTGACGCAGCCGCTGTGTCGCCGGAGAGTTCCGCGGAGAGGCACTGCCACTGCGCACTGCTCACCGGAGAAACGCTATATTCAGTGTTGAAAACGCGGTAAACTCGAAGATCGAATGTTTCGCATGCGAAACTCAGGAGGTTGCGATGACCGAGCAGACCACTACTACCGACGCGCCCACTGCACGCACTGTTCGTGTTCTGGATGTGATCGCCACCGTCGCTTTGTTGACGGCGCTCGCCTCGTTCGGCCTGGCATTCGCAGTTCCCGCACTGATCGGACTGTTCGCGGTCACGCCGGTTGCGGTGATCGTGTTCTTCGTTTGCTCGGTAAAGGCTCGTCCGAATCATGTGTCCAAACTGCCTCGGACTAACGGTCCCGTAGTCAGCCTTGCCGAGCCTGGCGGTTCCGACTTTCACCGGTTTGGGCCTGGGAGCGTACTCTACCGTCGAGACTAACGGCATAAACTTCGCAGGGCGATTTAACACGATCGCGCGAATCTTCTCCCTAGGCCTCACGCCTTCGCGTGAGGCCTTTTCCCTGTGGGCCGCGCAAAGTGACACAGTGCCCATTACTCAGCGCTCGTCATGCCGCGCTGCGCGACGTTCCTGCTGGTCCGGTGGCTCACTCTCCATGTTCCCC
>JAGLCS010000102.1 GCA_023146115.1 Abyssibacter sp. | reverse complement strand
TCGCGAACCGGGCGAATGTCGACCAGCGAGCCTGGCAGGAACGCGCGGACATTGCCCACGTCGACCGTGTAGCCGCCCTTGACCTTGCCACTGATCTGACCGACCACGATTTCCTGATCGTCGAATGCAGTCTGCAGACGATCCCAGGTCTTGATGCGCTCGGCTTTTTCCTTCGACAGCTTGGTCTCGCCAAAGCCGTCTTCAACGGTCTCCAGGGCGACCTCGACGTCGTCACCTTCGCCGATGGTCAGCTCGCCGGAGTCGTTGTAGAACTCCTCGATGGGGATGACGCCCTCGGATTTCAGGCCAGCATCAACGATGACCACATCCGACTTGACCTGCAGTACACGGGCCGTAACGATCGAACCCGGCTGCATGGTTTGTTGAGCAATCGATTGCTCGAAGAGTTCTGCAAAACTTTCAGACATAAGAATTAAGACACACTAGGTTTGTACCGGCGGTTCATCCGTAAATGCCGGGGCTGACAAAAACAATCGGGGCGCCGATCCTTGGCGCCCCGGGCTAAATTCGTGCTTGATCGGCGAGGCTACTGGAGCCCACGGTCGACGATGAGGGTGATGGCCTGTCGTAACACCTGGTCGATGCCAAGCTCGGAGGTGTCCAGGATCACGGCATCGTCTGCCGGCTTGAGCGGCGCGGTCGTACGCGACGCATCCCGCTGATCGCGCGAGATTATATCAGAGTAAATCTTTTCGAATGTAGCACTGTTTTCGGGCACGCTCAATTGCGCGGCGCGGCGTCTGGCACGCACCTCGGCGGAGGCGGTCAGGAACAGCTTCAGAGGCGCGTGGGGAAAGACGACCGTACCCATGTCGCGGCCGTCGGCCACCAGGCCCGGCGCAGTGCGAAAATCCCGCTGCCGCTCCAGCAGATTTGCGCGCACGGCCGGCAGGGCCGCGACCCGGGACGCGGCATCGCCTACGTGCTCCTCACGAATGGCTCGGGTGACGTCGTCTCCCGCGAGATCAATCCGGACGCCCTGCCCCGGCTGCACGGAAAACGCCACCGGCAGTGTCCGGGCGATGCCTGCCAGCGTCGTCTCATCATCCAACGCAGTCCGTTGGCGCATCGCGCTCAGCGCCACCAGCCGATAGAGCGCCCCAGAGTCCAGCAGATGCCAGCGCAAATGTGCGCTGAGCGACAACGCCAGCGTGCCTTTACCGACACCACTGGGTCCGTCTACAGCCACGACTGGAGTCTCCACGCTCATGGCAGCTGCTCGATGTTCAGGCCGAGGCCAGACATGGCATCGATGAAACCCGGAAACGAGGTCTGGACATTGGCGACATCCCGAATCTCGATCCCGTCGGCCGCGACGGCACCTAGCGCGGCGAAGGACATGGCGATGCGATGGTCACCCAGCGAGTCGACGACACCGCCGCGAACCCCGCCGCCGTGGACGGTGATGCCGTCCTCCGCCTCCTCGACCTGCACCCCGACGGCCTCCAGACCTCGCGCCATTGCGGCGATGCGGTCGGATTCCTTGACCCGCAGTTCCGCCGCGCCGGTGATGCGCGTGGTGCCTTTAGCTACCGCCGCCGCAACCAGCAGCGCGGGAAACTCGTCAATGGCGAGGGGCACCAGCGCCGACGGCACATCCACCCCTTGCAGCGGACCGGCGATCACATGAAGGTCAGCGATCGGCTCGGCGCCCGCGGCGCGAACATTGAGCAGGGACAGCTGCGCACCCATCATCTCGAGAATCTTCAGCACACCGGCCCGTGACGGGTTGACCCCCACGCCCGGGAGCAACACATCGGAACCCTGGGCAATCAGGGCGGCGACAATAGGAAATGCTGCGGAGGACAGGTCTGCCGGAACCTGGATTGCGGTGGCTGTCAGCCGCTGACCGCCGGCCAGCTGACAGCGCAGGCCGGAAACCGGCACCTCCACTCCGAAGCTGGCCAGCATGCGTTCGGTATGGTCCCGGCTAATGCCCGGTTCGTTGACGACCGTCATACCCTGCGCGTAAAGACCGGCCAGCAGCAGCGCACTCTTGACCTGCGCCGAGGCCACCGTCAGATCGAAGCTGGCTCCGTGTAGCACGAGGCCACCGCGAACAGTCAGCGGAGCCGTGCCGGCTTCCGTCGACTCGATGCGCGCCCCCATGCGGCCCAGCGGCTCGGTGATTCGGCGCATCGGTCGACGCGATAGCGACGCATCGCCCGTCAGCGTGGAGTCGAAGGCCTGGCCGGCCAGCAGCCCGGACATCAGGCGCATCGATGTGCCGCTGTTGCCCAGATCCAGCGCAGCCGCCGGCGCGCGAAGCCCATGCAATCCCACGCCATGAATCCGCATGCCGGTGGGCGATGTGTCCTCGCAGACGACGCCCATGGCCTCGAAGGCTTTTCGCGTTGCGAGACAATCCTCGCCCTGCAGGAACCCCTCGACCTCCGTCAACCCATCGGCGAGCGCCCCCAGCATCACCGACCGGTGCGAGATCGACTTGTCGCCGGGCACGCGCAGCTCGCCGCGCAGCGGCCCGGACGGCTGAACCCGAAAGGCCACACTCGAGCCGCTCATGAGGCGGCCCTGTCGCCGGTCAACGCGACATACTCGTCCCTCGCCCGCTTGGCGCAGCGAAACCGGGATTCGATTTGCGAAGCGTCGCCGTCGTCAATCGCCTGCTTGAGCGTTTGCAGACCGTCAATCAGCGCCGCGAGGTTGTCGCTTACGGCCTGTTGATTCGCAAGCGCGATGTCCCGCCACATCTCCGGAGAGCTGGATGCGATGCGGGTAAAGTCCCGGAAACCACCGGCGGCATACATGAAAATCTCGTCGTGATCCTGTCGTGTCGCAAGCATTTCAACCAAGGCAAACGCGAGCATGTGTGGCAGGTGGCTGGTCGCGGCCAGCACATCGTCGTGATGATCAGCCGCCATGCGAATGGTCCGGGCGCCGCAGGCCCGCCAAAGCTGTTCGACCTCGCGCACGGAGGACTCGGCGCTTTGCTCCGTGGGGGTCAGAATGGCCAGCCGCTCGCGATACAACTCCGGAAACGCCGCCGCAACGCCGGTGCGTTCCGTGCCGGCGATCGGATGGGCGGGAACAAAACCCGACGGCAGCGCACCGAAGGCGCGCCGCGCCGCGGCAATCACCGACTGCTTGGTCGATCCGACATCGGTGATCACGGCGTCGTCCCGACAAACCCGCGCAATGGCGGCCAGCACCGATTCCATCGCCAACACCGGCACGCAAAGCAGATGCAGGTCAGCATTGGCGGCAATCTTGTCGGCCTCGGTCGAAAACTCGTCGATCACGCCTAGTGCCACCGCACGAGTCAACTCGGACTCGCGACGGCCAAAACCCAGAATCGTGCCTTCATAGCCGGCGGCCCGCAGCGCCAGTGCGACGGACCCGCCAATCAGGCCGACCCCGTAGATCGCAATCCGTTGGGACTGAATCATCGCGCCCTCACCCGGCGCTCAGCACCCGGCCCAGAGCATCGAGAAAGCGCTCGTTCTCGTGCACCGTGCCGATCGTTGTGCGCAGGTGGTTCGGCATGCCATACCCCGCCAACGGGCGGACGATCACGCCTTCGCGAAGCATCGCCTCGTAAACCGGCGCGGCATCGCGGGCCAGGTCAAAGGTCAGAAAATTGGTATGCGTTGGCAGGTAACCCACACCCAGGGCGTCCAGCCCCTGGCGAACCCGCGCCAACCCGGTGAGGTTGGTGGCCACCGACTCATCTACAAATTCGCCATCTGCCAGGGCCGCCCGTGCCGCGACATGGGCCACGGCATTGTTATTGAACGGTTGGCGCACGCGATTGAGGATATCGGCGAGCCCGGCGTGGGACAGGCCGTAACCAATGCGCATCGCCGCGATCCCATAGATCTTGGAAAAGGTGCGCGTCACGACCAGGTTCGGATACTCATCCAGCAGGCGTCGCGCATCAATCCGCCACTCCTCCGGCTGGTAGTGGTGATAGGCCTCGTCGAGCACCACCACGACATCGTCCGGCACGTCGCGCAGGAAGGCCTCGAAGCCGTCCGGCTCCAGCCAGGTGCCGGTGGGGTTGTTGGGATTCGCCACAAAAACCAGGCGCACCTTGTCGTCAATCAGCGCGCGCATCGCCTCCAGATCATGGCCGTACGGCATGTCGGAGTCTGCATCCAGCGCCTGGGCGACCCTCGCCTCCCCGCTGGCCGCTGCCGTGGCGATCGGGTAGACGGCGAAGGCATAATCCGAAAATACCGACGCCCGCCCCGGCCCCAGCAACGCCTGGGCGAGCAGCACCAGAATATCGTTGGAGCCATTGCCCAGCGTGATCCGCTCCGCTTCAATACCGTGGTGCGCAGCCAGATCAGCCTTGAGTTCGTGCCCGGCCGCATCCGGGTAGCGCGCAAAGAAATCGCCACTCAATGACGCTTGCACCGCGGCCGTCACGGCCGGGCTGCAACCCAACGGGTTTTCGTTGCTCGCCAACTTGATCGAGCCGGTGATACCCAGTTCGCGCTCCAGCACCTCGACCGGCTTGCCCGGGGTGTAGGGCTTGAGTGCGACCGGTCCCGGCATCGCCAGTTGCTTGAAATCAATCATGATCGTCTGCGTAGTTTTCGGCGAAATCAGGTCAGCGGAGCCCGCGGATACGAGCCGAGAATCTTGAACAGGTCGGAGCGCGAATCCACCGCCTTTAGCACCTCGGTCAATGGAGGCTCATCGGCATGCCCGGCCACATCAATGTAGAAATTGTAGTTCCAGTTACCGCGGCGCGACGGGCGCGACTCGATCCGGGTCATATTGACCCCGGCGTCGGAGAAGGGCTTGAGCAATTCGAACAGGGCCCCCGGCCGCTGGTCTCCGCCGCGCGCCGAGCAGACGAACGACGTCATGTCGTCACCGGTCGGCGCAGTCTGCTGTCGACCGATCACCAGAAAACGCGTGGTGTTGTCCGACTCGTCCTCGATGTTCGCGGCGGCTATCCGCAGGTCGTAGAGCTCGGCGGCCGGTCGGCCAGCGATGGCTGCCCAGCCCTGCCCCGGGTTCTCCGAGACCAGCCGGGCCGCCTTGCCATTGCTTGAGGCGGTCTCGAGTTCCGCCGCTGGCAAGCGAGTCTGCAGCCACGTCCGGCACTGCGCCAGAGACTGCGGGTGCGCGATCACCTTGGTGATGCCGTCCGGCAGATCCCGATCGCTGAGCAGGTGGTGGTGGATCGGCAACGTCACCTCGCCACAGATTCGCAGCGGGCTGGACACGAACAAATCCAGGGTGTGGCTCACCACGCCTTCTGAGGAGTTCTCGATTGGCACAACGCCGTAATGCGAATTGCCGGCCTCGACATCCCGAAAGATCTCGTCGATCGCGACCATCGGCCGCGAGCGCACGGCATGCCCGAAATGCTTGTGCACCGCACCTTGGGTGTAGGTGCCTTCCGGGCCAAGATAAGCCACCGTCAGCGGCGACTCCAAGGACAGACAGGCCGACATGATTTCGCGCATCAAGCGCGCGACGGTCTCATCGGTGAGCGGCCCTTCGTTACGAGCCATGACATGGCGCAGCACCTCGGCCTCGCGTGACGGGCGATACATGTCGCCGACATCACCCGCCTGCTGCTTGATAATCGCGATTTCCTGCGCCAGCCGCGCGCGGTCCGAAATCATCTTCTGGATGGATTGATCCAGATCGTCAATCGCCAACCGCGCCGCCGACAACCGGCCTTTGGAGTCTGTCATGACCGATACCGTGACTTAGTGCTCGATGGCACGCACAGACAGCACGCCGTTGATTCCGCTCAACTCATCGAGCAGATCCACCGGCAAATCCCCGTCCACGTCAACGAGGGTGTAAGCAAGATCGCCACGCGACTTGTTCAACAGGTCGGCGATGTTCAGATCGCGCTTGGCCAGCGCCGTCGATATCTGCCCCACCATGTTCGGCACATTGCGATTGACCACCGCCAGCCGGGCCGCACCATCGGTGAGCGGCAGGATCGCTTCAGGAAAGTTCACCGAGTTCCGGACATTGCCGGTTTCTAGATAGTCACGCAGCTGATCAGCGACCATCACCGCGCAATTGTCCTCGGCTTCCTGCGTGGACGCTCCGAGATGCGGCAGCGCGATCACACCCCGATGGCCCTTGCCAGCGGGGGTCGGAAAATCGCAGACGTAGCGATGTAGCTTGCCTTGCTCCAACGCCTCCAACACCGGCGCTTCCTCGACGATGGGAGCGCGCGAGAAGTTCAGCAGGGTCGCACCGTCACGCATCAGCTTGATGCGATCGGCATTGATCAGCCCCCGCGTGGCGTCGATCAACGGCACATGCAGCGACACGAAATCGGATTTGGCGAGCAACTCCTCGACGGTCAAGGCCTGATCGACATTGGCGTCCAATTGCCAGGCGTTACCAACCGTGATCGCCGGATCGTAGCCGATCACCTTCATGCCGAGGTCCTTGGCCACGTTGGCCACCCGCACGCCGATCGCGCCCAGACCCACCACCCCCAACGTCCGGCCGGGCAACTCGAAACCCTTGAACTGTTTCTTGCCTGCCTCGACGCGCTCGTTCATCGACGCCGGGTCGCCGTCCAGGCTGTTGACGAAATCCCAGGCGGCAATGATGTTGCGGGACGCCAGGAGCATGCCGGTCAGCACCAACTCCTTGACGGCGTTGGCGTTGGCGCCGGGCGCGTTGAACACCACCACGCCTTTGGCGCTCATGGCCGGCACGGGGATGTTGTTCGTACCGGCACCCGCCCGGCCCACTGCGCGCAGCGAATCGGGAATCGGCCGCTCGTGCAGATTGGCCGACCGCAGAATCAAACCATCGGGATCATCCAGGCTGGACGCCACGTCGTACCGTTCCAGCGGAAACCGGCCCAGGCCCTTGGCAGAAATATTGTTTAACGTCTGAATCTTGTATTTTTTCAAGAGGCTAGCCGTTGTTCTTCGCAAAGTCGTCCATGTACTTGATCAGCGCATCCACACCGGCTTCAGGCATCGCGTTGTAAAGGCTGGCGCGCATGCCGCCGACACTGCGATGGCCCTTGAGCGTCGTCAGACCCGCAGCGGCGGCGCCCTCCAGAAAGCTTGCGTCGAGATTGGCGTCCGCCAGGGTGAAGGGCACATTCATCCAGGAGCGGTGCTCCGGTTTGACCGGGTTCTGGTAGAAGCCAGACGCGTCGACGTACCCGTAAAGCTTGCCGGCCTTGGCGGCGTTGCGGGCTGCCATGGCATCCAGGCCGCCCTGCTGCTTGATCCATTGCAGCACCAGACCGCAGACGTACCAGGTGAAGCAGGGAGGCGTATTCAGCATCGACTCGCCATCGGCCACCTTGGCGTAGTCGAGCACCGTCGGCGTTTGCGGTAACACGTCGCCGATCAGGTCGTCCCGCACGATCACGATCGTCACCCCCGCCGGGCCCAGGTTCTTCTGAGCACCCGCGTAGATCAGACCGAAACGGGACACATCGATCGGACGCGACAGGAAGGTCGACGAAAAGTCCGCGACCAGCGGCACGTCCCCAACATCGGGCACATCGGGAAATTCGACGCCCTCGATGGTTTCATTGGGCGTGTAGTGAACGTAAGCGGCGTCCGGGCTCAGCGACCACTCGGCGCGATCCGGCACCTGGGTGAACCGATCATCGGCCGGACGGGCAACGGTGTTGGCCGTGCAGAACTTTCCGGCCTCCTTAATCGCCTTTTTGCCCCAGCTGCCGGTTACCAGGTAGTCAGCGGCGTCGCGGCCGCGCAGCAGGTTCATGGGGATCGCCGAGAACTGCCCCGTTGCCCCGCCCTGCATCCACAGAATCTTGTAGTTGTCCGGAACGTTGAGCAGCGCCTTCAGCGTCTCGGTTGCCTGTTCGGCGATGGAGACAAATGCCTTGCCGCGATGGCTCATTTCCATCACGGACATGCCCGTTCCCTGCCAATCCAGGAGCTCCTCCTGAACCTGTTGGAGAACGTCAACCGGCAGCGTGGCCGGTCCGGCTGAGAAATTGAAGACGCGCGTCATGATGCTCCCGGAGCGGTATCCATCCGAAGTTGGGGCGCGGGAGAGTACACCGAACGGGCGGAACTGTCGCCCTGTTCGCCAGCGACAGGAAGCGCCGTCCGCCGCCGCCTGATACGGCTGCGACGGACAGGCCGATCAAGCCTCGGCGTCGTCGATCTCGCCCTCATCGTCG
Source organism: Abyssibacter sp. (assembly GCA_023146115.1). Lineage (GTDB taxonomy): Bacteria > Pseudomonadota > Gammaproteobacteria > Nevskiales > OUC007 > Abyssibacter. The sequence continues at coordinate 17,584 of JAGLCS010000102.1, read as the reverse complement.
CCTTCGGCTTCGGTCGCCACGCGGTCGACACCGACCAGACGATCGCCATCAGCGAGGCGGATAAGCTTCACGCCCTGGGTGTTGCGGCTCAGCCGCGAAATGCCGGCGACCGTCTGGCGATTGAGGTTGCCGGATTCGGTGATCAGCATGATCTCGTCACCCTCGCCCACCTGAATCGCAGCCACCAGTTTTCCGGTCTTGTCGGTCAGCCTCTGCGCGAAGACGCCCTGACCACCGCGACCACGCAGTGGATACTCGTCCACCAGCGTGCGCTTGCCGAAACCGGCCTCGGACATGGTCAGCACGTCGCCGTCCTGACAGATCAGCAGCGAAATCACCGCCTGTCCCTTGCCCAGTTTCATGCCACGCACCCCGGCGGCGGTACGACCCATCGTGCGGACGTTCTCTTCGGGGAAGCGAATGCCCTTGCCGTTGTCGGCCACGAGCAGGATGTCCCGCGTGCCGTCGGTGAGTGCCGCACCGACCAGCGCATCGTCGTCCCGCAGAGCCAGTGCAATGATGCCGTTGGCGCGCGGGCGCGAAAATGCTTCGAGTTCGGTCTTCTTGACCACACCCTGGCAGGTAACGAAGAACACCGACTCGCCGGTCATGAAGTCCTTGATCGGCAGCACGGCGGAGATCCGCTCATCCCCCTCCAGCGGCAGCAGGTTCACGATGGGCTTGCCACGCGAGCCGCGGCTGCCCTGCGGAATCTGATAGACCTTGAGCCAGTAAACCTTGCCGGTGGACGAGAAGCACAGCAGCGTGTCGTGCGTGTGCGTCACCCACAGGGCATCAATGAAATCGTCGGTCTTGAAGCTGGAGGCCAGCTTGCCGCGCCCGCCACGCTTCTGCGCCTGGAACACGTCCAGGGGCTGGCTCTTGACGTAGCCCTCGTGCGACAACGTGACGACCACATCCTGGGGCGTGATCAGATCTTCCAGGTCCAGGCCAATGAAGTCTTCGAGAATCTCCGTCCGGCGGGCATCACCGTAGGTCTCGCGGATGAGGGTCAATTCCTCACGAATGACCTCCAGCAGGCGTGCCGTGCTACCCAGAATGTCCAGATAGCCAGCAATCTGTTCGAGAATCTCGCGGTACTCGCCGACCAGTTTTTCCTGCTCCAGGCCGGTCAGGCGGTGCAGGCGCAGATCCAGGATCGCCTGGGCCTGGGATTCCGACAGCATGTAGCCGTTGTCGGTCAGGCCCATGTCTTCGGCCAGCTCTAGCGGACGCGACGCCGCAGCGCCGGCGCGGCCGAGCATGTCGCGCACCTGCCCCGGCGCCCAGGGACGGGCAACCAGCGCCGCGCGAGCCTCGGCTGGGGAGGCAGCGGCCTTGATCAGCTCGATGACCTCGTCAATGTTGGCCAACGCGACGGTGAGCCCTTCCAGCGCATGCGCGCGGTCGCGCGCCTTGCGCAGCAGATACATCGTGCGACGGGTGACGACCTCGCGGCGATGACGCACGAAGGCTTCCAGCACCTGCTTGAGGTTCAGCGTCTTCGGCTGGCCACCGTCCAACGCGACCATATTGATGCCGAACACGGTCTGCAGCTGGGTCTGGCGGTAAAGGTTATTAAGAACCACCTCGCCGGCCTCGCCGCGCCGCAGTTCGATCACCATGCGCATGCCGTCCTTGTCGGACTCGTCACGCAGTTCGGTGATGCCCTCGATCTTCTTTTCCTTGACCAGCTCGGCGATCTTCTCGAGCAGACGCGCCTTGTTCACCTGATAAGGCAGTTCGGTGACGATGATGGCCTGCCGGGTTCCACTGGGCATGTCTTCGATCGCCGCGCGGGCACGCATGTACACGCGCCCCCGACCGGTCTCGTAGGCCTCACGCACGCCGGCCGTGCCGTTAATCAGGGCCGCCGTCGGAAAATCCGGTGCCGGCACATGCTCCATCAGGCCGTCAATAGTGATCTCGGGGTCATCGATCAGTGCCACGCAAGCATTGACGATCTCGGTGAGATTGTGCGGCGGAATATTCGTCGCCATGCCGACAGCGATGCCGGCCGAGCCATTGATGAGCAGATTCGGAAGCTTGGTCGGAAGAACGGCCGGCTCGGATTCCGATTCGTCATAGTTCGGGACGAAATCAACCGTGTCCTTGTCGATGTCCGCCAGCAGCTCGTGCGCGATGCGCGCCATGCGCACCTCGGTGTAACGCATCGCAGCCGCTGAGTCGCCATCGACCGACCCGAAGTTGCCCTGGCCATCCACCAGCATGTAGCGCATCGAAAACGGCTGCGCCAACCGTACAATGGTGTCGTACACGGCGGTGTCGCCATGGGGGTGATACTTACCGATCACATCACCCACAACACGGGCCGACTTCTTGTAGGGTTTGTTGTGGTCGTTACCCAGTTCGCGCATCGCGTGCAGCACGCGTCGGTGGACCGGCTTTAGACCATCCCGGACATCGGGGAGGGCTCGACCTACGATCACACTCATGGCGTAATCGAGGTAGGACTGCTTCATCTCATCTTCGAGATTGATGTGCAGCACTTCTTTCGCGAACTCGCTCATTCGCTCCCTTCGCTAATTTAGAGGAATTTGGTGTCTGCCACGCGTCTTGGCACGCGATTTATCCGAGCAGTATAGCAGCCTGAGCGCCTGCAAGCGCGCTGGCGGGCCGGATTTCGTTTTAAGCCACCCCCATAGCCCAGCAAAACAAAAACGGCCGATGGCGAGATGCCGCCGACCGGGTCAGGCAGGCCGGTGGTTGCCCAGGCTGACAGCCCCGAGCATTGAATTTCACTCCATCTGGCACCATACCTGCGCCAGTCTCTTGTCCGGTGCACGCAATACCCGTATGGAATTTCAGGACTACTACGACACGCTGGGTGTTTCGCGCAAGGCCACCGATGCCGAGATCAAGGCGGCCTATCGCAAGCTCGCGCGCCAATTTCATCCCGACCGAAATACGGACGCTGGTGCCGAAGACCGCTTCAAAGCCGTCTCAGAGGCCTACGAGGTACTGAAAGACCCCGAAAAGCGGCAGCAGTACGACGCGCTCGGGGCCAACTGGCAAAACGGCCAACAGTTTCGGCCGCCGCCCGGCTGGGACGGTGGCGCTGGCGGTGACTTTGGCGGCGCTTCCGGTTTTTCCGACTTCTTTGAAACCCTGTTCGGGCAGGGTTTTCAGGCCGGGGACTTCGGCGGGCAGAATCCGTTTGGCGGACGCCCCAGCCGGCCGTCACCGCAATCGGCGCGCATCACGGTCACACTGGAGGATGTCTTCAACGGAGCCAAGCGCCGCCTCACACTCAATGACAGTGGCGGCCCGCGTCAGGTCGACGTGCAGATTCCCAAGGGCGTACGCCCCGGCCAGAAGATCCGGCTGTCCGGCCAGGGACGCGCTGGCATGGGCGGGCTGCGTGGCGACCTGCTGCTGGAGATCGACGTGCAGTCGCATCCAGTGTTCGAACTCGACGGTCGTGATGTCCGTGTGACGGTGCCGATCACTCCTTGGGAGGCCGGCTTGGGCTCGAAACTGGAGGTCCCCACGCTGGCGGGTACCGTCACGCTCAAGGTGCCGGCCGCGGCGCGCACGGGACAAACCCTTCGGCTGCGTGGCCGTGGCCTGCCCGGCAACCCGCCTGGCGATCAGCTGGTGAGCCTGCAAATCCAGACGCCTCCGGCGAAGACCAAGGAAGAGAAGGCGTTCTACGAAAAGATGGCCGCGGCGTTCTCCTTCAACCCACGCCGCGAACATGGTCAGGCGTAGACTGACGGCCTGACCAGCGTCCGGGCCACGGAGAGCGCCATGGACCCTTTGAATACAGCACCGAATGTCCTGTCCATCGTATCGCTGGGGATGGCGTTGGCCTTCGTGCTGTCGGACCGGCGCTCCGTCACCAGCCGCATGCTCGCCGGCGCGCTGGCGAGCATCGCTGCCTCGATCTTCATCAACACCAACTGGATCGCACCCGTACCGCCTGCGGAACTGGGCCGATGGGCCGCACTCGGGGCTGTCACCGATGCCGCAGCGATGATCTTCAGCGCGCAATGGCTGTTGCAGGTTCGCCGCACCATCCCCGCCGGCGATCTGGACACGCGAGTCGGCGACTGGTTGGTGCGTATCGCCCAGCTGCTGTCGTTGCTCTATCTGGCGATCGGCCTCGTGGCCTATCAGTCCCGCGCGGAACACTTCCTCGGCGGCCTGGCCGGAGGCTGGGTCTTTCCATCGCCGGAGTTCCTGTTCTTCGCAGGCCCGCTCATCCTCGCGATGATCGCCATGGCCCTGGTGATACGGCTCATCATGTTCCGCCGCCCGGAGTACTCCGAGTCCATGCGGCTGGCCGGTTTTCTGCTGGGCGCACCGCTGATCGCACTCGGCTTGGTCACCGGCGAAAACATCGCGGCGTACTCAACATCGGTCGGACTCATGCTGCTGCTGGTGGGCGCGGTGCAATATCACGTCCTGGAAGGACAGAAAGGCGCGTTCATGCGGCGCTTTCTCGCCCCGCAGGTTGCGGATCTAGTCCGGCGCGAAGGCCTGAAACGCACGATGGCCAGCGACAGCATGGAGTTGTCGGTGGTGGCTTGCGATGTCCGCGGGTTCACCGGCTACGCGGAATTTGTCGGCTCCGAACGGGTGATCATGGGCCTGCGCAGCTACTACGACCGGGTGGGCGCCATCGCCGCCCGCCACGGCGCCACCATCAAGGACTACGCCGGAGACGGTGTGCTCATGCTGGTCGGCGCGCCGCTGCCCTGCGAGGGGCATGCCGAGATCGCCATGGCGTTGGCGCGTGATCTGCAGCGCGAAGTCGCGCCCATGCTCGAACAATGGTCACTGGACGACCACCAGCTCGGCATGGGCATCGGCGTCGCCACGGGCCAGGCCACGGTGGGCATTGTCGGCGGATCATCGCGCCTCGAGTACGCGGCCGTCGGCTCGGTGGTCAACCGCGCCGCCAGGCTCTGCGATGCCGCGCGATCGGGGGAGGTCTTGCTGGATGCCGCCACCCACACGGCGGCCGACCACAATTCGGCCATCACGATCGAATCCGGCCCGCGCCAGCTAAAGGGTATCGACAGGCCTGTGGAGACATTCGCCATCAGCCGCGCCTAAAGTCGACTGGTCTTCTCCGGCGGAATCGGTCAGTCTCCGCGCCCCAATGCAGTACGGAAACCGAGGAACGTGAGCAGCTTTGCGTTATTGCTGGGCGCCTTGGCGCTGGGCTATCTCTTCGCAAATCGGCAATGGATGCCGTCCAGTGCGCCGACCGTGCTCAACGCCTGGGTGATCCGCATCGCACTGCCGGCGCTGGTGCTGGTGCAAATCCCGAAGATTCCATTTCGACCCGAGCTGTTGTTTGCGGCCGCGGGACCGTGGATGGTCGCGCTCGGTGCCTGCCTGATCGTTCCACTCATGGGCCGAATGCTGCGGTGGGATCGCGGTCGAACCGGAGCCGTATTGCTGACTTGCGGCCTGGGCAACACCGCGTTCATGGGCCTGCCGATGGTGCAGGCGCTGTTCGGACACGAGGCGATCGGAACAGCGGTGATCGCCGACCAGCTCGGCTCGTTCATGATGCTGTCCACGCTCGGCGTGCTGATTGCGGCCGTGTTTAGCGGGCAGCAAATCCAGGCGCGCTCCATTGCCTTGCGCGTGGTGCTGTTCCCACCCTTTATCGCCTTGATCGTCGCCGTCCTCGTCGGCGCGATCGGCGGCTGGCCCGTCTGGATCGAGCCGGTTCTGAGCCGCCTGGCCGAAACGCTCACCCCGGTCGCCTTATTCACGGTGGGCTTTCAGATGCGATTCGGCGATGTCTGGCGGTTACGCACACCCATCGGAGCCGGCCTTACCTGGAAACTGCTGGCTGCGCCGGCGCTGGTGCTGGGCGCGGGAGCCGCCCTGGGCATCACCGGCGACCTGCGAGACATCACGGTCACCCAGTCGGCGATGGCGCCGATGATCACCGCGGGCATCATGGCCGCGGACGCCAAGCTGGAACCGCCGCTGGCGACCGCCATGCTCGCCGCCGGCATCGCCTTGTCGTTCCTGACCGTACCGCTCTGGACGCTGTTGCTGTAACCATCGGGCGCTCGACCGTTGTAGCTGTCATCGGCGCGACATGAAGATGGACCACCATCCCGCCGCTTCGATCCCGCCTGACCATGCCATGACCCGCAAACCTGTCGTCCGTAACCCTGGGCGCCGAGCCTTTCTGGCCGGCACCGCGACCCTCCCCACGCTGTGGCTCGCCGGTTGCGGGGGCACCCAATCCGATCTGCCGACGGCGCCGCCCGTGGGCAATCCCACGCCACCGCCCGCAATGCCGCTCAATGGCCCGCGAGGCCTGCATGTCAGCCTCACCGGTGATGCCGCCTCATCACGTGCGGTGACCTGGTTCACCGACGGCCACGAAGCCGGCCCCAGCCTACTGGAGTTCGATACCGTCACACCCGCCATGTCGGCATCGGACATTCAAATCATGCCGATGGCGGTGCAGGCGGAGGGCAGCGCCGATGCGACGCCAGGTGTCGAGGCATACACACACAGGGCCTCGGTTGAGGTACTCGACCCCTCGCTGCCGTTCCGCTATCGCGTGGGCGATGGAGAGAGTTGGTCTGACGTCCGCGTCGTCCAGCCCACTCCGAGTGGCAACTGGCGCTTCACCCTGTTCGGCGACCACGGCATTACCGAACGCGCCGCCCTGGTCAATCGTCAGGTGTTGAACACACCGACCGATCTGCTGCTCATCGCCGGCGACCTGTCCTACGCCAACGGCAATCAGCCAGTCTGGGATCAGTGGTTCGACAGCGTGGAACCCCTTCTCTCCGAGCGCGTCACGATGACCGCACCGGGCAATCATGAGGAGGAGGACGACGGCGGCAACACGTTCAAGAACCGCTTTACGCATCCGGGCCGCAACACGTTCTACTCGTTCGATTACAACCGGGTGCACTTCATGGTCAGCACGGCAGGTGCATTGATCAACGATGGCACGCTGCCGGAAGAACTGCTGACCATCGAAACCGACCTCGCGCTGGCCGCCGCACGCCGTGCCGCCGGCGAAATCGATTTCATCTGCGTGCTGCAGCACTTCACGATCTGGACGGACCAGGAAGGCCGCGCCCCGGCCAATCCGTCACTGGTGCTGCTCGAAGAAAACATTCTGGTGCGCTATGGCGTCGACGTGGTCCTCTGCGGTCATGACCATGTCTACCAGCGCTCCGTACCCATGGCGTTCGGCATTCCCAATCCACTGGGTTACGTGCAGATGATGGTCGGCACGGGAGGCCAGTCGGTCCGCCTGTTCGAACCGACGATCCAGAGTTGGTCGGCCAAGGAATTCATCGGTACGGGCTATGCCATTTTTGATGTGGAAGGCCGGACGATGCGAGGCCAGTACATCGGCACGGCGCCGACCGGGCTTGGCGATGATGTCCGTCAAAACCCGACGGACGACTTCCAGGTGGTCGACAGCTTCGAGATCCAGGCCAAGGACATGATCGCTTGCCGGGCCTGCGCCCTGCCCCCGCGCAACGCGCAAGCCCTGCTTGCGAACTACGACGCCACCGCCGCGCACACCCGTCGACGCAACGCCCACGCCCTCGCCCTCGCCCACTGCGCTTAAACGCAGCGTCGGTCAGTCAGACAGCGCGGACCGCGTGTCCAGCCACTCGGCCAGCACGGCCCAGACGGCTGACTGGGCCTTGTTGCCCATGACGACACCGGCATGCCCGCCGGGTGCAATGACGAACTCCTTATCCGGCGAACGCACCAGATTCAGGATGGTCTGCGCCGACTTGGGTGTCACGATGGCGTCAGCCTCACCGGCAAAGACCAGCAACGAACACTCGATGCTGTCGAACTGCGACACCCGGTCGCCAACCTCGATGCGGCCTCGGGACAGGTCATTGTCGACCCCCACCTTGACGATGAAGTCCTGCACGATTCCGCCGGGGTAGTCCTCCATGTTGTCGAGGAAATGCGACGTCGTCGTGTGGTGAACCAGATACTCACGATCCGCCAGCTTGGCGAACAGGTCCCAATAGGCCGTCAGGCTCCCAACCGGGTTGGTGAGCTTGAAGGCCAACGAGTTCATCCAGCCCGGAACCTGCAGGTAGGCGGGATCGATGTTGTGAACCCGAAAGCTGGTGTACTTGCGAATCAGATAAGCCGGCAACTCCATTGCCCGCGTCACCCGCGCGGCGATCCCGCCCTGGCGGTAGTCAATGGGGCTGGCGATGGTGATCAGATTGCGGATATGCGGGTCATGCGACAGACCCGCATAGATCAGGCTGAACAAACCGCCCATGCACCAGCCCAGCAAGCTAATCGGCTGCACGCCGGAATGTTCGCGCACGGCCGCAAGCGCCTCGCCGAGCATTTCCTCGGCATAGTGCCGAATGCTGTAGTGCGCATAGCGCTCCCCCGGGGAGCCCCAGTCCACCAGGTACACGCGAAAGCCCCGGGCGCGCAGATAACGCACCAGGCTGCGCTGGGGAATGAGATCGAAGATCACCGATGTGGCGGCCAGCGGTGGCACGATCACCAACGGGACCGGATGCTCGGTCGTCTGCACCGGCAAGCTGCTGCCGTCGGTGAGCGGGATGCTGCCCTGATCCAGCGGTGGGTAATACCGCACCGTCATCGGCGCCCGGCGCGCAATCGTTTCGAACGGCGTTTGATTGGACTGGATCAAGGCACCCGGCCGAAACATCCGGTCGAATGCGTTATTGGCCACCGTGGCAGCGAGGCGATTGGCCTGCAGGCCACGGTCGATCACCCGGTTGATTAGGTTCATTCGGTGCGACTGGCGAAGATGGGCGCGAGATTGTAGCCAGCCAGCCGATACCTGGCAGTGACTTCAGATCAACCACCAGGCCAGACCCGCCGCCACAGTAACGGCCAGCAAGCCACTGGCGGCCAGCATCACCGCCTTCCATAGACGGCGTTGGAGGGCCGCGTTTCGAGGCTTGGCGTAAAGCGCTTCGAGTTCATGGTCCGGCAACACATCCAGATCCCAGTGCGATGTGTGCCGCTCTTTGACCTCATCGCGATGGACGACGGTCTTCGACTTAGCCTGGTCCGATTCCGTCACGCCAGCCGCCCGACTCAGGCCGCCCCGGCGTTTAGCTCACCCACGAGCCGATCGGCCGCACGCAGCGCGCGTTCCACGCCTTGCGTCAGTCCACCCGGCTCGCTCCAATCACCACCGATTAGCAGCCCGGCGCCAATCGCTCCGGTGTACCGCCGTTCCTGCGCCTCGGCCAACGCATACCGCCAATGCTTGGCGCGCAACTCGTCCAGGCCTGCGGCGCCGGCCGATTCCAATGTCTTGCGCATTTCGTCCGCGACCTCCTCTGGCGAATGACTCTGGCGTGCAACTGACCATCCATCGCCTGCCTGTAGCCTCAACACCTGACGTGAAGCCCCTGCGAACACGGTCCCGCGCTCGATCTGCTCGAACTGCGGCACGAGCCGGGTCACGTCCACCCGCGCGCGTCGATCAATCGAGCCGGTGATCGTCCAGCGTGACGAATAGCTCAGCGACGCCAGCTCAGTCGCGCGATCCGGGAACATCGGCGCGATCAGTTCCGCCGTCTGAGGTGCCGGACAGGTCACCACCACCTGCGTAGCCCGGCAGATCGATGCATCATCGTCGGCCAGCAGCTCCCAAGCCCCGCTCGGCAGATGCCGCAGCGTTGCAACATGGACCGGGTTGATGATGCTCAATCCACGCGCCTGCACGGCGATAAAGGCTCGGGCCGATTCGAGTAGCGCAGCTTCGGCCCCGCCCGCCACAGGACGCAACCGGCGCAGCCCGTCGCCCGACCACCAGCGATGCGCGCTGGGCAACTCGAAACGTGACACGCCCTGCTCGACGACCGCCTCGCCATCACCGAGCCGGCGCGACGAGAATCGCCCGCCGGGATGCCAGCCCTTGTCGAGCAGCGTCACCTGCCGGCCGCGGGCAGCCATTTGCTGCGCAATCGCAAGGCCGGTAATACCGGCTCCAACAATGGCGAGATCCGTCTCGGCCAGTTTCATTGCATCAGCGCAGCCATGGCGACGCGTTGCCTACGTCGGCACGTTGCCGGCCATGCTTCGTACCGTCATTGACCAACAACTTCAAAACGGAGTCCGGCGTGGGTCTGTAAACGTTGCAAAAAGGCATCACCCAGCAAGGTCGAGGGCGTCCAGAATCCGCCCTTCGCATCCTTGGGAATATCCAGGGCCAGGCAGGCGCCCGCTTCACCCAGCATCTTGCCCGTCGAGCCGTAGCCGGGGTCGCGATCACCGGTGACCTTGGTCATCAGCAACTCGTCGCCCGCGCCGCCCCGGCCGAAGAATCGAACATCGAAAAAGCCGGATGCCTGCTCCGCGGGGCTTGGCCCTTCACCCGGTTTCGGAACCACAAAGCGCTGCAACAACCAGCGCGTGGGCGGGATTATCGATGCCGTCATGAACCCTGCCATGCCGAGTGCGACGGACATCGCGGTAAGCCGCCCCTTGGAACTGATGCCGGTCATCATCGCCTCGTCGTAGACAAAGTCCTGACCGTAGGGAAACCCGGCTATTGCATTCGAGCGGTGCACGACCCGGGTGTTGATGGCGGCCATCACGAATGGCGCCAGCCAGCTACGCGCATCGGGGTCGTATTCGGCAAACGTCACGTTCGGCTGGCGCACCCCCTTCCGGGCGTCTGGTGGGCACAGCAGATGCGGGTTCGCAAGCTGTTTGCGTAGCACAGGGTCCTTCCGGGCCTCTTGCACCACGTTTAAAAGGCTGGCGACGGTCCCGCCAGAAAAACCGCCTTTCGCGGCCTTCACGCGCATCTTGACGCGCGAGCTTGGCGCGCCGAACCGCTTGCGGGCCTCGGTCTGAAAAAAATGCAGGCCCAGATCAGACGGCACAGAATCAAACCCACAACAATGAACGATGCGCGCACCCGATTTTTGGGCCGTGTCCTCGTGAGCATCGATCATTCGACGAATCCACTGCACCTCGCCAGTCAGATCGCAATAATCGGTGCCGGTTTCTGCACAAATGCGCACCAACTCGGAGCCGAACAGTGCATACGGCCCGACAGTGGAGATCACCACGCGAGTCTGTGCGCACAGTGTGGATAGCGCCGTTTCATCGTCGGCATTGGCCAGAATCAGCGGAATATTCGCTGCACCGGCACCAAGATCGCCCCGCACACGCTCCAGCTTGCTCCGCGAACGGCCAGCCATGGCCCAACTCAGTTCGCCACCGGAGGCTCCATGACGGGTGAACAGGTGGCGACAAAGAATCTGGCCGACAAAGCTGGTAGCTCCGAACACCACCACATCGAACTGTGTACTCATCAGGGAGAACGCCTTCCGTGAATTGGGCGCGCAGTATCCCGCATGCTCCCGGCACACGCACATCGTGGCCGCCCGGCCCCTGCAACGACGACCGGTGCGTCCGCATGCGACCCATGCCGTAACGACGAAAACCTGTCGGGATTTGGAGACAGCGTCTATCTCATTGATTTTATTAATCTATGAATGAATTTCACCACGCTTCCCCTTTCCGCCCTGTGACTCGGATGAGACACCAGATGCCAACTAACTCATTGTTTTAACGTGTTTTTTTATTGGCACGCCCTGTGCGCTGTTATATCCAGCAGCGGAACCGGCTGTTACCCAATTTGAACCATTGAGACACGGTATGAAGGCACAGATCACATTATTGATGAGCGCGCTCATGGCTAGCGGCGCTGCTTTGGCTGCGTCGGGCAATGCAGATGCACAGGGCGAAATAAGTACCGATCGCCGCGCTGCCGATGCGGACATGAACCTTGGCGCTGAAGGCTCCAAGGACAGAGCGTCCAGCGACTACTCCAGCAGCTACAGCTATGAAGGCACCAAAGGCGAGGTCAAGGGATCAATGAGCGGGAAGATGTCGATCAGCATGGACGAGATCGTCGAGTCACCTGACGCCTCCTTCGCAAAACTTGATCGCGACGGCGACGGCATGATCTCCGCGGGCGAATCGACATCCAGCCGCCCGGTCTTGACGCAGTTTGATCGCGTCGACGAAGACGGCGACCGCATGCTGTCATCGAATGAGTTCGACGCCCTGGTGGCCTCGTTCGAAGACGAGATGGCGGAGTAATCCACGCTCGTCGGCGCGCTGATGGCAATCAGCCGCAAACACACGTGCCGAATGACGGTGCTCGGGAGAAGACCCGCGCTGTGATTCGGCACGATGTCACACCAGCACGACACAAGGATGTAACACATGGCGATTGATCTGCCACCGGCGGACGCCGCGCAAATCATCACTTCGACGCCCGCCGCCGATTACGGACAGGCGCTGGCTTTGTCGGACGGTGATCGCTTTTTCCAAATTTATGGCAATAGCCTGCTGTCTCAGGACCAACTCATTCGGGCTTTGGAAGATGTGACCAGCAGCGAAGGTGCCTTGGAAGCACTGACCCGTGCTTACCGCGACAGGGGCTACTTCCTGGTGCAGGTCAAGGCGCTGGAAACCCGGCGCGGAACCAACTTGTACGTGACGGAAGGTCGGTTTACCGAACTCGATGTCCCTGCCCCGCTGGAACGTTATTTCGATGGGTTCCAGAACAAACCGGACCTCACAGCAAACCGCTTTCGTCGAATGGCGCTGCTCGCTCAAGCGCATGCGCGCCAAGCAGGCTACGAACCCTTCGCGGTCTATCCGGCCGATGAAACCGACCCCACGGCTGTCACCTTCGACGTGAAAGTGGACAAGTCGATTCACAAAAACTACCAGTTGGATCTCGGCTTATCCAATTTCGGCAATCGCTTCGTCGGCGAGTATTTCGCGACGATCGACGCCGCCTACGCCGATGTCGACGGCAACCAGTACCGCGCTTCTGTGGATGGCGCCTTCGAAGGCGAAGGACCGTCAGAAGACGACGGCGACTTGATCAAGGCCGGCCTTGGCTACGACCGAATCGGCACGCTGGGACAGTTCAGCCTGGACGCATCCTATGTCGACTACGACTACGTGATACGTGCTGATCGTGAGTTTGGCCCGGTCTTTCCGGACCTGGAAGTCAACCGACGCAACTATTCGGGCGAAACGCTCGAAGTGGTGGCGCAGGCCTCGCACCTGCTGTTTGCGGGCGAGCGGACGCGGCTCATCGTTGGCGAGTCCATCGCCTATGTTGATGACGAGGTCACCGACGAGACTGCCGGGGCCCTCATTCTCGACGAGCAATACACCCTCGCCGGCCTGCAGGGCACGATCGGCCACGAATTCACGGCCTTTGGACTGCCACATTCGCTGGGCCTGACCATCGAGGGCCAGCACGCGATCTCCGCGGATACCGCCGAGACAGGCGCCGGCCGCGCGGATGCCGACGACGACTTCACCATCTCCACGGTGCAAGGCACCTTCGGCGTCGACTTCACAGAGAACACCTCAATCACCTTGCTGGCCGAACACCAGTGGGCCTTCGACCCCCTGCCGCAGAACGAAGAATGGGTACTCGGCGGACCGACCCGAATCGCCGCGTATCTACCCGGCGCGCTGGAAGGCGACGAAGGGAGCTATGGCCGCGTAGAGCTGGCCCAAGGCAACATTCCGCTCGGCATCGCCAAGCTGGAAGCTGCCGTGTTCTACGAAATCGGCACCGCGGAATTTGAGGAACGGTTCGACACCGAACGGCAGACCATCGCCGATGCAGGTGTGCAGCTAACCACCGCATTGTTGGACGAGCGACTCGCCATCTCGGTGATCTCGGCACACCCAACCCAGCGTGATTCCGTCGATCGCGAAGAGTTGGACCGCATCAGACAGGAAGTCTTTTTCCAGGCGCAGTGGAGCTTCTAGATCCGCCCATCGCGACCGCACGATTCATACGACAAGGAGGCTAACCATGCTCAGACTCGCTATCGGATTTTTCATCGTCGCCATAATCGCCGCCGTCTTTGGCTTCGGTGGCATCGCAGCCGCAGCGACCGACATCGCAAAGATCCTGTTCTTCATCTTTGTGGTCCTGTTCGTCCTGGCGCTGATCGCAGGCGCGGTTCGAGGACGCCCACCGGTTTGACCGACGCACCACATCGATTCGATCACCCAACACTTGAAAGGAGCTCAACATGAACACAGCCATTCGCAACGGTTTGCTGGCCATCTTCGCCGCACTGATGATCGGCGGATTCTCTGCCTGTGACAGCAACGACGGCGCCGCCGAGGAGTTCGGTGAAAAGGTGGATGAAACCACCGAGGAAGCCGGAGAGGAATTCGAGCAGACCAAGGAAGACATCGAGGATTCCGCGGACGATGACGGTAGCCACCACTAAGGCCGCCAGGTCGTCACGACCCCGGACAAAAAAAGGCGGCCCATGGCCGCCTTTTTTCTATCTACTCGATCTGAATCTGGTCGGGGAGGCAGGATTTGAACCTGCGACCACCTGCACCCCATGCAGGTGCGCTACCAGGCTGCGCTACACCCCGAGAGAGGCGGGATGATACCGGGATTGAACGGTTGACTCCACCGCCGGCGCCCAAAATCTTTCATGGGTATCAAAGCTGGCGAATGATGGCTTCGAGTTCGATTCGGATTTCTTCCAGAGCCTTGCGCGCCGGTGACTTGGGCGCATCTCCGGCAATGCTTTCCTGCAGCTGCTGACGCGCTCCGCCGATGGTGAAGCCCTTGTCGTAGAGCAGGTGACGTATCTGCCGGACGAGTTCGACATCGCGGCGCTGGTAATAGCGGCGATTGCCCCGACGCTTAACCGGCCGTAGCTGCGTGAACTCCTGCTCCCAATACCGCAGAACATGCGGTTTGACCGCGCAGAGTTCGCTCACTTCACCAATGGAGAAATAACGCTTTGCCGGAATTTCCGGCAGTTCCAGCGTGGGAACCTGGACGCGCTCAGGTGCTGCTGCGGGCACTTTCGTCGACTCGGCTGCGGAGTTTCTGACCAGGGCGGAACGTCACAACGCGGCGCGCGGAGATCGGAATCTCCTCGCCGGTCTTCGGGTTGCGGCCCGGTCGCTCTCGCTTGTCTCGCAGTTCGAAGTTCCCGAATCCCGAAAGCTTGACCGGATCGCCTGCTTCCAGCGAGCGACGGACTTCCTCGAAGAACAATTCGACGAATTCCTTCGCTTCCCGCTTGTTGAGTCCGAGTTCCTCGAACAGCGTTTCCGCAAGGTCTGCCTTGGTCAACGCCACACTTATTCCCTGAAGCTAACCCCCAATTCGGTGCCGAGGGCCGCCCGAATACCAGCAACAGCCTCGTCCACCTCCCGATCGGTTAGCGTGCGCGTTTTATCTTGGAAAATCAAGCTCAAAGCGACGCTTTTGCAGGAATCGGGTAAGCCCGCACCACGATAGACATCAAACACGCCAGTTTTTTGCAGAAGTTCACCGCCGGCATCGCGGGCCACCCGCAGCAAATCACCGACCTGCAACGGTTCCGGGCACACCACGGCGAGGTCCCGGCGCACCGCCGGCTGATCGGTCACGAGCGTGTAGGCAGGCGCTTGGCCGTTGAGCACGGCAGCGAGTTCGATCTCGAAGAGCATGGTGTCCTGACCAACGTCCAGCCGCTTGGCGGCTGCCGGGTGCAGGCGGCCCAGCCAGCCCACTGCGGCTCCATCAACCAGCAATCGTGCCGACTGGCCGGGATGCAGCGCCGGATGCGTTTCGGCCCGGCATTCCAGTTCGCACCGCGTCTGCTGCGCCAGCGCCTCGACATCGGCCTTCACGTCGTAGAAGTCGACCGGGCGCGCGTCGCTGTCCCAATGCTGCGCCCAGCGAGGGCCCGCGACCAACCCCGCCAATACCCGCGGCTGGTTCACATCGTCATTGTCGGCGGGATGAAACTGCAATCCGATCTCATACACGCTGAGCCGATCCTGCCCGCGCGCACGGTTGTGCTTTAGCACGCCCACCAATCCACTCCAGAGGGTCGTGCGCATCACTGACATCTGCTCGGCGATGGGATTGTCGACCGGAACGACTGGTTGCCCGCCCGAGAGCAGCGCGTTGATCTGGGCGTCGACAAAACTGTAAGTGATGACTTCGCTGTAACCACGGGAACACAGCAAATCATGAATGCGATGCCTGCTGACCTGCCCTTCCAGCAACTGACCAAAGCCCAGCTCGACCGAGCGCGGGCCACCGGGAAGGTGGTCGTAACCGACGACGCGGGCAATCTCCTCGACCAGGTCTTCCTCAATGGTCAGATCGTAGCGGTGCGACGGCGGCGTAACTTGCATGCGATCGCCACCGTCTTGCTCCACTACACAGCCCAGCCGCTGCAGAATGCCGCGAACGGTATCCTCTTCGATCGCGCCGCCGAGCAGTGCCGCCAAGCGAGTGAGTCGGAGCGAAACCGCCGGCTGCGCGGGCACGTTGGCCCAGGACGTGACCGGGCCCGCGTCGCCGCCACAGACCTGTAGCACCAGCGCGGTTGCCCGCTCCATTGCCACGGCCTGCAATTGCGGATCGACACCGCGCTCGAATCGATAAAGCGCGTCGGAAACCAGCTTGAAACGCCGGCCGATTCCGGCAACGGCCTCAGGCGTGAAGCACCCGGCCTCCAGAAAAACCGCGGTCGTGGCGTCCGACACCGCCGATTCGGCACCGCCCATGGCGCCGGCAAGCCCCACCGGCCCGGATGCATCCGCGATCACCAAACAGGCTTCGTCTAGATCGATAGCCTGGTCATTCAGCAAGGTCAGCGCCTCCCCATGCCGGGCGCGACGCGCCGTCAGGCCGCCCGAGAGCTTGGCATCGTCATAGGCGTGCATCGGCTGACCCAGCTCGAGCAGCACATAATTGGTGATATCAACCAGCGCGCTCTTGGGTCGCAGCCCGGCCCGGCGGAGGCGTTCGCGCATCCAGGTCGGCGTGGGCCGCGAAGCATCAACGCCCGTGATAAGCCGACCGTAAAGTGAGGGGCAGTCGGACACGTCGTCCGATACCACCTCTCGCTGCCCGGCGTGTGCGGCAACAATCGTCGGTATAGCCACCGGTGACCAATCGGCTTCGTAAAGGACGGCCACATCACGCGCCACACCGCGAATGCTGGTGCAATCGCCCCGGTTGGGCGTCAACTCGATCTCGATAACGTTGTCGTCTGCGCCGATTGCCGCACGGAAGTCGGCCCCCGGCTCGCCAACGTCGAACAACTCCATCAAACCATCGGCGGCGTCGCCCAACCCCAGCTCGCGCGCAGAACAGAGCATGCCCTGCGACTCCACGCCGCGGAGCTTGGCCTTCCTGATCTTGATGCCACCGGGCAGTTCGGCACCGACCGCCGCCAGCGGCACCAGCACGCCCTCACGGACATTGGGCGCACCGCAGACGATCTGGATATGCTGAGCGCCATCGTTGACTTCACACACCCGCAGCTTGTCGGCATCCGGATGCGGGTTCACCGCCTCGACCCGGGCCACCACGACGCCGGTGAACGGCGGGGCCACTGGTGCAACCGAGTCGACCTCCAAACCCGCCAGGGTGAGGCGCTCGGCCAGATCTTCCGGCGTATCGCTGACCGAAACCCATTCGGACAGCCACTGGCTACTGACTTTCATCGATACCGTTCCTACTGAAACTGCGAAAGAAAACGCAGGTCGTTCTCAAAGAACA
>JAGLCS010000101.1 GCA_023146115.1 Abyssibacter sp. | reverse complement strand
CGCAACACGTTCGGATGCACCATCCCGCAGCCCAGGATCTCCATCCAGCCCGCGCGGCCGTTCAGATCCTCGTAGTGGATATCGACTTCGCAGGACGGCTCCGTGAACGGAAAATACGACGGTCGAAAACGGGTCTTCACTTCGCGCTCGAAAAAGGCACTGAGAAACGCTTTGAGGTCCGCTCGCAGATCCGCAAAGCTCACCCCTCGTGCCACGTATAGCCCTTCAAGCTGGTGAAACATCGGGCTGTGGGTGCGGTCGGAGTCGCAACGATAGACGCGGCCGGGCGCGATGATGCGCAGGGGCGGCTCTCGTTGCTCCATCATGCGAATCTGCACCGACGACGTATGCGTGCGCAGCACCCGGCTACCCTCGCCCACGTAGAACGTATCGTGCATTGCGCGCGCCGGATGGTTCGGCGGGAAATTCAACGCCTCGAAGTTATGGTAGTCGTCCTCGACCTCCGGCCCCTCGACGGTCTCGAAGCCAATGGTGCCGAACAACGCGCTGATGCGATCAATCACGCGGCGAATCGGATGAGCCCCACCGTACTCAAGCCCACGCCCCGGCAAGGTGACGTCGATCGCCTCGCCCTGCAGGCGTGCATCGATGGCCTCTCGCTCCAGGGTTTCACGGCGACTATTGATCTGCTCGATCAACGCCTGCTTGGTCTCATTGACCTGCGCGCCGAAGCTCCGGCGCGTGTCAGGGTCCATGCCACCCAGTGTTTTCAACAACGCGGTGATCCGGCCCTTTTTGCCCAGCATCTCGACACGCACCGCATCCAATGCGGTGGCGTCCGACGCCGAGGCGATCCGCGCAGCCGCATCCTCGTGCAATGCATTCAGATCTTCTGACATCCCGTTGATCCGATTAATTATTTATCAGTTGTACAACATCCGAGACAGCCGTTCGGATGGCCATCACGGGCAACAAAAAAGGGGAAGGCCAATAAGCCTTCCCCTTTCTGATTCAACTGTCACATTGTCATCGTCCGGCATGCCGGACAAACAATGCGGGTCAGAGGCTGGCCTTGGCTTGCTCGGCGAGCTGACCAAAAGCCACTGAATCGTGTACGGCAATATCTGCCAACACCTTGCGATCCAGTTCCACGCCAGCTTCCTTCAATCCGTGAACGAAGCGGCTGTATGACAATCCGTTGATCTTGGCGGCTGCGCCGATCCGCTGGATCCACAGGGCGCGGAACTCGCGCTTGCGGACCTTGCGATCGCGATAGGCGTACTGACCGGCCTTGGTGACCGCCTGATTGGCAACACGGAAGCTACGACTGCGAGCGCCGTAATAACCCTTGGCGGCCTTCAGAACCTTCTTGTGTCGTGCCTTGGCGGTAACGCCGCGCTTGACTCGTGGCATGACGATTTCCTCTTGATCATCGACCCGTCAGGCGGGTCGAAACAAACATTAAACGTAGGGCAGCATCCGCTCTACGGCTTTGGTGTCGCAGCTAGCGACCTGCGTCACCTTGCGCAGCTGGCGGCAGCGCTTGGCGTTTTTCTTGGTCAGGATGTGGCGGTGATGGGACTGCATCCGCTTGAAACCACCACTTCCGGTGCGCTTGAAACGCTTCGCGGCGCCCCGGTTGGTCTTCATCTTCGGCATGACAACTCTCTGTCGATTCTTAGTTCTTACGCGGCGCCATCACCATGATCAGCTGCCGTCCTTCCATTTTCGGTCGCTGTTCGACGCTGGCCAATTCGTCCAGCTCTTCGCGAACGCGATCGAGCAGGCGCATTCCGATTTCCTGGTGCGCCATTTCGCGCCCCCGGAACCGCAAGGTCACCTTAATCTTGTCACCGTCTTCCAGAAACCGACGCAGGTTCCGGAGTTTCGTCTGGTAATCGCCTTCGTCAGTGCCAGGCCGGAACTTAACTTCCTTGACCTGAATCTGCTTCTGCTTTTTCCGGGAACTCTGCTGCGACTTCTGCTTCTCGAAGATGTGCTTGCCGTAATCCATGATCCGGCACACAGGCGGCTCAGCCTGCGGTGCAACCTCTACTAGATCGAGTCCGGCTTCCGTGGCCTTCGCTAGCGCCTCTTCAATACCGACGATTCCGACCTGCTCACCTTCTGCATCGACCAGCCGAACCTTCGGCACCGTAATTTGGTCGTTGCGCCTGTCCTGTCTTTCCCGGGCGATACCTTCGTCCTCCAATCAAAACCAGTGTTCAGTACCTCTATCCGGCACCGATGGGACCGGAAAACGGCAAGCCCTCGCCGTCGTCACCCGACGCATGAGGGCCGCGGATTGTATGCGACCGCCGCCAGGTCCTCAACATCAGTTCGCGAATTTTGTTGGCGCACGCCGGAGCCTGAGCCCTTCGCGGGACCACCATGCCTATAAATTACTTTATGCAAGTTTCTTATCTATCTGTTTTTAATCGATATTGCCGATAACAACACTTCGTCAAAGGCATCTGCACCGTTGCGGTTTCTCTTCGCCGCATCGAGGCTTTCGGCGCTGTCGACTCAGGGGCGATGCGCGTTTACGCGCTCCGACCGACAACATATGCGCCGGGTCAGCGGGCGAAAAGAGCACGGCCAACGTCTCTGAAGCCTTTGAATTCCAGCGCGTTCCCGCTTGGATCTCGCAGAAACACGGTCGCCTGCTCGCCCGGTTGGCCGACGAAGCGCCGCCGCGGCGCCAACTCAAAAACCACCGCTCGCGCGGCCAGGCGATCCACCAGACGCTGCCAGTCATCCAGCGGCAAAACCACACCAAAATGAGGCACTGGCACGTGATCACCATCCACTGGCTTCGCCGAACGACTCCCGCCCTCGCCCGCACCATGAGCGAGGTGGACCACGAGTTGATGACCGAAAAAGTCGAAGTCAACCCAGGTCGCGGCGCTACGCCCTTCCGTGCAACCCAGGGTCTCACCGTAGAAATGTCGCGCGCTGGCCAGTTCGGCCACCGGGATGGCCAGATGAAAAGGACTGAGTTCGCTCATCGCTCGGCAGCATAGGCAAACACCGCGCTCACCAACAGCCCGGGCTTGCAACCCGGCGCTGACCCAAGACATCCTTTTCGCGCATCGCGGATGGGGAGGCCTCGTACGCTGACCGATTCCGGCTGCCCACAAGACGCTCAGCGGATCTTGATTCGATCAGCTGGCGTCATCATTTACGGGTGTCGTTCTGAGACCCGACACACTTGACTCAAGGCGCCATGTCGAAACACAGCGTGCTCGCGGCACTGCGGGATGCCGTCGAATCCCGAATTCTTGGGCAAACCCATCTTGTGGAGCGGCTGCTCATCGCGCTGCTCGCTGATGGCCACCTGCTCGTCGAGGGCGCGCCAGGACTGGCGAAGACCACGGCGATCAAAACCCTGTCGGATCATCTCGACGCGGACTTCCATCGTCTGCAGTTCACACCGGACCTGCTGCCGTCCGACCTGGTGGGCACCGAGATCTACCGGCCGGAAGCTGGTGCATTCGAGTTCCGGCAGGGACCGATGTTCCACAACCTGCTGCTGGCCGACGAGATCAACCGGGCTCCGGCGAAGGTGCAATCTGCGCTGCTGGAAGCCATGGCGGAACGCCAGGTGACCGTGGGTCAGACCACCTACCGGTTGCCCGACCTCTTTCTCGTGATGGCGACGCAGAATCCGATCGAGCAGGAAGGCACCTACCGATTACCCGAGGCGCAGCTCGACCGGTTCCTGATGTACGTCAAAGTGGGGTACCCGGATGCGGCAACCGAGCGCGCCATCCTGCGCCTGACCCGGAACGACGAACGCAGCATTGCTCCACCGGCTACGGGGCTAAAAGTCACGCAGGCCGATGTGATGGCAATGCGCGCGGCCTGCTTGGAATTGCATTTGGATGAGGCGGTCGAGGAATACATCGTCCAGCTAGTCCAGGCAACGCGCACGCCAGCCGCCTACGGCGATGATCTGGCGCGGTGGATCGAATTTGGCGTAAGCCCACGCGGCACACTGGGCCTGGAACGCTGCGCCCGCGCCCATGCCTGGCTGCGCGAGCGCGATTACGTCTCGCCGGATGACGTACAGGCCATCGCTGCCGATGTGCTGCGCCACCGCGTGCTGCTCAGCTTTGAGGCCGAGGCCGACGGCGTTGACAGCGATGCGGTCGTCCAACACCTGCTGGAACGCGTGCCCGTCGCCTGATGCCCGCTGCCGACCCGACCCGGATCGATCTGGACGCATTGATCGCGTTGCGCCAGCAGGCGCATGTGCTGGATCTCAGCTCCCGCCCCCGGGTCATGACCGACCTGGCCGGCGCACATGCCTCGGGTTTCCGCGGGCGCGGCATGGAGTTCGACGACTATCGCGTCTATCAGCCTGGTGATGATTTGCGCGCCATGGATTGGCGCGTCACCGCTCGGACGGGCACGCCTCACATTCGCCTCTACCATGAAGAGCGCGAACGGCCGGTCATTCTCTGTGTCGATTTACGGCCCGCCATGTGGTTTGCCACGCGAGGGCGGTTCAAGGCGGTTTGTGCCGCCGAAGCCGCCGCGCTATGCGCCTGGGCAGCCCTGGAGAACCGCGATCGCGTTGGCGGCCTGAGTTTTGACGACAGCCGCCATGTCGAGATCCGCCCGGGTGGCCGGCGACAACTGCTGCACTGGCTGCACGCCCTGAGCGAACACGGCGACCGAACAGCCTCGCCCCGTTCCGACGCCCTCGCCCAACTTCTGCGCCGGCTGCTGCGTACGGCACGCCCCGGCGCACTGGTTGGACTCTTCAGTGATTTCCGCCAGCTCGGCGCGATGGAATCGGCGCTATTGCGCAAGCTGGGCCAGCGAGTGGAGCTGATACTCGGCTTTGCGGTCGACCCGATCGAGCGCGAGCTTCCACCCGCCGGTCGCTACCCATTAATAGATGATTCCGGGCAGATCCAGTGGATCGACACCAGTCAGCGCGCGCACCGAGACCGCTGGGTCGAACACTATCGGCTCCGGCGCGGCGCGGCGGAGTCCGCCGCACGCGCCAGCCGGGCCCATTGGGTGGAACTGGGCACCGAACGTGATCCGGTCGAATCGCTCACCGCGGCCCTGGGTCGGCGGCGCCAGATCGCATGAACCCTGCAGGCAATGATCCGCTTGCGCAGCTGCGTGACGTGCACCTGCCGCCTGACCCCGGCTGGTGGCCGCCCGCGATCGGCTGGTGGTTGGCAGCGCTGGCCTGCCTGATGGTGATTGCTGGCGCAGTACTGCTCATCCGTTGGCTTCGGCGCCCGACACTGTTTCGCGACGCTCGGCGCGAGCTGGACCGGATCGCCAGCCAGGTGGACGACGCCGGGTTCGAGCCGGCGCTGGCCGCCTGGTTCCGGCGATGCATGGTCGTCCGCGACGGCCCGCAAACGGCCGGACTGACCGGCGCCGCCTGGCTCAACCAGTTGGAACGATCAGCCCCGGACACGCCGATCCAGCCCGTGTGGGAACAGCTGTTCGTGCAACGTTACCAGCCGGCGCATGGGCCGCTGACGGACCGCGAGACCCTGCTGGCGACCTGCCACCAATGGTGTCGGGAGGCCCTGCGATGATCGAGCTGCTGTGGCCCTGGATGCTGTTCGCATTGCTCCTTCCCTGGCTGGCGTATCGCCGCGCGCCAGCGGTGCGCGCCGGCCGCGCGGTGCGGCTGCCGATTTATGTCGAGTTGCAAGCCGCCGCTGCGGCCTCGCGGTCTCAGCGGTTCATGCCGGGATGGCGGGCTGCTGCCTGCATCGCGGCCTGGGTCTTGTTAGTGGTCGCCGCCAGCAGACCGGTGTGGCTGGGCGACCCGATCCGGCTCCCCGCCAGCGGTCGCGACCTGATGCTGGCCGTCGATGTCTCCGGATCCATGGAGGAATCCGACATGGTGGTCGAGGGGCGCCGGGTCAACCGGCTCCAGGCGGTGCAGTCCGTCGCTGCCGACTTCATCGAACGGCGGGTCGGAGATCGCGTGGGACTGATTCTGTTCGGTGATCGCGCCTACGTCTATTCGCCGCTGAGCCTGGATCGCGACACAGTGGCGACACTGCTCGCCGACGCCCTGGTCGGGTTGGCTGGACAGAAGACCGCCATCGGCGATGCCATCGGGCTCGCGGCCAAGCGTCTGCAAGACAGCCCTTCAGATCATCGCGTGCTGGTGCTGTTAACCGACGGCGTCAATACCGCCGGCGAGTTGAACCCGGACAAGGCAGCGGAGTTGGCGAGCACGCTCGGCATTCGCATTCACACCATCGGATTCGGCAGCGGGGCGCAAGCCTTCGGCGGCTTTTTCCAGATTCAGCAATCGCAAATCGATGAGCCGCAGCTCCAGCGCATTGCGCAGCAAACCGGTGGCCGCTACTTCCGGGCTCGCAACACCGAGGAGCTGGAGGCGATCTATCAACTGCTGGATGACATCGAACCGGTCGAGGTCGATGCCCTCAGCCTGCGCCCGCAGGACGAGCTGTTTATCTGGCCGCTGGCACTCGCCGGGCTATTCGCCGGGCTGGTCGCCCTGCCCCCGCCGCGCCGGACGCGAACGGAGGCCGCCTCATGACCTGGCTGGACAGTTTCCACTTCATCCGTCCGCTGTGGCTGCTGGCGCTGCTGCCATGGCTGGCATTGGTGGTTCGTGCCGGACGCAACGGCGGCGATGACACTCGCTGGACGCGTGTGATCGACCCGGCCTTGCTCCGAGCCCTCACGCCATCCGGCAGTGATGTTCGTCCCGCCCCGCTGGATCGTCTGACGGTCTGGGCTGCGCTGCTGGGCGGCCTGATCGGCGTTATCGCCCTGGCCGGCCCGTCGTGGCGCTACCAGCCGACCCCGGTATTTCAGACCAGTCAATCGCGAGTAATCGTGATGGATTTGTCGGAATCCATGAACGCACAGGACCTTGCACCCGATCGACTGACCCGGGCGCGGTTTGCCGCGCTGGACCTCATTGACGCTCTACCCGACGGGCGCATCGGCGTCGTCGCCTTCGCCGGCACAGCCCATTCGGTTGTCCCGCTGACCGCTGACCATCGCACCGCACGCCATCTGGTCAGCACTTTGTCGCCCGACCTCATGCCGGTGCCCGGCAGCAACGTGGCGGCCGGACTTCGACAAGCGGAATCGCTGTTAACCCAGGGCGATGCCTGGAACGGAGACATCGTGCTGCTGACCGACTCCGAACCCGATGCGGCTGCGCGAACGATTGCTCAACAGCTGTCGGGCCAGGGATTCCGACTCGCGGTGGTTGGCTTTGGGACCGCCGACGGCGCACCGATACCCAGTGCCCGGGGCGGCTGGATACACGGGCGCGATGGCCGCATGAGCCTCGCCAAACTGGACGAAGACGGATTGCGCCGCCTTGCCGCAAATGGCGGAGGACGTTATCTGCGCATGCCGGCCCAGGCCATCACGCCGCAGCAACTGGGCCTTTCGGAGGTCTCGCGCCAGACTGCCGACGGTGGCGAGGATCACCGGGAGACGCAGCAATGGGAAGATGCCGGTCCCTGGCTTCTGTTTCCGCTGGTTCCGCTGATGCTGCTGGCATTCCGACGGGGGGCGCCCTGGCTGACCATCGTTGTCCTGCTGGCCGCCCCGCTCCCGCGCGCCGAGGCCTTCGATATTCACACGCTGTGGAAGAATGCGGATCAACGCGGACACGATCTGCTGCAATCCGGTGAACCCGCACAGGCCGAAGAGACGTTCAGCGATCCACGCTGGCGCGGTATCGCTGCCTATCGCGCGGGTGACTACGAAGCCGCGATCGCAGCGTTTACTGACCCGAAAACCGCAGACGACGCATACAACCTGGGCAATGCCCTGGCCCGCGCCGGTGATCTGGACGGGGCCTCTGACGCCTACGCCAAAGCGCTGGAGCTGGATCCGCGACATGACGACGCCGCGTTCAATCAATCTCTAATCGACCAGTTGAAGCGGCAGCAGGACCAGCAAGCCGATCAGGGCGGTGAACAGGAAGACGGGGACGACCGCGGCGAGCAAGACGACCAAAACCCAAAGAACAACTCGGAGGACGGCAGTCAGGCGTCCGATTCATCGCAGTCGGCGAACGATGCTCAGTCGCGATCCCGCGGCGAGCCGAACCGCCAGGACTCGGGTGAGCCGTCCGACGCCGAGGACGCAAGCGAAGAATCGCAGCGCGAAGAGGCCGGCGAACAGGCAGAGCGGACGCCCGAGCAGGCCAGCGAAGACGCCGAACCATCGCAGGACCAGACCGCCCGGAGCGCCGCTGGCGATCCAGGCGGAGACGAAACCGATCCGGCCAAACAGGCTGCCGTTCAGCAGTGGCTGCGACGCGTGCCGGATGATCCGGGCGGCCTGCTGCGCAACAAATTCCTGCTGGAGCAACAGCGCCGCCAGGCGCAACGACAAGGTGACGGTGATGGCTAGGGCTTACGCAATCCTGTTCGGACTGGGGTTGTTGCTGGCGACGCCGGCGTGGGCGATCACCAGTGCCACGGTGGACCGCAATCCGGTCATGGTCGGCGAGACGTTCAATCTCACGCTGCGCACGACACATGACGCGGATGTATCGCCAGATTTCTCGGTATTGGAGCGGCAGTTCCGCTTGCTGAACACGGTAAGCGGTTCGGAGTACCGCCTCGTCAACGGCCGGGCTTCGCGGAGTCGACACTGGACCACCACCCTGGTCGCAACACAGCCGGGCGAATACCGGATTCCGGCCATTGCTGTGGGGGCCGAAAGCAGTGACCCGATCAACATCCAGGTCCTAGCGTCGGCGAGCGGTGACGGTCCGCGCGATGCCTTCGTGGAGTTCGAGGCGGACCAGCGCGACCCCTACCTGCGGGAGAAGGTGCTGCTGACGACCCGCCTGTATGTCAGCGGCGACCTCGTATCCGGGCAGCTCGGCGAACCCGTCGCCGATGGCGCCGTCGTCGAACAGATCGGCGAGCAGACCGAGTCCCGAGCCGTTCGCGACGGCGAACGCTATCACCTCTTCGAGCGTCGCTACGCGCTGTTTCCGGAACAGGCGGGCACGTTGACCATCGAGCCACCGCAGTTCACTGGGGAACTGTCCACAGGACGGCGACGATCCTCAATGTTCAACCTCGGCCAGTTTGCCGGACAGACTCGGAAGATCTACGCGGAAGCCGACCCGATCACACTGACCGTGCAAGCACCTCCAGCGGATTGGCGCGGGCCTTGGATACCGGCCTCCAACGTGGAGTTGGTGCAGACGCTCGTGCCCGATACGGGCCCTTTCGTCACCGGGGAACCGTTTAGCCGGGTCATCGAGTTGCTCATCGACGGACAGCTGCACACGCAAATCGAACCGCTGCGTCCGGAGCAGCCAGATGGCGTACAGGCCTACGGTGACCCGGCGGATGCAACCACCCGGGAATCCGCGTTCAACGTCCAGGCCCGTATCGCTCAGCAGTGGGCCTTGATTGCCAACCGGCCGGGGTCGCTCACGGTGCCCGAACTGCGGTTTCGGTGGTGGGATACCGACGACGACAGCCCGCGTGAGACTGTCATCCCGGCGCGCACAATACGGGTCGAGCCCGGAGCTGGCCTGGAGATGCCGCCTCCGCAGACCACCGAACCCGAGATGCAGACGCCTGGCACCGCCCCAGCTGGCGAACCCGACGCCGAAGCGACAGGGTCACGACGCTGGTTCTGGCTCAGCGGATTGCTGGCATTCGGCTGGGCGGCGACGGCTTGCGCGTGGGCCTGGTCGACGCGAGGGCGGCAACCGCGTCCGCCCGCCGCCGAAAAACCCCGGCCACGCATATCGCGACGCGACGTCCAGCGGGCGCTTGGTCAACGCGACCCCGCATTGGCACGTCAAGTGTTGCTGAACTGGGGCCGGCAACGCCATGCGCCGCACTCCATCGTCTCGCTTGATGACATCGCTCGCCTGGAAGGCGACCCGGAACTCTCACTGCAGCTTGATGCGCTGGATGCTCTGCTCTTTGGCACGGCCGACAAGCCAAAGTTATGGAACCCTGATCCGCTCATCGCCTGCATCGGCCGCTTGCCCGGCTCGCGCCCCTCACGCTCGTCCAGTTCGACCCTGCCGCCGCTATACCCCACCGCTTAGAGCCGGGTCCTCGAAGCGTTGGGCGGCAACGCCCGCCCCTTCATCGCGGGTAGGCACACCTGGGGAAAAGTGTGGCATTCTTCAGGGGTTGGAAATGATGTCTCTATTGAATCGTAAGCATGGTTTGCTTGGATCCGGCGCAAAAAAAACCCCCGCGCCACATGGCTACAGGGGCAACAAGTCGCCTGTTGGGCTCGCGCCCGTCAGACGGACTCCATGGAAGCTGGATCTGACATTCGGTGCTCAGACACTGGGTAAGACGTCTGAACGACCAAAATAGTTGCACGTTCCTAGATAAACGGATTCCGCATCAAAAAGCGGACATCAAAAAACCCCGGAGACGATACGCCTCCGGGGTTTTATTTTGTGTGACCGCAGTCCCGAACCATTTGGCGGGTCTGTGGGCACGGGCATCTCGTCCGGCAGGTTCGTGAGTGCACCGGGTCCGGCCATCAACTCCCTCCTCTACCACCACTCATAACCGAGCGTTCGCCCGGCCCCATGAGCGCCTCGCGCAACGCGGCGTTACGCCGCCGTAGCGAAGTGATGGGCGCTTCGACGCTCGCGTGCAGCGCCTCCGCCCGGTCCAGATCAGCCAGAGCGACATCCAACTGCCCTGTCACGCCGCGCACCTTGGCGCGCAGGTAGTACGACCAGCCGAGCATGATGGCGTCGTCCGGCGAATGGGTCGTGACCCGGTCCATCGCCGCCTGCGCCGCTACCAGGGCCTCACCTGTACGCTCTAGCGCGAGCAAAGCCTCGGCGCGGGTAAATGCAGCGACGTAGCCCACGACGACCTGATACAGGTCGCGGTCGATCAGGATCTCGTCCACCTCATCTAGCAGCGGCAACGCCTCCGCAGCGCGGCCAGCCTTGATCAGCACGTCGGCCAGAAACCGTTGGCTAACGGCCAGATCGTGTGTCCGGCCACTGGTGACTTTCTCGATCTCTATCGACTCGCGAAAAGCTGCCGCCGCCTTGTCGAACTGTTTCTGGCGGTAGTACAGGCTGCCCAGATTGTTGATGGTGGCGGACATCGATTGCGGATCGCCTGGTTCGGCACGCCGGTATATGTCGACGGCGTGAAGGTTGGCCTCGATCGCGCCATCGACATCGTCCAAGCGCTGCCGATGGGTGGCCAACTCGCCGTAGAGAAACGCCAGGTTGATCCCGCCTTGTGGGCGGCTTGCCTGTTCGACCGGGATGAACGTCTCAATGGCGTCAATCGCGCTCCGGTGAGCGGCCTCATCAGCGACGACGTGACCTAACGCACTCATCACACGGACCAGCCCAAGGCTGTCAGCGCGGTCATCCCGCCGGTAGGCTGCTGCGGCACGGCGCAACAGCGTTTCCGCGCGCTCGCTGTCGTCCATGTACCAGTATCCCTGACCCAGCAGTTCAAGCGCGTAGGCATCAACCCGGCCTTGTGCCTCGGTGAACTCCACGACGGGCGCCAGCGCGGCAACGACCCGGCTGGGGTCGGTCTGGAACAACAGCATCTCGCCCAGCGCGCTCAAGCTTGCGATAGAACTGGACGCGTCGTCGGCCAACGCCCCGACTGCGCGTTCGATCTCCGAGTCCAGATGCGCGCGCAACACGGCTGCGCTGTCGTCGTCTTCCAGCGCGCGCCCCAGAATGCGGATCATTGCTGTCCGCAGTGCATTTTGCAGGTCGGCCTGTTCCTGCTGGAGTTGGCTGGCGACCCTCAGATCACGCAGTGCGGCTTTGGTTTGCCCGGCAAAGTAAACGCTGGCCCCCAGGCCGGTCGCCAGCGCCACGACTAGCGCGACGACAGATGCCACTGGCACCGCGTGGCGCCGCAAGAAGCGGCTGGCGAGATAACTGCGGCCGCCTTCCCTCGCCTTGACTGGTCGCCGCATGAGGTAGGCGTCGATGTCGTCCGACAACGCCTGCGGAGTGGCGTAGCGAGCCTGCGCATCGCGTCGCATCGTACGTTGCAGAATAGCGTCCAGATCACCGGTCAGCTCGGCTGCAGTGGCGGGCGTTGATTCGGCGCGAAGAGCGATGGCGGATGCCAGTGGCGCTTCGCCGGTACGTACTTGGTCGATGATTTCGGCCATCGAGCCAGTCGGGTCGACCGGAGTCCTGCCGGTCAGCATCTGAAACAGCACCACTCCAAGCGAGTACACATCCGTAGCGGTGGTGACGGCTGCACTGGAAAGCTGCTCGGGCGAGGCATAGGCCGGGGTCAAGGCGCTTTGTGTCATCGTCGAGTGGTCAAGCGACGGGTCAACCAGCTTGGCGATGCCGAAATCCAGCAGCTTGACCTCGCCCTGATGTGAGACGAACACATTGCCGGGTTTGATGTCGCGATGAATAACCAGCCGACTGTGCGCATGCGCCACCGCCGCACACACCTGCTGGAACAAGCGTAAGCGGGCGTCCGTGGTCAAGCGGTGGCTGGCGCAGTAGCCGGTGATCGGCTCGCCGTCCACGTACTCCATCACCATGTAAGGTCGACCATCGGCGGTTTCACCACCGTCCAGAATGCGGGCGATACCGGGATGCTCCAGTGCGGCGAGCAGGCGCCGCTCGGCATGAAACCGCACCCGCGCAGCCGCTGAGGCTAGCGTGACAACCTTGAGCGCGACGCGCTGTTCGTATGCCCCATCGGCTCGCTCAGCGAGGTAGACCTCGCCCATACCGCCACGGCCGATCAGTGCCTTGATCTGCCAGGGTCCGGTACGGCTGCCGTTCGCCAACGGTTCGGCCGGAACGCTGGTGTCAGCCCCGCCCGTGGCAAAACGGCTGTCGGCGAGTTCGACATTCTCAGCTTCTTTCAGAAGTGCCAGCACTTCATCGGCGAGTGCCGCATCCCCGGCGGCACGACCGTGAACCCACGCCGCTCGGTCGGCGGTCGGCATGGCATATGCGCCGTCAAAGAGATCAGAAACGCGTTGCCAGCGCCACGCCATATTGTCGTCTTGTCGGTTCACGCCGTCTGCTCCGCGACTGTTCTGTGTTTCCCTAAAGATGATAAGCCCGCAAAACAGCGGCGGATTCGGACATCCCGTCCGCAAGTCGTCACCGGTGTACCGTTCGGGCGCTCCCCGCGCCGGCACGGTCCGTCTGGCTGCTTATTGGCGGCGAATCAGCTAATCGCGCCGCCTCCCAAATGTCGCCGCAACCATGCCCGAGCTTTGACCCAATCGCGGCGCACGGTTTTCTCGGTCACGCCCAGCAGCGCGGCCGTCTCGTCGTTGCTATAGCCGGCAAAGTATCGGCACTCGACCACCGCCGCCAGGCGTTGATCCAGTTCGCGCAAGCTCGCCAGCGCGCCGTCCAGCGCCAGCAACTCGGCATCGGAATCGGAATCGTTGTAGCTCGGCTCGGTGACGGCCTCCAATGGAAGCGGCTTGGACTTGCCCCCGCGTTTCTGTGCGTGGCGTCGACGAGCTTCATCCACCAGTACTTCGCGCACGGTGTTGGCTGCTGCGGCCATGAAGGCAGCCTCCGATGGCCAGTCCTGTGATCGCGCCAGACGCAGATACGAGCTGTTAACCAGCGCCGTGGTTTGCGGGTCATCCAGACCCGGCCAGCGGCGGCGTTCCCGGCGAGCGGAGACCTTGAGGCGGCTGTAGCACAACTCGATGAGTTGATCGACGGAGACGGTCACAGGCATCCCAAACGGCATTGCAGACGCAGCAGATTCTACAGAGTGGCGGTTGCCGATTAACTAAACCGGGCGACCGGTCACATCGCGGCTTGCGCCGAAAAATGTCCGGGCTTTCGTCAGCCTTACGCATAGACCCGATGAGCTCAGCGCAATGAGCGAACATCGGGAGTTTGGGCGTGGATACAAATTGGGCACGGTGGGTAGTGGCGGGCTGGGCGAGCAGCGCCTTATTTTTGGTGGCGTGTTCCGACAGCGTCGTGTCGCTGGAGGTCGACGGGCCCGATGCCCCGGTGACGGTGCGTAGCAGCGTATTCGCCGAGGCATTGGCCCAGCCACTGGGCGAGCCGGTGCAGTGCAATCTGAGCCTGTCGACAAACCGGGCGATGCCGGGCGCGCCGGTGCAGATTCTCGGCGTACCAGACACCTTCGGCCCCGCCGCGATCCGCGTGATTGCCCAGACGCCGGATGGCTCGTTGGTCGACCCACTTTTTGTCGCTGTTGGCGCCGCGCCCGACAGCCTGCAATTCGTGACCCCAATCCACCCCAGTCAAGATGCCGATGGTGGATTCGTAGCGCTGGAGCTGGGTGACGGCGCTCAACATTGCCCTCCCCTGGATTTCGAGGTGCTGCCCTTGCCCGACGCGCCGGCGGATTACGCCGAATCCGTCCGCCTGCAGCTCGAGGCCCTGGTGGACGACGTGATTCGTTCAACGGGGCTGGACCCCGATGAACTGCTAGGCGCCGAGCCGCAGGACGTCCTGCCGGGAAACAGCGCGTTCTGGCTGGCCAAGCAGTTCACCAGCGCGGACCGCGAGGATTCACTGCTACGAGTCGCGGCCGGCGCCGGTGCAGATCCTGATCTGCTGCTGGAGCGCATGCTGATGGGCGCCGACCTGGAGGCTCATTTGCAGAACCTGGCGGATGCGTATCAGATGATTCCGCCGGCGCAGCGCGAACCAGCGACGAAAAAACATCGGCAGCGCCGACCGCTGGGGCGAGCCAAGCGCGGCGCTTGTACCAACTTCGAGATCGACCCGCAGAAGCTCGACATCAGCTCCCCCGAAGCATTGTCCCAGCGAATGCTGGCTGTGGCGGGCGGACAGTCCGCCCTTTCCGGGCGCCCAAATGACGGCCTGGCGCTGCTGGGTGGTTACTCGATGACGGAGCTGGGGAACTACCAAAACAACGCCACCTTCGCGAGCACCGGTCTGTTCGTACTCAAGTCCTTGCAAGAGGCCGAGCAGGCGTTACAGCCGCAGACCATCACCGACTTTGATGTACGCGCCGAGACCTTGTGGGTAGAAGATCGCCCGCAAGCGCAGCCGCTGCGCTGGGAGGGGGCCACCATTCATGCCGAAGGCCAGCGCTTCAACGTGTCCAAGGCGACCCTGGAAGGTCTGCTTGGCGGCTTAGGCCTGGTGGGTGGAGGTGCCGCTGCGTTCGGCACGGCGGCCACAGTCGCCGGTCTGGTCGATTCGCAGGGCGTCAGCGCCGCGCTGGACGAAGTGACGGGGAATTCCTGCTTTCAGATCGCGCCCCCCCGGTACGGGCCGATCATCGCCAACGACGAAGCCTGGGTGACCGCGATCATCGAGGGTGCGGCCGTCGAACGGGTGAGTCATCGCCAGTATCGCGGCGTAGACCAGGGCAGCGGCGTACTGAAAGTCACTCTGAATACCGAGAAATTTGCGGCCGATGGCTTCTTTGAGAAGCAGTTCACGGTCGTCGTCGAGCCGCTGAACCTGTCGGTGTCGCGCAGCCAGGTGTTTGTGTCAGAACCGGGCGAGATTGTGGAGTTGTCGGCGTTGGTGACAAACGCGTTCACCGAGCAGGATGATTTCACCTCCCGACTAATCGGCAGCAGCGGTGATGTTGGTGAGATCATCGCCGAGCAGCGCAGTGGCGGCCTGTATGAAATCCGCGTTCGTAGTGCCAGCGATCGAGAGAGCTACCCCACCTTTGTGGAGTTCGAGGCGCAGAACCTCACGCTGCCGCTGGGTGCCGAGAAACGACGCTTACGGGTCAAGCTCGATGTGGATGGCAGCCTGGATATCAGTCCGGACACCGCCTGCTTGCTGCCGAGTCAGCCGCTGGATGTGCGCGCAGAGATCAAGGGCTTCCTACCCGACAATCAGGATGTGAAGTGGACCACCACCGGCGGCAGCTTTACCGACCCCGAGGCGTTGGAAACCGTTTTCACCGCACCGGATGCGCTCGGTGAGGTCGTGCTCACCGTGACCTCGCTTGCGGACAGCGAAGTCGCTGACAGCGTGACCTACACGGTGTCAGAGACGTGCTTGCGCAAGGCCTGGTACCCGAGTGCATCGATCAGCGTGTCGGGCAACGGCGTGTACTCCACGAATCGTGATCCCAGCGGCAGCTCGCCGTGCCCGTTGGACAGTCACGATGATCCGCAGGTTGAGGAACTCCAGACCCCGCAATACCTGCTGGACACCCAGCCACCGGATGTGCCGGATACGGCTGATCTTTGGTTTGGCCGCAGTGATCGCTTCGCGCAAACCCTGGTGAATAACAGCAGCCATCATCAGGGCAGTACCGACACCGTGAGTTGTTCGTCGGTCACGCTGGATTCCAGCGTCGACGGCAGCGTGCTGTATGCATCCGACGCGGACGGCGCGCTGAGCATGGCGATAGCCGCACAGATGACTCAACGCTGCGAGCGTCACGATGATGACAGTGTGGTCTGTGCCGACGTGCAGAGCATCGGCAGTGCCAACGGTTACTACTACCTCAGCCTCGACAAGGAACAACGCTACCGCCTGCAAGGCAGCCTGAGTTGTACCGCGCTTGCGGGCAACATCACGCTGTTTCCATTTGTGGGCACCGTGCAGCGCTTCGTCGACGGGCAAGATCCCTACCAGCCCGAGCCGCCGGTGACGGGTGTCCGTGATGCGCAGGGTGATTACCGCTCGCCGCAACTGTTCAGTGTGAGCTGCAGCGACCCCAACGAACTGACGTTCATCGATCAGGAATTCATCTTGGACGCACCGCAGGCCGGCGACACCGATCTGGTCGTGATCTCGATTTTGGGTTTGGTGCAGGCGGGCACCGATGCCATCGCCAAGGAAGGGTTCGGGCCGCCGGACTTCAGCATGCCCACGTTTCCGCCGCAGCCGCCGCCTGAGCCCACCGTCGGGACCCATAGCGGTGCTGTCGATATCGAATTCGAGATCGATCTGGAGGAGCTGCCATGAGCGCTTTTTGCAATAGAAATAACCGGATGCGAACGCCGTTCCTGCTAGCTGCGATCGGGCTCGCAGCCGTCCTGACGGCGTGTGGCGATCACGCTAACCGCACCGCGGACGCTGGCGCCGAAATGCTGCCCACGACCCTGTCCGGCACCGTGCGCCTGAATAGCGGTATGGCGCTGTCTGGTGCGGCGCTCACGCTGCTGGACAGCACTGGTCGCAGTGTGGCGACCGCCACGAGCGACACAGATGGTCGCTACCGCTTCGACGTGGACGGCGAACGCTTCCGCATACGGGCAGACTATGGATTTTCCGGCGGAGCCCACGTTAGCGCCAGCGTAGTGGCCAACTTGCGCGGGCCGCTGCCCGCTTCGGTGCGCGAGATCGTGCTGCCGGATCTGCGAGATCAGGATCTACTGCTGATAGACGCTGCAGCCAGTGGCGGTGGCATATCGATCTCCGGTCTGCCGCCCCAGGTGACCGGCCTGTGGGCGAGCAGCCACGAATTCGGCGATGAGGCCACGCTACCGGGTGAACCGGAAACGGCCGATGACGGATTCGTGCCTCTGGGGCACTTCTGGTTCGCGGCCACCGATGCCGCGGCGGCGCCGGTGACGCTGTTCAATCCCGCGCTCCAGGTCGTGGTGCCATTGAGCGAGGACGCGCTGGCGCTGGTCGATGACATCAATCCGGGCAACGATCAGATCGACGTGGCGATCGTGTCGTATAACGACGCAATGGGTCGCTGGCAGGCCGAGAGCAGCGGTGAGCTGGTCGATGCAGACGGCGCCGTCATCACCGAGGCGGAGATCGAATCCATCAATAGCGGGCATTTCGCTGGTGAGGTTCGGCTGCAGTTCGCGGCATCGCATTTCTCCGCCTATGCCGCTGCCTTGTTTTTCCGCAACGGAGAACCGGACTGGAACGATGCCAACGCCGCGCCTGAGATCAAGACCTTGCGCCCGGTCGTGCCGTTCAACGTGGGCAATACCTATGAGGATTTCTGGTTGGGTCGCGCCGTGGGCAGCAGCGAGACCCCGCTGTCCGGTGATCCGGCCGACGATGGGCTGTTGACCTGCGGCAGCGAAACCTGGGTGCAGGCCTCCTACAAGGTGGACCCGAATCGCGGCAGCGCACGCCCGGCGTATCTGCAGGTGTTTCAACTCAGTGGCAGTCTCGCGGACGCCGACGGCAACGACGTGGGAACGGATGTCAGGTATACGGAGAGCCATTGGGTAGGCCGTAACCTGCGTGTCGATGGATGGGACGGCCAGGGCATCATCCAGAGCGCGTTCGTGCGAATCGGCGGCGGCAATGACGTCGGACTGGGCACCAACGGCGGTGCGCTCAACCACCGCAATGGCTATCTGCGTCTGCAATTGACGCAGGCCCCGATCAGCGAAGATAACCCGCGATTCGATACGGTCTTCGAACTGGGAGAAACCGAGGACTACCTGAATAGCTGCTTGTTCGAACTGGGCGTCTCGGTCAGTGGCGAAGCCGGCGATCAGGTCAGCGCAAAGTCGCAGACCTGCGTCGATGGTGATGACTGCCAGATTGCCGTGCTGGAGAACGAGACCGTCACGCTTAATGCCACCCGCGATGGTGCACCCACCGATGTGGATTGGAGCATCAGCGAGCGCGGCTCCAACGCGCAGGCCTGCGCCAGAGGACCGAGCTGCAGCTACCAGCGTAAGACCTCGGTCGTGAGCCTCGGCCGACAAGGCCCCCAGGTGGTCGTGAGCGCCAGCTTCGCACTTAACCCGCGTGTGAGTGTGTCAATCACCGGCCTAGGCCAGGTGCAAGACCAGGCGGACAACCTGAACTGCGATGCACGGGACGCCGCCGCCCCCCCTGTCGCAGAGGACTGCAGAGCAAAATTCCGGCCCGGCAGTACGGTCACCCTGCAGGCTACCCCCGCCGCGCAGCACCGGTTCATTGGCTGGTCTCCCCAGGCTTGTCTGGAGGGCACGCAGAGTGGCACGGCTTGCTCCTTCGTCGTGGCCGCCGATCAGCGGCTACGGCAGCACGCGCGCTTTGCGCCCTTCCCGTTGCTCAGTGTCATACCGGGTGCGGGCGGACGACTCGTCAGCACACCAGCCGGTATCGGCTGTGACGGCGACGGGGATCGTTCACAGGGGTGTATCGCCGCGTTTGCACCGGGCACCTCCATCACACTTGAAGCGATTGGCAACAGCGAGCAGAGCGCATCCACATGGACGGGCCCCTGCCTGGGCACGCAGGGCAGCATCTGCACATTCACCCTGAACGACGACACCGAAGTCGCCGTCAACTTCACTGATAGCGCCTTGCTGGAACTGGCGATCGAGGGCCAGGGCCGGGTCGAAAGCACTCCTCAGGGCATCGACTGCGACGCGAATACCGGGGCCTGTGCGCAGCGCTTTCCCCTCGGCACAAGGGTAGTTCTGAACTCATTGGCCGCTGCGGATTTCCAGTTCAAGGGCTGGGGTGGGATCTGCTCCGAATTCCTGAGCAACCCCGAGTGCGGATTCGATGTGCAGCAGGATCAGCGGATCGCCGCACGCTTTGGCGAACTGTTTGACTGGCAGGTGGAGGTCACGGGCAATGGTTCGGTGGACGGCACCGGCCGCATCGCCGGATGTACGAGTGAGACCGTCGGTAGCGAGGTCTGTACCGAACGCTACGTAGATGGTCGCAGTGTCGAGTTCTTCGCAAATGCAGCGCAAGGCAACGAGTTCATTGCTTGGGGCGGAGCCTGTGCAGCAGCCGGCGGCGCCAGTACATGCCGGGTCGATGTGGCGGCTGATGCGCGTGTCACAGCCGAGTTTCGCGCCTTGGTCGTCAACCATCGTTTGACGCTGAACTTGTCCGGGGCCCCGGGAGCCGCGGGAGACTCTGAAGAACTGCTGTTCTGCGACACCGGTACGCAGCCTTGCTCTCGCAACTACGCCCAGGGCAGCCGCATCGAGCTGTGGGCCATGGCGGATGACAGCTCGCATCGGTATCGCTGGGGCGAATCCTGTGGCGGCACGCCGGACAACAGCAATTGCGTCATCGAGAACATCACCAGCCCGTTGAACGTGTCCGTTGAGTTCTTCGCACCGGCGCCTGACGGTGACCCGAC
>JAGLCS010000100.1 GCA_023146115.1 Abyssibacter sp. | reverse complement strand
GCGGCGTTGCTCGTCGCTCATTTGGAACGACCAAACTCCACTTCTCGCGCCTTGCCTGGCCTGTTTTCAGGCGGCAACTTGGCGGCGGGAATAGATCAGAGTTGCCTTAATGCGAATGGCGTCGGTCATGTCGCTGCGGCAGCCAGGCGGACGTCCGCGCCCATTGACGCCTGGCCCGTAGTCGGGCTCGCCGGATACTCAGACGATTTCGCAGATGAGCCAACGAGAACAAGGCGTGATGACGACTTAGGTACCTCACGCCCGTTGGCGTGGGCGCGATCAGCCAATCTCCCCGCTCCTGCTCGAACGACACCCGAAGCAATCCAGCCGCGCTGAGTTCCTCGATGCA
This sequence comes from Abyssibacter sp., assembly GCA_023146115.1. GTDB lineage: Bacteria > Pseudomonadota > Gammaproteobacteria > Nevskiales > OUC007 > Abyssibacter. The sequence continues at coordinate 11,167 of JAGLCS010000100.1, read as the reverse complement.
CAGTTGCAGATCCATCATCCGCAAGCCGACGCCACTCCATAGTTCGGTGAGACTGGCGTAGCTCAACGCCGTCGACTCCGACAACGGACGCTTTGCCAACACTTCAAATAGCGCGCGACGGCGCACCCGGTGGTCGACGTTCATGCGCGTATTCCCCATTAACGCGATGCGGTAGCAACACCGTATTCGCAAAGCGGTCAACGAACCGTAAATGAATTGGATACACGCGGAACCAGCTCGACAGGCGCTCAACACCGGCCGATTCAAACCAATGGCTGGCGCGATCAACGGGGTGTACACGCGGTGGAAACCACGCTCTGCGACTCGCTAGCGCGCGACGATCACCGGGAACGTTAACTCCAAGGTTTCGCTGATCATGTCCTGCGCCATCTGCGGCATGGGTGAGGCCCGCCAGATGACGTCCTTGGCCGCCTGATCCAGGGCTGCATTACCGGAGCTGCTGACCAGGTCCACACGCATGACCCGGCCCGCCCGGTCGATGGTGAATCGAACATCCAGCACCAGCCGGCGCGCGCCCTCGGGCAGGCGGCCGACAAAGCGGTCATTGCTCTCGAAAATGTGTTCGGCGATCCGCGAAAAGAAATCATTGGCGTTCACCGAATACGCGCCGGGTCGGCCGTTCGGGTCATAACGTGTATCGGCGCGACGCCCACCGACCGTCCGCGGGGCCTGCTGCGGTGTCTGGGCCACCGGCTCGGCGGGCGCCGGGCTGCGCCCACGCGCCTGTAAGTCCTCCGGCGGGCGTTGTGCCACCGGTGGCGGCGGAGGCGGCAGCGCCACCCCACCTTCACGTTGGCCAAAGTGGGACTCCACGCCGGACAAGGCGCGCGAGATCTCTGCATTCCGGTTCGGCGCCTGGCGTCGCGGGGCGCGGTCTGCAGGGTCCGGGCGGAACTCCGGCGTCGGCAGGCGATACTCCACGGGAGGCGAGGTTCGCGGTGCCGGCGCACGCGCCAACTGGTCCAGCGTGTCAGAAAGCGCTCGATCGATGTCCGCACCGGCATCCCGCCGTGGTGGCGGCGGCAGGCGCTGCGGCACCGGTTCCGGCGTCAGGTTCGGCGGCGGAAATTCGTCGCTGGGTCGCGCACGCGCCGTCTCGGATAGCGCCTGCTCAATGGCCAAATCGATATCCGGCGGCTCGGGCCGCGCCTGCTCACGCTCCGCTGGGGGAGGCGGCTCAGCCGGCTTCGCCGCCGGTGTATCCGCCGGCGTGGCTTCGCGGACAGGCGTTTCAGCGCGGGATTGCGGCTCCGCATCGGGTGCGGCGGCCTGCTCGCCCAGTGTCAGTAATGGCTCCAGGGTCAGAGCCGGCTCCGACACCGGCACGACGGCCGGTTCCGGTTCCGGTTCCGGCAGATCCTCGTTCTCTGGTTCCTCGTCCTCCGGCTCCCGCTGTACCAGGCGCACCTGATCCGGCGGGGCCGGACCCGGTTCAGCCGGTTGCGTCCGCGCCGGTTCGGACCGCGCAACACCGGCCGAGACACCGCCGGACTCAGCCGGCTGCGACCGCTGGGGGGCTGGGGTGCGTGGCGGTGCCGGGTCGGCAAGCTGCGGCGGTGCAGCGTCCGCTGTGCGCGCCGGCTGGCCGGCGGCCGCGCTCACCGCCGGCTGGGTGAGCGCCTCCAGCCCCAACGACTGCCCGCCAAGCGTGGCAGAGAAATTCGACCGCTTCGCGGGCTTTGGCTGGGGGATGTTGTCGGGCAGCGGCTGATCCGCATCGGGTTCGGCGCCGAGCTGCCAGGCAAAGGCCAGTGAACTGGGCAAGCTGACCGGGACCGGCTTCGGCAGATTGTCGGGGCTTTGCAGATCAAGCGTCACGACGGCACGTTCCCGCCCTTCGTCGCCGCGCGACCATTGCACGGCAATCAGGATCACGTGCAGCAGCAAGGCCACCGCAAATGCTGCGCTCCAATGTCGCCAACCGAGTGTCATGAACTGAGGCTACCGAATTTTCTTTCGGACGAACGACAAACCCCGGCCCGGCATTGCCGGCCCGGGGTGCTCGCACCCTGGTGGGGCAGGCCCTACCAGTAGGTGCCCCGGAATAGATTGGCAAAGATCACACCTTTCGGGGTGAGCCGGTCGTCATCCTCTTCATCCTTGTCGCCCTTGGCGGCCGACGAAGATGGGAACAAGGCGTAGCCCTGGGACAGGACGAAATCGTTGACCTTGGGCCACAACGCATAAGACAGCTCACCGGCCTGACCCAACGCCGTCTTGATCCGCTTGGGTCGCTCAACAATCGCCTTGACCAGCAGATTGGCTGCCTGATCCGGCGTGTAGGTCGGCACGTAATCGTAGAGCTTGGTCGGCGCGATCATCGGCGTGCGCACCAATGGCATGTAGATGGTCGTCACCTCGATACCGGTGTGCTTGATCTCGGCCGACAGACAGCGGCCGAAGGCATCCAGCGCCGCTTTGGAGGCCACATAGGCCGAAAACCGCGGAACGTTGGTCAGCACGCCGATGGACGACACGTTGATGATCTGACCTTTCTTGCGCCGGGTCATCGACGGCAGCAGCGCGAGGATCAGACGCACGGTGCCGAAATAGTTCAGCTGCATGGTGCGCTGGAAATCATGAAAGCGATCCAGCGACTCGGCCACGCTGCGCCGGATCGAGCGACCGGCGTTGTTGACCAGAATGTCGACATGGTCATGGTCAGCGATGACCTGAGCGGCCATCGCGTCAATGGCGTCGAGATCGTTCAGATCGCAGGGGTACACCCATGCCTGACCACCCAGCCGTTCGATGACCCGCTGCGTCTCTTCCAGTTTCTCCCGCGTGCGGGCCACCAGCAGCACGCGGGCACCCGCCTTGCCGAGCTTGCGCGCCGTGGTGAAGCCGATACCGGACGACGCACCGGTGATCAGCACCGTCTTGCCGCGCACCCGCTTGAGCAGTGATTTGCTCACGCTGATGTCGGTGTCCAGGTGGGTTTCCCAGAACTGCCACAAGGTCTCGGCGTAGGTCGGCAGTGATGGGCACTCGATACCCGAGTCGGCCAGCGCGTGCCGCGTTTGCGCATCATCAAACACCGCGCGGCTGCGAACATAGCCGAACACCGAAATCGGAATACCCAGAGAGCTGGACAGGCCACGTTTGGCCAAATCCAGCCCCGGCAACTTGCCAATCCGATCGGCAATCGCACCCGGCATGGCCGGCAGGCCCTTCGCGTCGACGGTGAAGGCCATCTCCGGCCCATGTGCGGCACTGAAGAAGGCGGACATGACATCGGCCACGCCGGGCGATGGCGTCTCGACCAGATGGAACACCTGCCCGTCCAGGCCGTCCTTGTGTGCCAGGTAGACCATGGCGTTCACGACATAGTCCACCGGCGCCAGCGGCATCTTGCCGCCGTCCAGGCCCAGCAACGGGATCCACTTGGGAATGTGATCGCGGATCTGCTGAATGGCCTTGAAGAAGTAGTACGGGCCATCGATCTTGTCGATCTCGCCGGTCTGCGAGTGGCCCAGCACCATGCCGGGGCGGTAGATGCGAATCGGCACCTGCGCCTCGTCCCGCACGATGCCTTCGGACTGGAACTTGGTGCGGAAATACGGGTGATTCAGCGATTGCCCTTCATCGAACATCGACTCGGTGAATGTGCCGCTGAAATCACCGCCGGCCACCGCTACCGAACTGACGTGATGCAGCGTGGGCGTGCGCTCCTTGCTGACGAGATCGTTGACCAGCTGAACAACGTTGCGCGTCCCGGCATTGTTGATGCGGTCGGCGACCTCGTCGTCCATGTTCATGTCGTAAATGGCAGCAAGGTGAAACACATGGTCGATCTTGCCGACCAGCGCCGCTCGGGCCTTGGCGTTGCCAATCACGGCCGGCTCGGCGATGTCACCCCAGACCGGCTTGAGCTGCTTGCCCAGATCGCCCAGGCGCTCCTTGAGGCCCTCGAACTTGTCGGCCGACTGCTCACGCACCAGCACGTGAACGGTGCCGCGCTCGGCCAGCGACTCGACGAGGAATCGTCCGATGAACCCCGTTGCCCCAGTGACCAGATAATTCATGCGCATTGTCTCCTTGCCGGCAGTTCTGATGCTGTCTTGACCCGAGGCAAACGCTGCGCCGCCCAGCCCGACAACAATGTGATGGCCCGGTGATTATCAACGTCCGCGCCGGGCAATTCCATCGCCCGAGGTCGGATCGGTCAAATGCCGATCCCGTGCTAGCCTCGCGTGACACGCGCAAGCGAGCGCGCGCCGCGGACCGTTAGGAGCAGGTCAATGCCCGAAGTCGAATCAGGATCAGTGGCGGTACTGGGTGCCACCGGCGCCGTCGGCCGGGCCGTCTGTCGTCAACTGGCAACGCTGGGCAGTCCTGGTCACGCAATCGTGCGGCGCCCAACCGAAGCGGTGGAAGGCTTTCCGGCGCGTGTCGTCGACTTCGCCCGCGCCGTCGATCTCACCGACGCGCTGCGCGTGACCCGCGTGATCTGCTGCCTGGGCACAACCCAGGCCAAGGCCGGGCGCGATGGTCTGCGCGCGGTGGATCGCGATCTGGTCCTGCACTGCGCTGAACGGGCTTCTCGCGCCGGCGCCGAGGTGTTCACCGTGGTCTCGGCGGTGGGTGCCAGCCGGCGATCGCTCAGCTTCTACAGTCGGGTGAAGGGCGAGATGGAAAACGGGCTGAGCCGCATCCGCCTGGATACGGTGCACATCGTCCGGCCATCGCTGCTACTCGGCGACCGCGACGAAACCCGCCCCGCCGAGGCCGTCAGCCAGCTTATCGCGCCGCTGATCAACCCTGTACTGCCGCTGCGGTATCGCGCGATTTCCGTCGATGCGGTCGCCCGTGCGCTCATCCAGCTCTCGGGACCATCCACGCCCGGCGTCTGGTTGCACGAACTGCCTCTGGGCGGGCGTCGCTCTCGGCGGCTGGACGCCTGACCAACGCCGCTTGGCGTTCAGGCGGCGGCCGGCTGCTCGGCCAGCGCACGAATGCGCTCGACCATGGCGTAAAACCCGTTGCGCCGGTTCATCGACAAGTGACTCTCCAGCCCGAGCCGGCCGAACAAGGCTTTGATGTCGGTTTGGCGGATCTGCTCGGCGGTCTTGTCGGAATAGGCCATGAACAGCAGCGCGATCAATCCCTTGACAATGTGCGCGTCGGAATCGCCGCGAAAGTGCAGCTTTGGCGGCGACTCGGCGCTAATCTCGTGTGTGAGCCACACCTGGCTCATGCAGCCACGCACGCGAGTCTGTTCGGTTTTTTCGGCCTCGGGCATCGGTTCGAGCTGCCGCCCGAGATCGATGAGATAGCGGTAGCGCTCTTCCCAGGGGCCAAGCAATTCGAAGTTGTCTGCGAGGGTTTCGATATCCATGCCGCAAGTTTATGGAAGCTCCGGGCGAATCGCACGGCCGGGCGGACGTCTGCCGGCGCTGAAGAACACCGTTGAGGAACCCTGATCGATTCTGACGGTCGGCCATGAGGGCGGTTGTTCACCACCCAAGTGAAGTGATCGGGCCGTGCTAGGTTTTTTTTCAAGATCAACAGGAGCGACATCTATGCGCCGACAGGCAGCAAGGAAGCAATGGGCAACGAGGCTGGTGGTAGCGTTCGGCGTCGCGGTCAGCCCGGCCATCGCGCAGGAAACAGCGCCGCTGCAGACCACGCCGCTGGACAATGCAGAGCTGCGGGTTGGCGTGAAACAAGCCCCGCCCTTCGTCGTCAAGCAGGGCGACGGCCAGTGGTCCGGGCTCGCGGTCGACCTGTGGCGGCGCATGGCTTCGCTGACACAGCTGGACTACGTGCTGGTCGAGCAGCCTTCGGCCGGCGCGCTGGTCGAGGCGGCGGAATCCGGCCGCATTGATGTCGGCATCGGCGCGATCACCGTCACGGCAGATCGCGAGCGCCGCATCGACTTCACCCTGCCCTACTTCAACGCCGGTCTCGGCATCGCCACGCAACGCGCGGAAGGCGGCCTGCTGACCACCTTGAAGCGACTGGTGTCGTGGCAGTTCCTGTCCGCGGTCGCGGTGCTGGGCCTGGTGCTGCTGCTGGTGGGGCTGCTGATCTGGGTGCTGGAGCGACGGCGCAACGCCGAGCAATTCGGCGGGCCGGCCAGCCAGGGCATCGGCAACGGCTTCTGGTGGTCGGCCGTCACGATGACCACGGTGGGCTACGGCGACAAGGCGCCGATCACCCCGGCCGGGCGCTTTGTCGCACTGATCTGGATGTTTGTCAGCGTGATTACGGTGTCCGGCTTCACCGCCGCCATTGCCTCGGCGTTCACGGTCGATCAGCTGGCGAGCCGCGTGCAGGGACCGTCCGATCTGCCCAAGGTCCAGGTGGGTGCGCTGGCAGACTCGGCCTCCATCGACTATCTCGCCGAGCTGGGCGTGCGGCCTGCCACCTTCTCCAGCATCGACGCAGCCGTCTCCGCGTTGAACGATGGCGACATCGACGCGGTGGTTCACGACTCGCCGATCCTGCGCGCCACGCTCAACGCTGGTGGCTATTCGGATCTGCTCGTGCTGGGCCGGTTGTTACGTCCCGAGGACTACGCCTTTGTCGTGGCCCAGGGCTCACCCCTGCGCGAGCAACTCAACCCGGCATTGCTGGAAGTGCTGCAAAGCGATGACTGGCCCGGGCTGCAAGCGCGTCATATCGGCCCCTGAGGCCTGACCCGAGCCTACATGCCGAGCATGTCCAGTACGCCGACGGCGATCAGGTAAATCGCGACGATGTAGTTGAGCAGGCGCGGTACCAGCAGTATCGCCACGCCGGCGGCAATGGAGATCAGCGGAATCAGTTCGATGTGAATGGTCATGTCTCGTCCTTGTAAGCAATCCGGTGCCGGACGGTTAGCGCTTCTTGCCGAATACGGCGAGCAGCAAGCCCAGCGTGGCGCTGGCGACACCGCCGATGAAGTACCAGGTCGTCGCGTCCGAGTAGCGACCGGTTAGCGATTCCGACAATTCCTCGGTCAAGGATTGTGACGCGTTGTAGCCCAGCGCGATGAGACTGATGCCGACGACCAGCGCGACGATGCCAACGATGCGAACGGGGTGCATCCTGCTCTCCCTTCAGGAAATACTGTGATCGCCAAGCCTAACCGAGTCGGTGGAACGGCTGCGAGCAGGGCATCACAGCTTGAGCGACCCCGCCAGCCGTTGCAGGCGCTGCGCGCGCTCGGCCGACACCTCCGGGTAGTCCGGGTCCATGGCCTCCAGCGTCTGGCGAATGGTTCTGGCGACGATCAGCCGCGCCGTCGGCTTGTGGTCAGCCGGAATCACATACCACGGCGCCCAGTCGGCATGCGTGGCTCGGATCGCGGCCTGGTAGGCCACCATGTAATCGTCCCAGTGCTCGCGCTCGCGCACGTCCGCCTCATCGAACTTCCAGTGCTTGTCCGGGCGTTGCAGCCGGCGCAGAAACCGCCGCTTCTGCTCGTCCTGTGACAGGTTGAGCCAGAACTTCAGCACCACGGTGCGATTGAAGGCCAGATGCCGTTCATGCGCCGCAATGGAGCGCAGCCGTTCGTCCCAGAAGGCGGTGTCCTGCGGCAGGCCCGTGCGCTCCGGGTGCACGCGGGCAATCAGCACATCCTCGTAGTGGCTGCGGTTGAACACGCCGATGTGTCCGACCGCCGGCAGGGCGCGCACCGCACGCCACAGAAAATCATGGTCGCGCTCGCGATGGGTCGGCGCCTTGAACGAGGTCACCTGCACGCCGGAGGGATTCACCCCGGAGAACACCGCGCGAATCGTGCTGTCCTTGCCGCCGGCGTCCATGGCCTGAAACACCACGAGCAAGGCCTGCCCCGCCTCGGCATACAGGCGGCGCTGCAGGTCGTGGATGGCGTCGACCTGGTCGGCCAGCCGGTCCTTCAATTCAGACTTGTCCGGCCCATCATCAGCCGGGGCCGTGGCCCAGTCGCAAACGTCGAAGCCCGGCGCGTCGTCGACACGAAACGGGCTGGCCGGAAAGTCGGTGAACGGCCGGGACGGCGTGTCGCTGCTGCTGGCGTCGCCCGGCATCGGCTCAGGCGCGGTTGTAGTCGTCCTGGAAGCGGACGATGTCGTCCTCGCCCAGGTAGCTGCCCGACTGCACCTCAATCAGTTCCAGCGGAATCACGCCGGGATTCTCGAGCCGGTGCGTGGTGCCCAGCGGAATATAGGTGGACTGGTCTTCGGTCAGAGTCAGGGTCTCGTCGCCCTTGGTCACGATCGCCGTGCCCTGCACCACAATCCAGTGCTCCGCGCGGTGGTGATGCATCTGCAGCGACAGCTTGCACTTGGGCTTGACCACAATCCGCTTGACCTGAAAACGCGCACCCAGGGCAATGGTCTCGTAGCTGCCCCAGGGCCGATAGACGATGGCGTGGTGCAACGCCTCGCTGCGCTTGGCCGCCTTGAGCTGCCCGACGATGGCCTTGACGTCCTGCACCCGGTCCCGGCTGGCGACCAGCACGGCATCGGTGGTGTCGACGATCACCGTGTTGTCCAGGCCCACCGTGGCGACCAGGCGCCCGTCGTTGGAGCGCACGAAGGTGTTGGTCGTGTCATGGGTGAGCACATCGCCCTGCAGCACGTTGCCCTCGCCGTCTGGCGTGTTCACCGTGCCCATGTAGGTCCAGGAGCCCACGTCGTCCCAGCCCACGCTCAGCGGCACGACAGCGGCGCGCGCGGTCTTTTCCATCACCGCGTAATCGATGGAGTCCTCCGGCGACTTGGCGAATGCCGTCTTGTCCAGCCGCAGAAAGTCCAGATCCTCCTGGCCCTGGCTCACGGCGGCCATGGCCGCGTCGAGAATGTCCGGCGCCTGTTCGCGCATCTCGTCGAGCAGCGTACCGGCCTGGAAGACGAACATGCCGCTGTTCCACAGGAAGTCACCGCTGGCGATGTACTGCTCGGCGGTCTCGGTGTCGGGCTTCTCGCGGAAGGTCTTGACGGTGAAGCCGTCGCCCACGGGATCACCGGTCTGGATATAGCCATAGCCGGTTTCCGGCCGGGTCGGGGTCACCCCGAAGGTCACCAGATGGCCTTCGGCGGCCAGCGCCGCAGCGGTCTCTGCCGTCCTGGCAAAACCCGCGGTGTCGGTGATCACATGATCTGCCGCCATCAGGATCAGCACGGCATCACGGCCGTAGCGTTCGGCCACCAGCGTCGCCGCCACGGCGGCGGCCGGCGCGGTATTGCGCCCGATCGGTTCCAGCACGATGGTGGCTTCGGTTTCGCCCGTCTGCTGCAACTGCTCGGCAACGATGAAGCGATGATCTTCGCCGCAGATCACCATCGGCGGCTGCACGTCCGGCAGCGCCGCGCCACGCTCCACGGTGGCCTGCAACATGGTCTGGTCACCGGCCAGCTTCAGAAACTGCTTGGGAAACAGCCCGCGGGACATGGGCCAGAGTCGGGTGCCGGAACCGCCGGCCAGCAGGACGGGAACGATCATGTCTTTCCTTAAAGGTGGTTTTGTTGTGTGAGCGATATGAGCTCGCGTCAGCATAGTACCGCGACCCGCCGCCCGTTTTGCAGCCCGTCAAAGACGCCCAGCAAGCCGCTTGCTCAAACCGCAGAACCTGGAGCGGGCGCACGGTGAAGCGCGGGTGAAATCAAGCTGCGCATGTTGCACTGCGACGGGGGTGTCATGAGCAGTTTGCGAATGCGCAATTCGGGGGGTAGCCGACGACCGGTCAATGCAGTTATGCACCGATTCTTCAATCCGCAGTAAACGCTTGCACGTCAAGGAATTGAAGGGGTTCACCCACGGTTTATCCACAGGCTTGTTCGCGCACGAACACTACATCTAGTGGTCCAAGCTGCTGTCAACCACAATATTTGGGGTTGACGCGTCTTGTAGATGAATTAAGTTCCAACGCGTCGGGACCTTCGGACGGGTCCCTAGCCGCAGCCCCAGGGGGACACCCAATGCAAACCGAGGCATCCAACCTCTCCAAAGACACAACGCCGCGCGCGCCAGCCGCTGCGCGCGAAACCCAGACCAGCCAGCCGGAACTGAGCGCCACCGCGCCGGGCAGCTATAAGGTCATCCGCCGCAACGGCAAGGTCACGCCGTTTGACGCCAGCAAGGTCGAAGTGGCGCTGACCAAGGCGTTCCTGGCCGTGGAAGGTGGTGGCGCTGCCGCCAGCGCCCGCGTGCACGAAAAGGTGCGCAGCCTGGCCCAGCAGGTCGCCCAGGCCGTGACCCGCAATCTCAGCGGCGGCGGCACGGTGCATATCGAAGACATCCAGGACCAGGTCGAGCTGGCGCTAATGCGCTCCGGCGAGCACAAGGTCGCCCGCGCTTACGTCATCTATCGCGCCGAGCGCGCGCGCGAGCGCGATGTCGCCAAGTCGGCCGAGCTGCCGCTGGGTCAGTCGGCGCTGCGCGTGACCAACGCCCTCGGCCAGATGGTGCCGCTGGACGAGATGCGCCTGCGCCGCGTCGTCACCGAGGCCTGCGAGGGCATCGATGACGTCAATGGCGAAAAGGTCATCGAGGACACCCTCAAGAACGCCTACGACGGCATCAAGGAAAACGAGCTGGCCACCGCGCTGACGCTTTGCGCCCGCACGCTGATCGAGAACGAGCCGAACTATTCCCAGGTCGCCGCCCGGCTGCTGCTGGACAACCTGCGTCATGAGGCCATGGCCTTTCTGGATCTGGCCAACGCCTACCCCACGCATGGCGAAATGCGCGGCCTGTACGGCGAATACTTCAAGGCCTACCTGCACCGTGCGGCCGAGCTGGAACTGGTCGACCCGATGCTGTGCCAGTACGACCTGGACAAGATCGGCGACGCGCTGCTGCCCGACCGTGACAACCAGTTCACCTTCCTGGGCCTGCAGACGCTTTACGACCGCTACTTCATCCACAGCGACAACACGCGCTTCGAACTGCCGCAGGCGTTCTACATGCGTGTGGCGATGGGCCTGGCGATCAACGAGATCGACCGCGAAGACCGCGCCATCGAGTTCTACCAGCTGCTGTCGTCCTTCGACTTCATGTCGTCGACGCCGACGCTGTTCAACTCCGGCACGCTGCGCCCGCAGCTGTCGTCCTGCTACCTGACCACGGTGCCAGACGATCTGGGCGGCATTTACGGCGCCATCCACGACAACGCCATGCTGTCCAAGTTTGCCGGTGGTCTGGGCAACGACTGGACCCCGGTGCGCGCGCTGGG
>JAGLCS010000010.1 GCA_023146115.1 Abyssibacter sp. | reverse complement strand
TTGCTTACAAAGCCTCGCGGGGTCGGCAAGTGCGCGGATTCATGCGTTTTGGTTCGTGCAGGCTGGACTCCAGTGAGTGCCTGGTCCTCCTGATGAATGCCGCCAGATGCCCGTGGCCGCAAACGGACGCCTTGCAGGGTATCTGTGAGGCAGACCTGTGTGCTTGGCTAGTTGAGCCGGGCAATACGCTGACCAATCTCGCCTTTTTGTTCGTAGGCTTATGGATACTGAGGTCTAAACGAAACGGCAGTCTGGCTCACTGGTTTGGCTGGCTGGCCATCATCATCGCGGCCGGGTCGACCGCTTATCATGCAACCGGGCTGGGCTGGGCGCGTTATCTTGACTACCTCAGTGTTTACTTCATTACTGGGGTGATGACGGCCTTGAATCTGCGTCGATGGCTAAAACCACGCCATTGGATACTCGTCCTCACCGCAGTGTTGTTGCCAACGGCGCTACTCAGTGCGGCGTACATGGCCCCGAAGTACGCCATCTGGGTTTATGTGCTCGGCGCACCGTGCTGCCTCATCGAATTGCGGCTGGCGTTTCGCGACTGGCAACACACGCGGTATCAATACTACGTGCTCGCATGGGGCGCGGCGGGGCTGGGCGTGCTGGCCTGGAGCCTAGACCCTGTCCCTGTGTTGTGTCGCCCGAACTGGCATGGCTTGAGCGGGCATTCCGCATGGCATGTGCTTGCAGCGCTGTCGCTGCTGCTTACTTACAAGTTCTATCGCCAGTTCGTCGATGGCTCGCGTGGTAAACCGCATGGTGAGGCGTGAATTGGCACGCGCATTACCGCATTCGCCAGTTCTGGATGCCTTCATCAGATATATTTCCACGGCGAAATCAGTGCTGTCCATGTTCGGCAAATACGGTTCGCGAATCAGCAGAGAACGCCATAACGCGGTATGGATCAACGCGAGTTCCCATCTCCATGCCCGGGGATCCAATCGGCATATTAGGAACCGCTAGTCCTTGGACATCGGGTCGCTCCACCAGCAGGCGTTGGATATCGCTTGCCGGCACATGACCTTCGATGATGTAACCGTCAACCTTCGCGGTGTGACACGAGCGTAGATCGTTCGGAACTCCGAGAGAGCCTTTGAGTGGGTTCATTTGTGGTTCATCTACAACCGCCACTTCGAATCCGTTCTCGATCAAATGATCTACCCATGCTTCGCAACAACCGCAGGTCGGGGATTTGTATACGGTGACTTTGGCCAAGCTTGGCATGGGCTGGACAGGGTCCGTTTGCTTGGAACAAGCGGCTAGTAGCCCAACAAGCAAAAAGCAGATAGTCCGCCAGATCGAAGTTTTCCTAGTCGTCATGCCTGATCTTCCTCCAATGCGGCGCTTCGGTCGCAATTCTCATAATCAACAATGGCCTCAATGATGGGGCACCCGTCGATACCACCTTTTCCATCACATTCATTGACGGCATCAGTCAACGCCTTACCTATTGCCATCAATGCGCCGATGCGCTTCTCGACATCCACTAGATGTGATGCTGCTATCGATTTTATTTCTGCACGGTTGTCCGCATCCTGAACCTTGAGAAGACTCCTGATTTGGGACAACGAGAACCCCAATGCCTTGGCATTACGTACAAAAACGAGCCGGCTGATTACTTCGTCATCAAACAGTCGGTAGTTTCCCGAGCCTTTCCGGTGCGGAGTTACAAGGCCGACGCGCTCGTAGTATCTAATGGTCTCGACCGGGATTCCGGTTTCGGATGCAGCTTGTCCAAGCTGCAGGCCTTCCATCAGTGTTCACCATTGGCTTTTCCAGATGACCAATGCACGTGCGCTATGCGCCACTGTTCAGCGTCCAGATGCATAACAAGCGTCTCGGTGCTGATCACATCGATGGCCCGATCACCCAGCTGCGCGGTCAATCTGGATCGAGTTGCAACCCACGCACGGTCATCTTGAATATCGGAACTTCGAGATAGCGGCTCTCGCTTGGCTTGTTGCAAAAATGCCATGTCACTGGGCATGTGATGACCGGCGTACTCGTCCATTGAACTCTCAACGCCGCCCGATTCAAAGATCAGAACCTGGTCTGCGAGCACCCTGCGCACGGCAACCTCATCGCCATCTGCCAATGCGTCGTAGAACTCGTTTGCCAGTGCTTCGGCGTCATTCCTTGCGAGTGGCTTCGTCGGTTCAGCATGCGAGTGATCATGGTCGGAATGGTCGTCCTTCGGCGTTTCGCGGGTGGGCGGAGGCGACCCATGATCATGCGCATGCCCGTCGTCTGTGTCGCTGTGCGGGTGATCGCCATCGCCATCGGTCGCAGGCGCATCGGCTGCCGAACCATCATCTGAGCTGTCGTCACCCGGACCATGTCGGTGGTCATGCCCGTCGTCGGCATCCAAGACTTTGCCTGCTCTCGTCACCAGCGAACGGTATGTGTTCGCGTCCGCGCCTTTCATAGCTTGCAGGAATCCGACCAACCCCCAAAGCTCTGAAGATTCATGGGTCGGGCCGAATGCCGGCATGCCGGTCATGCGCACGCCGTTGTCGATCACCCAGAACTGCTCTGCGGGCGTGCTGTGATCCGCAATGTCCAGCAGGGCGGGCGGCTGGGGATTCAGCCCAGTGGCTACCGGTGTGTCACCCAAGCCGGGCGGGGTGTGGCAAGTGCTGCACATGGCATCGAAGTTTCGGGCACCAATGAGCACCGAAGCATCGGACGCGTAGTCCGCTGGAACATCCACGTCGCGGGCGCGGCGTTGCACGGATTGGTGATACGTCGTGTGCAGCAACCAGGCAACCGGGCCGACATCACGCTCAGTAGCGGCGACGTTGTACAGGCCGGTCAAGGGCACCGCAAGCGCGATGACGCCCACGCCGATGATTGCAGTTACAGCACCCAGTACAAACCTTTTCATGTCAGTGCCCCCCATGGTTGTGATCATGTCCGTCGGCTTGGTGCTTCCCCTTATCGGCAGATTCCGGATGCGAAGACTCGCAGGCCGCCATCATCGCCATGTGGTCGGCGTGTTGCTGCTGGTTCATGGCGCCCATGTCCATCTGCCGGTGTTGCATGCAATCCTCGCGGCTGGGTGCCGAAGCCTTCGCCGATTGAGCGCGATGTGCGTCGTGCGCCCCGCCGTGTTGGCCTGCAGCAAATGCTGGATTTGCCGAGCTGGCGACCAAGAGGGCTACGCAAGTCAGAAACATTTTGGTCATGTTGAGTACCTGGATAGGAAGTAATGAGTTGTGCGCGACATTAGTTGTCACTCTGCTGGTTGGTGAAAATGAGACGGTGGACTTGCCCCAAACTCAGCTGGATTTCGACCAAGTAGCGCTGGCTATCGAGGGCTGGGTCAACGGATCCGACAGCGTGTCGTAACTGATCCTTAGCGGCACCGCTTGCATGCCCGAGGCTGTCCAGGCCTTGAGCTGAGCGCTCAGTAGCTGCACCGGGTCATCCCGAAGGTCTCTGGCGTAAACGTGTACGAGCCCGTCTTGCAGCACGAGCTCGACCCGTGTCTGCCCAACCTGTTCGACCTCCCCGCCATGCATAGGCTGGAGTGGCGTCGCAGGCCGGTGAGCGATTGCCGGAACAGCCGCAAGAACGAAACACGCCATAACGGCGTGAAGCAGGGCGCGATTCAAAACCACGCCCGAACTCCCACAACCAGCGCATTCACGGAGGTTGGCGCTCGTTCTTCACGGGCAAAATCGGCCGTCTCGCCATAGCGTTGCGTCCATTCGAAGCCGAGGTACGGCGCAAACTTGCGGCTGATTTCGAAGCGCAGCCGCAGGCCCGTCTCCGTCGTGTTGACGCCGCTGCCTACGCCCGCCTCTGGAACCGACTGCACGGCGGCGTTCAACTCGAAGCGAGGCTGCAGGATGACGCGCTGCGTGATCAGCAGTTCGTACTCAGCTTCAATGCGCAGCGAAACATCACCGTCATCACTGATGAAGCTGGCGGCATCGACTTCGAAAAAGTACGGTGCCAGGCCCTGCACACCAAATGCGAGAAACGTCCGGTCCGGGTCTGGCCGAAAGTCGTGTCGCACACCGACTTGCAGATCCCAGAACCGGCCGATCATTCTGCCGTAGCCAAGTTGCAGTTCAGCTGACTCCAATGGCTCGCCCTGGGCGCCTTCGCCTTCGGTCTTGAGCCAGCCCTTGTGCACATCGCCGCCGTACCAGCCCTGGGCATCCCAGACGTTGGTGTCTTCGGCGTCCGCGAAGCCGGCCTCCAGTCGATCGATCAGAAACTGGGAGAAACGCGATCGCTTGACAGGCTCAGGCCAGGACGCCGGGGCACCAGTTCGCGGATTCACGCCATCATCCGATCCATAGGCAGGGATAGCAGAGATGGCTGCGAGGCAGGTAAGCAGTGTGATTAGGTAACGCATCAGACCACCTCCACGACGCGAAACATGCCCATCTTCATGTGGTACAGCAGATGGCAGTGAAAGGCCCAACGCCCGCGCTCGTTCGCCGTGATCAGCAAGGACGCGCGCTCGGACGCCTTGACGCTCAGTGTGTGTTTGAGGGGCAGCCGCCCGTCATGGCCGTTCTCCAGCTCCATAAACATCCCGTGCAGGTGTATTGGGTGCTCCATCATGGTGTCGTTGACGAGAATCAGACGTAGCCGCTCGCCGTAGTTGAAGCGAACGGTGCTTTCGACTTCATGAAATCGGTCGCCGTCGAAAGACCACATGTAACGTTCCATGTTGCCGGTGAGATGCAGTTCGATCTCGCGATCGACCGGCCGGGTATCGGCGTTGGGCTGAATGTTTCGCAGGTCGGCGTAGGTCAGCACGCGATGATCGACATCCTCCAAGCCGGTACCGGGCTCACCCAGCCGGTTGCGCTGGACCGTCGCCACGCTGATGTTGCCGGGTCCATGTGTGTCCGGGCCATGTCGCGCGACGACTGGACCAGCCCGCTCCATCCGGCTTTCGATCGGCTGATCCCGGCCATTGGGAATTGATGCCGCCAGCGTCGCAAAGCCGGAAATGGCAGGCGCAGTCTTCATGCCGGCAGAAGGATCCATGCTGTGATCCATGGATGCATGAGCTGACCCCGATGCTGTGTCTTTGCCCTGCATGCCGGACATGCCCTGGTGGTCCATGCCTTTCATCTTGGGCATGTCACCGTGCTGCATTCCCTTCATGCCGCCGTGGCCGCCTCCCATGGACATATCCATGCCCATATCGACCATGGTGCGCATGGGTCGCTCTCTAAGCGGCGGCACTGCTGCCTCCATGCCCAAGCGCGGTGCCAGCGTGCCGCGTGTATAACCGCTGCGATCCATGGACTCGGCCATCACCGTGTAAGCGGCATCCTCTTGCGGTTGGACGATGACATCGAAGGTTTCGGCGACGCCGATCTGGAACTCGTCGGTCTCAACGGGCTGAATGTTTTGTCCGTCAGCCTGGATAACCGTCATGGGCAGCCCCGGGATTCGGACATTGAAATAGCTCATTGCCGAGCCATTGATAAAGCGCAAGCGGACGCGTTCGCCAGGGCGGAATAAACCCGTCCAGTTACCGGCCGGGTGCAGCCCGTTCATCAGGTAGGTGTAGGTCTCGCCGGTGATGTCGGCGATATCTGTTGCCATCATGCGCATACCACCCCAGGCCGCACGGTCTGCGAGGGCGGCGCCTGTGCCCGCCTTGCGTGCGTCACGAATAAAGTCTTCGCTGGTGCGTTGCTGAAAGTTGTAGTAATCGGCCATGCCCTTCAGGTTCGCCAGAACCCGATGCGGATCTTCGAATGTCCAGTCCGACAACATCACCACGTAGTCCCGGTCATAGGCCCAGGGTTCTGGTTCGGCCGGGTGGACGACCATGGGTCCGTAAAGGCCTAACTGCTCCTGCAGGCCCGAGTGGCTGTGGTACCAATATGTGCCGTATTGACGAACATCGAATTCGGCATTGAAAGTGTCGCCCGGTTTGATGCCGGGGAATGTCACGCCGGGAACGCCGTCCATCTCGAACGGCAGCAAGATGCCGTGCCAGTGGATCGAGCTGTCTTCGGCAAGATGGTTGGTGACCCGCAGTGACGCCCGTTGCCCCTCGTAAAGTTCGACCACGGGGCCCGGAATTGAGTTGTTCAGGGTCATCGCCTTGGGTCGCTGCCCGGCCAGCTCGAGCCGTTGTTCGCGAATTGCGATGTCCATGAGGGTGTCGGCGGCATGACGACGGTTGGGGGGTGTAACCGTGCCAAGCCCTGGGGCGAATTGCGTTGCGGCGTAGGCGGGCAGCAGGCTGTTGAGTGCGAGCAGGCCGCCAGCACCTAATGCGCCTTGTAGAAATTCACGACGTTGCAACAACGTCGCCGGGGTGTTGGGTTGACTCATGCGTGTATCTCCTGACTGATAACCAATTCCCGGACCGAAAAGCGGTCGGGCTTGGAGCCGCTGCGCCAAACGTCAGCGCGAGCGGTCTCTACACGCCTCGCGAGGCGTGTGTTTCGTCAGGTGATACTGGGTGGGTGAGTCAGTTCATCGGCACGGTCGAGGGGCTTCCCGATCACAGCCGGAAATTTGGCGAATACGGTGATTTGCAATGGAACGGCTGCAATTTCGCCAACTCCGGTCGCCATCACTCCGGTGGTGCACGACGACATGTCGCTGCACGGGGTGCCGTCCAAGTGGACGCCGAACAACTGCTCGGCTTCGCTTCCGGAGACCATTTCATCTCCGGCATGCGATCCACAGTGCTCAGCAGCGTGATTGTCCGGTGCAAGCTCCATCTCGGCAGAGTGACCGCCGGTGTGCTGTGCGCAACATGCAGCTGCGGCTTGGGCTATCGGCCCAAGCACAAAGCTTACCGTCAAAATGACAATGATCCAGTTGCGCATAGGCTCAGTATGACCTTGTAGTTTGGTCCAGGGTCAAGCGGTAGATCTTGCGCTGCCATAGCGATCACAAGGGCTGGCTCCGTTGCCGCGACATGCCAACGAGCGAAGCGACAAAGCGCTCACGCCGTTCGAGAGCCCCGTGATTTTCGGCGAAACGCGAAGACCAGCATCCACAGCCCGCTGATCACGAACAGCAGCGCTGTGCCGGCTGTGATCAGCAGTAGTGGATGATTGAAGTCGTCGCGGTCGTCATAGTCCATGATGTGCAACATCCAGACGAAGTCGAAGATGCGCCATAAATTGTTGCGGCGGGCTACCACTTCACCGGTCTGCGGCGACACATAAATTCGTGTCCCTAGATCATCGTTGACTGCGATCTGCCACAGGGGCAGCTCACGCCCACGTGTCTCGTAGTGCGGGGTGTCCACCAAGCGCACCACCGCACCTGATGCATCGCCGGCGTAGTCTGCTTGCGCGACAGCTAAGGCTTGCGTGGATTCGATTGGATCTAACCGGGCGCCGGTACGTGCATCTATCAGGTACGATTCATTGCTGGTTTCAACCCGATAAACAGGCTGACCCAGCCAGTGGGTCAGTCGCAAGTCGGTAACGGTCTTGCCAAATCCCGCCAAGAGGTCGCCAGGGGGCCTGACGGGACCCGCGGCGCGCAAATCTACTGTCGCTGCGTTCGCAACTCGGTGCGCCCCGCGGACGGCATCGAGGTCGAGAAACGCCATGGTGAATCCGCCGGCCACCCACAGCGTCAATTGGATTGCGATCAGCAGGCCGAGCCATCGATGGACTTGGCGGACACGGCGACGCCAGAGCATCAGTGCTTGTGGGTGTGATCAGGGTTTGACTTACGCGGTGCGCGCGACGACGAGTGGGTGTGAATCACTTTCCATTGGCCGTCCAGGCGCCGGAACAACCACGTGCCGTAGCCCGCCCTGTCAATCTCGCGCCCGCCATCTCGGATTTTGGCCTGCACACGTACGTCGGTAATCGCCCAGGCAAAGTCGCCCTCAATGTGGGTTTCGATCTTGCTGATGTCGAGCTTCAGGTACTCCAGCGCGTCTTTTTCCGGCTCCACGTGGTGCGTCACCAGATCGTCGAGTCCTTCGTTCTGGCCACCCGACTCGATGTAACGCGCACCGGGGAAATCGAGAAAATGGTTCAGGAACGGACTGCCATCGCCCGATTCCCATCCGGCCTCAATGGCAGTGATGATTTGAACCAATGACTGACGGTCGTCGGCTGAAGCCGGCGCAGATGCGAAGGCTGCTGCCACGAGTGCGAGCACAACGGCCTTTGTTTGCTTGATCACATTAACTCTCCTTCATCATTTGCGCGCCCATGGTCAAAACCAGCCGGCGCTGAGCCCGAACTTGATCGGCATCCACAGGCCCATCACGATCATGACCAGGTTCTCTGTCAACGACACAAACCCAAGCGGCACATTCGAATTGCCACCAACGCAGGCGCACTTCAATTCACGCTTGTCGATGTACACCGCCTTGACAACGGAGGTGGCGCCGATTGTGCCAATGAATAGTGCAACAGGCGCTGCGATCAATCCTGCCACGCCTCCCGCTATCATCAGTAGCCCGGCAGCGGCCTCGGCGTAAGGGTAGAGATAGCCATAGCCCACTCGGCGTTGCGCCAGGAGATCGTAGTTCAGGAACATCGTCGAGAAACTCTCGACATCCTGTAGCTTTTGGAGCGCCAAGCCGGTCATGGCAAACGCCGCAAAAAGCTCCACCGTTCGCAAGGAAAACAGTTGCGATTCGGCAAACCAGGCGACTGCCATTGCGGAAAGCGCACTCACAGCGAAGATCATCAGGACAGGGGTGTATGACTTGTCGTCGCTGTCTTTTTCGAACCCAGTGAATCGAGCCCGCAGATCGTCGTAGCCACCAACGCGTTCGCCGTCAATGAATGTTTGAGGAGTGGTCTCCACCCCGTACTTTTCCTTGAACGCCTCTGTCTGCTCACGCGTCTTCAGGTGGTTGTCCTCAACTGAATAGCCCTGTCGTTCCAGTAGCCATTTCGATTTCAGCCCGTAAGGACACAGATGGTCCGGCATGACCATTCGGAAGAGGCGGGCTTGCTTGCTTGATGTTGTCGACACGCAGATGACACCCTCGCAATAAATCGTCTAAACGCTGTTGGCATTCACAAACTTGATTGAACTACACGGCCAACGGCGGACTAGTTGCAACATGCTACGTCTTTAGCGTGCTACGGGGTCAAGAGGCCAACAGCAGCCAAGCATGCATGGAGCCCAAAGGTGCTATGGAGCGCCAGCGAACAGTCGCACATCGCAGATGTGCTCTAGCGCGCGATGGCTGAACCAACATCAAAATTTGCCCTGCTTCACTCGCATGCCAGTGAAGGGGGATAGTTCAATGGCCGTCGAACACGCAGCAAGACACCCAGCATTTCGGTCAGCAACAGCGCCGAAATTTGAACACGGGGTGTTGCGCTGAATGTCTGCATCCAAGACCGCAATATAAGGGCAGGCACACCGGCACGACCGAGCCCACTTAAAAACAACTTCTGAACATCTCCCCAACATGCGTTGTACACGCCCCCCGGCAGCATGGGGGGCATGAGCCAGACAAACGCACAATCGACCTTCAAGTTTCAGCCATATCTGATGCTGTTAACCACGGCCTTGCTATTTGTCGGGGGCTGGACATTGTTTCGAATCTGGCTGCTGGTGATTCATGCTGAATTGATCGGCAGCACCTCGGAGTTGAATCAACTGATGTGGTGGGGCCTGAGAATGGACCTGCAGACCGCAGCCATCATGATTGCGCCGGCCGTTATTGCAACTGCGCTGCTGCATCATCGGCCCACATGGAGAGTATGGCGGCATTTCATTGCTACCTACGTCGCTGCAATTGCGGGGCTGGCGCTGATGCTGGAAATCGCCACGCCAGACTTCATGGCTGAGTATGGCGTTCGGCCCAACCGCTTGTTTTTCGAGTACCTCGAAAATGCTCGGGAGGTGTTGTCGATGTTGCTGGCTTCCAGAGCAGCCATTGTGCTCGGTGGGAGCGCCTTGGTCATCACCGCCATCGTCGGCGTGTTCTGGCAGATGCGCCAGTTGACCGCCAGAACGTCTCCACACTCGCCTGCGACGATCGCCTGGTTTCTGCCGGTGCTCGTTTTGTGCCTTGCCTTTGCACGCGGCACCACCGGCCATCGAGCACTGAATCCCGCAAGTGCTGCGGTGACATCCAGTCAGACCCTGAACGACATCGCCCTGAACTCCCTGTATTCAATCGGGTATGCGATCTATGCCCTCAAGAATGAAGAGGGTCTCGACACGCAATACGGTGACATGACGCCCGAGCATGCCTTGGCAATCGTCAAGGCCGATATGCAGCACATTCAGACAGAAGACTTTACCAAACAAGCATCCACCCACCACCGGCAAACTGTCGCCTCCGAACGTCGTTACAAGAACTTCGTACTGATCCTGGAAGAAAGCCTTGGCGCAGAATTTGTCGGCAGTTTGGGTGGCCTGCCAGTGACACCAAGCCTTGACGCGCTGGCCGGACAAGGGTGGTGGTTTGAAAACATGTTTGCCACCGGCACACGCTCGGTGCGCGGTATCGAAGCCGTCACCACTGGTTTTCTGCCCAGTCCGGCCCGCAGTGTTGTCAAGCTACCCGGCGCTCAGCAGGGCTTCTACACCATCGCCAGAACACTGGGCGTTGCAGGCTGGCAGACACACTTCGTGTACGGCGGAGACGCAAATTTCGACAACATGCGCCGCTTCCTGTCCAACAACGGTTTTCAGCATGTCACCGAGGAGCGCAATTTCGATAGCAACTTGTATCGCTCTACCTGGGGTGTTGCGGACGAGTATCTGCTGGACCGTGTACACGACATGCTCGCGGAGCCTCAATCCGAACAGCCGCAGTTTATTTTTGCGTTCACTTCAACCAACCACGAACCGTTCGACTACCCGGAAGGCCGTATTGAGCATTTCGCTGAACCAGCCGGCCGCGTAGAGAATGCCGTCAAGTACGCAGACTGGGCACTGGGTCAGTTCTTCGAAAAGGCACAGTCAGCAGACTATTGGGACGACACACTGTTTCTTGTCGTCGCTGACCACAACTCCCGCGTCTATGGGGATAGTCTGGTTCCCGTTGAGCGCTTCCGGATTCCAGCGTTGTTCTTGGGCGGCCCAGTTCCAGCCAAAATCCAAACACAGGTTGCCAGCCAGTTGGATTTGCCCGTGACAGCCTTGTCGATGCTCGGCGTGCCATCGGTCCACCCGATGGTTGGGCGCGATTTGACCGAGTCATATGACGCGGGGCGGGCGATCATGCAGTTTCGCGACAACCAGGCGTTCATGGAAGACCACGAACTGGTTGTGCTTCGGCCGGACTTGGCCCCGACCACTTGGCGCTGGACTGGCACGACCTTGATTCCAGCCCCCGACAACCCGCTGCTGACCAAGCGAGCGCTGGCGCATGCCACGTGGGCACAGCATGCCTACACGACGAAGAAGTACGGCCCGATCGAGAGCACCGGTGCCATCCCGGCAATGATTGGAACGGCTAATTGAACGTTTCGATCAAGCGTTTCATGACCGTGCTGCTCGCTGGATATTGCTCAGTCGCGGCATCGGTGCCCAGCAGCTTCGACGAAACGGTAGAAACCAGTGGCGACTTGCTGCAGTTCGCAATTCCCCTGACGGCGTTGGGCTTCACGTTCTTCTTCGGCGACTCCGCGCCGAGAGACACCAACATCGGATTGGCAGACGGCATCTACCAAAACAACCCGGCGCTACAGTCCGGCGAGCTTTCGCTGCTGAGCAATGTCATCCCGGGGTCGCGGCGCGGTGAGTTGATCACCGCAGTAGGCCGCGCCTATGTTGCGACATACGGCTTGAAATACGCCATTGATGCCGAGCGCCCCAACGGGGCCGGCCAGTCATTCCCATCGGGTCACACGGCACTGTCATTCACCGGCGCCGCATTTATCAACAAGCATTACGGCTGGAAGGCAGGCGCGCCGGCTTACCTGGCCGCGAGTTACGTGGGCTGGTCGCGGGTGCACTCCAATAACCACTATTGGTCCGACGTGCTGGCCGGGGCTGCTATAGGCATTGCGAGCAACTACTTCATGGGGGACCCCCATGAGGTCGGGCCGGGACGATTGCGCTTGTCCCCGACGATCATTCCGCATGCCGGAGATGCGGTGCCAGGCTTGTCGATCGGCTATCGTTGGTAGCTGACCGATCCCCAGCGAGTGGGCCATGACAACTGGATGCAAGCTGCTGATTGTGGAGGACAACCCGCAACTCGCGGAGAACCTCTTCGAGTATCTGGAGCCCAAGGGCTATGTGCTGGATCACGCGCCCGATGGCATCACCGGCCTGCACTTGGCTGTCAGTCACGACTACGACGTCATCGTGCTGGATGTCATGCTGCCCAAAGTCACTGGTCTGGAGATTTGTCGCCGCATGCGCCAGGACGCTGACAAACGTGTTCCGGTGCTGATGCTTACCGCACGCGATCAGTTGTCGGACAAACTGGAAGGCTTTGGCGCTGGCGCCGACGACTACTTGGTCAAGCCCTTTGATTTGCCGGAACTGGAGGCCCGCTTGCAAGCTTTGATCGCGCGCAACATGCCGGCATTAAACACCTTGCAGGTTGGCGCGCTGAACTTCGATTTGGGTCAACGCCGAATTTCGATTGATGGGCAGCCTGTGCAGTTGAACCGCACATCCGAGCGCGTCCTTGAGGTGTTGATGCGGGCTTACCCCAATGCTGTGACGCGCGCCGACCTGGAGTTTGCGGTTTGGGGCGACTCACCACCCGAATCCGACACCTTGCGAACCCATGTGCACGCCATCCGTAAGGCGATTGACGAAGGTGCCAAACATAAAATGCTGCGCACGATTCATCGCTACGGTTATCAATTGATCGCAGAGTCCCGCCAGTGACCAGAACATCGTCCATTCAGTCGCGTGTGTCATGGGGGCTGATAGCGGTCAGTGCGCTGATCGCGTTCGGATTGGGTGGCGTTGCCATCTTTTTCAATGAACAGCTGGAAAAGACCATCATGGACACGGCGATCAACGGTCAGGTGGCGTACGTCGCCGCGCAGGGCCGGGAAATGGGCAGCACTGTGTCCATCATCGAAGATGCCTACCGCGCCTACTTTGTTCCACACGGTGAGCCGAATTACACCAGCGTTCCGGATTGGATACGGCAAGGCATCGAGAATCAACTTGAAGACGTTGCGCACGACGGACGCATCTACGAAGTCAGCCGGCGGGATGTATCCGGTGGCTCTGTGTTTGTAGCGACCGATGTCACCGCTATCGAGGTCAGCGAGGCGAACTTCATGTACGCCGTTCTGGCATGCGCAGCCCTTTTGACGCTGCTGGCGGCGTACATGTCACAGCGCATGGCCCGGTCAATGATCCGGCCACTGAATGATCTCGCCAACTCAGTCAGTCAGCTCACACCATCTGAGCGTGGGATGCGGTTGGAGCCCGACAGCTCGGACCGAGCGCTGTCCGGAATAACCCAAACCTTGAATAGTTACTTGGCGGAGATGGATGCGTTCGTGCGCCGCGAACAGCATTTGTCGGCAATGGCGAGCCATGAACTGCGCACGCCGCTCGCCATCGTCGGTGGCGCTGTGGATGTCATGCTCGAGCGTGAGAAAAACGACGCCGCCAACGCAAAAACCTTGCAACGCATCAAGGATGCCGTGGAGAGAATGTCCGGCAGCATTGACGCATTGATGTTGTTATCACGTTTGGCAACTGCCGCAACGGACGCCTTCCCGCCAGTGCCAGTGCATGACGTACTGCAAAGTCAATCGGACGAAGCCGCGTCGTTGATCGGCGCGAAAGACATTCGACTGACGATAGAAGCCGTTGAACCTTTAACCATCATGACAGATGAGCAGCTACTCGGGATTCTCATACGCAACCTGCTTGGCAACGCCATCAAGTACACACACAACGGCCAGATCGACATTGCCCTCACAGGCGGGACGCTGAAGATATCCGATACCGGATGTGGGCTCGATATCGACAATGCACAACAGTTAATGGAGCCACATGCCCGCGGTGCGAACGTGGGACACGATGGCCAAGGCTTCGGGCTGTATATCGCCGCCGAGATTTGCCGGCAGTTTGGGTGGATCATGGAGTTTGATCTCACAGACACTGGTGGCACTCGGGTGTGTGTGAGCTTCAGTGCCTCCGACGGCTCTACTAAAAGTGCCTGACAACGAGAGTCTGGGAATTCCAGGATGTCAGCCAGTAAAACTGATCAATTTTCGCGAACATCTTTGGGGCCGGGCCTTCTCGCGCCTTTGGACGGCGCCACTCGTGGTTCGAGTGGAATGGGCACGAGTCTCGTCTCGTTCCTTGCCAGGAGCGCGAACAGGACTCCGGCGTGGCCGAGCGGATTGCCCCGTATTTTCTTAGTGGCATACGCCAGCGCGCCAGGCGCTATCGACGCCCATTACACAAGCGCTTAACGGTCCAGCCGTCGCCGCCGAGTGGCGACGGTGACGAGCGGCCCATCTGACGAACAACCGGGCACTCATCACGGCTCGGATCACACTCCGACGCCAAGCGCCTGAGCCGGGACTCCAGCGCCTTTAGCGACTGAATTCTGCTGCGAACCTCACCCGCATGTGCCAGCAACTGGCGCTGCACGGTCCCGCACCGCATCTCTTCGCCATCAGTGGCGGTGCTCAGCTCGCGAATCTCGTCCAGCGACATGCCGATGTCTCGCCAGGCCCGGATAGTCGCCAGCCGATCAAGCGTTTCCTGAGAGAAGTAGCGATAGCCATTGTCACCACGCACGGGGCTGGGTAGCAGGCCGATTCGCTCGTAATGCCGAATGGACTCTGGCGAGATGCCGCTGCGTCGGGCAGCGTCTCCTATGGTGATCGCGTTAGTTGCTGACATCGTGGTTGCTTGATTGCGAGGGCTTGACCTTGTAACGGTTACAGACTGCATCGTAGCCCGCAGGTTCCCCAATCAAGACTGCGATGCAAACGCCCACATACCGAAAATCAACTTGGCTCACGACAGGCAGCCTGGTCGGCGCAATCGCCGCGTCCAGTTGCTGCATTCTGCCGCTGTTGTTCTTTAGCCTGGGGTTGGGCGGTGCATGGCTGGGGCAGTTGGGCGTGCTAGCGCCATACCAGCCGTATTTCCTCGGTGCGACACTGATTCTGCTGGCGCTGGGTCACCACCAGGTCTGGTTTCGGGCGCCCAAGGTCTGTGCGTCCGAGGACTGTGCCGAGCGTCAGCCTGGATGGCTGCTCAAATCCATCTTGATGATCGCAACCGCATTGACACTGCTGGCGCTGGCATTCCCGTGGCTGGCACCGCTGCTGGACGCGTGAAGACAGCCATTACCCGGAGATCACGATGATGACCAAGAAACTCAGTATGAGCACGATTCTGCTTGCCGCCTTGCTGCCGTTTGGAGCGAATGCAGCAGAGGCTGTCGCCACCTTCGACATCGACAAGATGACCTGTGCAGGCTGTCGATACATCGTCAAACAATCGATGAATAGTGTCGAGGGCGTGCAGGACGTGGAGGTGTCTTACAAGCAGCGCCGAGCCATCGTGACGTATGACGATACGCTCGCCGATCCGCAGGCCATCGCCGCTGCAAGCGCGGCAAATGGCTATCCAGCGACAATGGTGCAGGGCGATCAATGACTGACGCGACATCAGAAACACTGCATATCGCCATCATCGGGAGTGGCTCGGGTGCCTTTGCGTGTGCCATCCGTGCTGCCGAACTGGGTGCACGAGTGACGATGGTCGAACGCGGCGAAGTCATCGGCGGCACCTGCGTCAACGTGGGCTGCGTGCCCTCCAAGATCATGATTCGCACCGCGCAGCTTGCGCACGACAGACGCCACGTGCCGTTCGAGGGACTGAACACGGCCGAGGCCGACATTGACCCGCTGCGATTGATGCAGCAACGCGAGCGACGCGTGGCCGAACTGCGTCAGAGCAAGTACCAGCGCATCATCGATGAGCAAGACGCCATCACCTTGCTTCGCGGAGAAGCCTGGTTTGATGGACCAAAATCGCTCACTGTGCGAACGGACCACGGTGATCAACACATTGCGCCTGACCGGATTCTGATTGCCAGTGGCGCGTCCCCGGCCATTCCGAGCATCAAGGGCCTGCCGGGCACGCCGTTCTGGACCTCGACGCAGGCCATGCGCAGCGGCGAGTGCCCACCGCGACTGATCGTGATTGGTGGCTCCGTGGTCGCTGTCGAGCAGGCCCAGGCGTTTGCCCGCCTGGGCAGCCAGGTGACCATGCTGGTACGCAGCCGCTTGTTGTCCTCCGAAGACCCGGCGCTGGGCGACGGATTATGTGCGTACTTGCGCGGCGAAGGCATCGACGTGTGCCTGGATACCACGGCATCTTCGATTGCGCATGACGGCGCATTGTTTACCGTCAATGTCGGTGATGAGGCCTTGGTCGCGGAGCGTTTACTGATCGCAACGGGGCGGCGGCCCAACACAGAAGTATTGCGCCTGGGCGCGGCCGGAGTGGAAAGCGACCGCACCGGCGCGATTCTGGTCGATGAACGCCTGCGAACTTCAGCACCGGACATCTACGCCACGGGTGATTGCACCACGCTGCCGCAGTTCGTCTATGTGGCAGCCGCCGGCGGCACGCGCGCGGCAGACGCCATGCACGGCATTGCATCCACACTCGATCTGTCGGCGATGCCGGCGGTGATCTTCACCGACCCGCAGGTGGCCACGGTGGGTTTGAGCGAAACCCAGGCCGAGCAGCAAGGCCTTGAGGTGGATTCCCGCAGGCTTGAAATGGATCAGGTGCCACGGGCACTGGCCAACTTTGATGAGCGCGGTTTCATCAAGCTGGTGATCGACGCTGAATCCCGCGTGCTGATCGGGGCGCAGATACTGGCACCGGAGGCGGGCGAGATCATTCAGATCGCGGCCTTGGCGATCAGCCAGCGGCTGACCGTGGAACAGCTCGCCGGGATGTTGTTTCCTTATCTCGTGTACGCCGAGGCCATCAAGCTGTGCGCGCAGACGTTTCAGCGTGATGTATCGCAATTGTCGTGTTGCGCGGGATGACACAGCCCACCAGTTGCGATCAAATCTCTGTCTGATCTGTGCCATTGGGTACGGCCCAGTTAGCACGGACGAAATTAGTAGCGGGTAGAACGGCCGCTTTGGGCTGATTGCCGACCTTCAGAAACCAGTCCCAAGCGGGGAGGGCCGAAGCCCTCCCCTAAGGGTTCTTACTGTGTCCTATGGGCGTCCCCGCCCGAAGATGCTCAGCGATTATGTCCTGACGGATCGCTGATACGCACCGCTGTTTTTCGGGTGGTTCGCTCCACCGCTCGGCCTCATGCCGAGCGTCGCTCGGCACTACGCCGTCGTCCTCCTATGTTTGCCATGAGCAGGGCGCCAACCCTGCATTGATCGCTGTCCCCGTTTCACCGGTTGCCAGCGCTTTACCACGTGGCCCCGAAGGGCCGACCGCCAGGCACAGGCCCGGTGGTCGTCGTCGCAGTCGGTTCCAGCTTTCGGGTTTATCGGTCGCGCTGCCACGCAAACGACCTCGGTGAGTACTTCGGATGTATCGACACCCACCTTCCTGTCACCCCTACTTGCCGAAGCTCCCCTCCGACAGTTGCCTGTCGAAGTTCCCGCGTTAGCCTTACGTGTCGAAACATGCGCCGCTGGCTAGTCAGATAGGCAGTGAGATTTCAACCTCACATTGACGCAGATCGCTCTGCGGCTTCTTCCCGGGACCGAGATTCCAAAGCATCTCCGGTACCACACTATCTGACCACTCCTACATCCAGACCCCGAAGGTCACGGCCATTACTACATGTCACTTACCAAATTGCATCCAGCATGTCGGATGCTTTTACACAGTTAAGCTATCCACCAACCCCATCATTTGGCTCTCGCGATGAGGGGCTCGTTGGCTCGCCGCAACGCCGCCCGTAAGCGGTTGCGCGCGACCATTGAAGGGTTTTTTGTCGCCATTTCAGACGGTTGTTGAACCCAAGGTGGCCCTGTGTTTGGTCGAGGTTACATACCCTACGCTGCTATGGCGCGAGCATCCCCTCGGTGGGGTTAAGACCCACTATCACGCACGGCGGGGGATGAGGCATCCTTGTCCTCAGCCTGCCGGGCATCTGTCTGAAGCAGATACCCGCCAGCCACTGCGTTACCGGCGCTGATTCCACAACGTCGTTCCGCAGCACCCATGTCCGCGTCGCCCAATCTACAAATTTGACCTATTCGTAATGCGATTGGGTAGAAGGAGGCAGCTACGCCTCCAGCCCCCGTAGCAGCGCAGCGAGCTCCATTAAGAGGCACTCCGCTACACCGACTGCTCGGGCATCAGGGATCAGTGGCTCACCGTCATTGGTGCTGATCATCTGAGGCCTTCTGACTCGTGGCTCGGGGTGGCAACCCGAGCTGATTCTCGTGGTTGCGACCCCGTGGCATGGGAGTCCGCCTATCCATAGGTCGGCCTCCGGACAAACCGTCCCGTTTCGGCGTTGCTTCTCCGAACCACCCGATGAACGGTAGGCGGGTCGTCACGTCGGCGGCCTTTCGGCAGGTCGCTTCGCGCCCAGCCGAAAGGCGGCTGGAGCGTCTTTGCGCCTGCTCGGCCCGCAGCCGCTCGGTTCTGGCGCCATCGGCGCCTAGGAATCTCAATGAGTGCAATTGCCCTGATAAGGCTTCGCCTTATAAGTGCGATTGCACGGCGTGTTTTGACGTTGTCATTGTCACGGCCCTCTGGGCCGCGAACCTGACACCGGGTGCCTACCGGATCTGGTCGATCCGGTCACAACCGCTGGAGGCCCAAAACAATAGCGAGTGGCCGTATTTCCGGGCGTGTTCGTCGGCGCTAGCCGCGCGTGTCCGGACTCCGACCTATGAGTGATTGGGTGCCAATCGGGGCAGCCATTTCACTCACAGATTGGAGAAGAAAAATGATGATTCCTTCCAAGCAGATCGCTGCGTCTTCGGCCACTATGCCGAGCAAGCTCGACCCACATATTCTTAAGAGCAAGGCCATCACAATGCAGCGCATCGGGCTGTGCGTCGCAAACGGGAACGACCACCTCTTTGCGGTGCAGGGTGAGGTGGAACTGACGAACGCGTTGCGCTTTGCTCGCAAGATGGATGAGCGTTACGAGATGACCGCTAGTGCGTCTACGCGCAGTCATCGCAAGGCCGCTGGGCGGGCGCAGGTGAGCCTGTTTTTCTACCCGATTGCGGGCACTAGCAAGCTGCAGTATTGGCTGTTGCGTACGGCTGGGTCGGTGCCCGAATCGTGCACCGAGATTTGGCTGGACGTCCGGACCAAGGAGGGGCGTTTGACGATGGGGGAGGACTACGAACTCGTTCGCCTCCCGGTGTCCAAAAAGGCTCGTGAAAAGGCTGCGAAAGACGGGCGCCGCTACAACGAGACCACGTGGACTTGGCGGATGACGTCGGCGTGCTTCCAGTTCTGGAAGCGGCGCATCAGGCAGGCGGTCGGTTCGGCGCGTCTCAAGAACAACAAGCGGGCGTTGCGCCAGGCAGTCTGGTCTTTGAATTCGGCCCCTGGTGCGCGCGGGATTCGAGACCAAATCTTTCAGCTTCAGGTCTATATGCAGCAGTGCTGGAAGCATGGCCAGAAGACCAAGACGACCCTCAAGAACCAGCGCAAGAAGCAGCCGCTGAAGCCCTTGCCGCTGGAGTTCACGCTCAAGCCTCGTACGCTGGCGATTCGTGGCTGTCCGACCTACCGGATGAGCTTGTGCCAGCGGCGCCTTGAGGCGGGTGAGAAGAGTTGGTTCCCCCTTCGCAACTCGGCCCACCTTCGCGTGGATGTGCTGCTTTTCGAGGCGGAGAACGCCAAGACTCTCGAGCCCAAACGGCGGAAGTTGTCCTGCAAGAAGAAGCGCTAGCTAAAAGGACGAACTACCGACTGAACCGAGGTGTTAACCAGGCCGCCCGGCGGAGATCCGCCGGGCGGCTATTTCGGGTTTGCAGGGGTCAGCAAGTCGGCAGCAGAGACTTCCAACGCCTCGGCAAGCTTATCGATCATGTCGACCGTGGCCGCGTGCTTGCTGCCTTCGATGTATGACACGTAGACCTGCGTCATGTCGCAATGCACGGCGAGTTGTATCTGCGTCCATCCGCGCGCGCGACGAAGCCGTCGGACGTTGGCTCCGAGAATATTCCGCAGTGTTGGCGACCGCCCTGGCATGGCCAAAGCGTGCGCTGTACGGAGATTCGGAAAATCAAATATATATTATAATTAACGGACTGCGTACGAGCCCGGGAGGCTCGATTTACAAAGGAGGAGAGATACGCATGTCCAACGAATCAGTCCCAGCCGGCCACGAGAAGCCCGGCACCCAACTCCGCTTCTCGACCCAGTCCGTCCGTGTGAAGGGAGTCAAATCCTGGGCGCGTGCTCGCTACCGCCGAGTAGTCACCGGCTCGATCGGCATCTACGGACAAAGTGGCCATCGCTGGATTCGTCTGCCCGACGAGCCATGCGAGAACATCCGCGTTTGGTCGGCGCGCCACAAGCGAGCCGTGACACTGCGTCTACGCAATGATGCGACTGACGCGCAGCGGGGCGACGAACTTTCATTGTTGTACGCCCGACCGGAGAAGGGAGGGGATTGGCAGTTGATCGCCGTCCGCAACGTGACGACCAACGCGGTCTTCGAATTGAGCCAAGCGGAACTGAGCAGCGCCGTACCGGATGCGGCCCTGATGCCGCTGCATGCGCTGGGCGCGGCCTGTGTGGGCATCATCGGTGCGGTCTTGACCGGACATGGCGCCTCCGAACCGTACCTGTGGATCCTCGCGGCGAGCTGCGGCGCGTGCGCTTGGTTCCTGAAATCCGTTGCCGTGAACAGCGCCGTGCGAACCCAAGTGGCGGAAGCCGTATACCGCCTTCGCCGTGACAACGACGCTGCCCGAGAGGCAGGGGGTGCAGCGTGAGTGGTTTCTATATGTATCAATGCGGGCGTTTGGCGATCTGGCCGGTTCTTACCGCAGTCTTTGCGCTTGGCTTACTTTCAGGGTGCTCCGGCTCGGGTGACGAGGGAGCCAGTGGGCCAACCGTCGTTCCGAACCTGGCGCAGAACGAGGCGCGCCGCTCGGCGGCGATCTACAGCAGTTGGCAACAGGTCATGTCGGTTCTGTTGGTCACGCTCCGTTCGCCGGACGAGTGGCGCGACAACGACGGTGCCGTGCTTGGATGCAGCGGGGGCGGGACGGTGAGCGTGACCTTCTTTCCGGGCTCGGACACCATCGATGACCGGGTGACTTACACCTACGAGAACTGCGTCGAAACTATCGGCGAGATCGACGGGACATTCGACGGCCAGCTCCGCGAAGACCAGCGCGACTCCCAGGGCTTCTGGCGGCCGAGCTGGGACGCGGAACTCACCATCGCCGGCACGCGCTTCCAGCTCGACGGGGGCGATACCATCGTCAACACGAACAGCGTCTCCGGGGACTACGCAGTCGATGCCCGAATCACTCCTTTCTCATCGCTGACCGCGCCGACCGGTGAGTCGTTCGGCATCGCGAACAGTGCTCAGACGAACACGCTGACCTTCAGTCTGGACGTGTCTGAGTTAGCGGGTCAGTTCACCGAAGCGAGCCTGGATTTCAACAGTGCGAACGACCCGGACATGCGGGTGACCGCGCTGTCTCCGACGCCTGTGCCGGTTGCCGATGGTGTCGGTGCAATGTCGCTGGGCGTGCCGACAGGCGGAGAGTTCATCTACCGCCGTTCAATCACGCCAGATCAGCCGGACATCGTTGCTGACATGGCGAACACGGATGGCCTGGTCGACTTCGAGGTAAGGGCCGCAGGCAGCTTCGCGTCTGATGCCGGACAGTTCACGTGGGACTCGCTGCTCGCAGATCCGCAGTTCGACACCGCAGGGCTGAGAGGCGAATGATGACGATGAGCAAAGTACGCCTGAATTGCGAGGATGGCCGCGCGGGCAACGGGCGGGCGCCGGAGGCAGGCATCCGCGCAGTCGTCGGGAACGTGCTGCTTGGCGCATGCATGGCCGTTCTCGCCATGCTCTATTTCGCCTGGTGAAGGCGCGCCGCGATGTTGACGAACGCTGACTTGCTGCCAAGCCAAAGCGCGCGATGAAGCTGCTGCTCACGCTGATGATCGTGGCTTGGCAGGTGGCCTGCTCGTTGGCGATCTTTCTCGGCTACTCGATCGCGATTTTGGGCTGGATCGTCTGGCCGATAGTCGGCGTGACAACGGCGGCAGAGCGGGGCGACCACTGGTTGTCCGGACTCGTGCTCGGGATCGTCGGCGCAGCGCTCATCTATCGCCTGCTCAACTGGCTGTCCGGTGTTCTGTTTGCGCTGGCGGGCGGCGGCTTCGAGAAGCCGTTCGGTATCGTCGATGCCGCCTTGGTCAACAATCCAGAGCTCCAGCGCGCGGGAAGGAAGGCCCGAGAAGATTTGGCGCCACACAATCCGCTGAATCCCGCGCATCCGATGTATAACGACTAGAGCCGGATACGGGCTTAGGAGGAATATATGAACGTATTGTTGGGGTTGATCGCGATGCCGTTCATCCTCGCCTGGAAACTGGTTTGGAACGTTGCTTGGTCGGTGATTGTATTCCTCGTCTACGTTGGGCCGTTCGCGCTGCCTCTGTTCGGCGCGGCGTACATGAACGAACAAGGTAGATAGCTGGCTGCTCGGGGGAGTGATTGGTCTGGTCGCCGCCTTCGTCTATCTGCCAATCGCCAATGTGATGACAGGGGTGATTTCGTGGCTAGTCGGCAAGGGCTACGTGCCTCACCTCCAAGAAGCGCTCAATGACGTTAGCGAGCAAGTGCAAGAGACCCGCAAGCGCGGTGCGAAGAACTCGAATGCCTCTGCGCAGTCACCGTACATTCATGGTGCTCAGGGTGGTGGCGCGAACCCGATTTTTCAGGAGAACAGCGAGTGGCATGACCGGTAGTTGCTGGACGCGGTGCCGCTGCGCGGGCTGCCTGATGGCATCTGAGAAACGAATCGGTCGGCAACTAAAGCCGCAGCCATTGGCAGGGGCTTACATTTTAACGCGGCGCAGATTGCTTTGAAGAGCTCCCCCTAACCAGACGCCGAGTCGAGTGAACTAAGGGACCTCTGCGACCCGTTCAGCAGAAGCGACTGAGCTTACTCACGCACACGTACTAACGGTAGTGCCGCGTTCATTGCATGCTCTGCTTCCGCCAAGCTTGTATTGCACGTTCCGTATCAGGCGCCGGCTGGCTATCGCTCCAGATGTCCCAAAAGTTGACAGTAGCGCTATTGGGTTTGAACTTGGGCTCCGCAACGCGGACTCGTGTTGGTAGCAGGCTTGCGTCTCCAACAACTAGCGCTTCCCCAATATCGAGAACAGGAAGCAAATCTCCAAAACCTCCCAAACTATCTGGAAGCAATCTCTTAATCACGGCCTGATCCTCGCCGTTGGTAAGGCGCATGGCAATAACGTTATTGCACTGGCTCAGTACCGTGCGATTAACTTCGGCTGGACGCTGGCTGATCACCACGAGTCCGACCCCGTACTTGCGTCCTTCTTTTGCGATTCTCTCAAAGATGCCAACAGAGATGTCGTCCACGGAGTCCGCCCTCATCCGTTCTGGAATGTATAAATGGGCTTCATCGCAGAACAGTGCCACCGGATGTCGTTTATCGATCCGCGTCCATTGCGTCACCGTGAAGACCAACCGTGCCAGCAGACTCACCATGAGCGGTAGGATGTCGGTCGGCACTTCCGAAAAGTCGATGACCTTGATTCCACCCGAATTGTCCTCCTGAGTGCTCCTGGCGCCGATCAGCCGGTGAGTCATCACCGCCAGCCACCCCATATCCGTACACTCGCTGTGGGGCTGGAACAAGAAGCCCAATCGGCGATCAAGCTGCTTGGCCTCAAGGCGAGCTATTAGCCGGCTCAACTTGCCGTTGAAGTCGCCGGCCTTTGTGTTTCCTGCCCTGGCGCCTTCAACTCTTTCAGTATTTAGGCGGTCCAGCTCAGTGATCACGGCATCAAGGTCAAACGGTATCGGGCTGTCAACGGTAAAATTATCAAGCAATTCGTTATGCTGACCGGCTTCAAGGTAAGCTCGCTTTGCCTCGGTAATGCAGCGAGCCATAACCATTGCTTGGTTTGGGGCGTTCTGATCTGACCGGTCCACGAAAAGTGAGACCATCGCTTCGTAGCCCAACAGCCAGTATGGGAGATACAGGACGCCGTCATTTACCCCAGTGTCCTGGTCGAGGTCACCAGGCCCAGCAATCCGATAATGGCGAAACTCATCGCCTTGGAGCGAGCTGTACTCCCCGTGAACATCAAACAGAATCGTGGCTGCCTGAGGAAGCGCCGCGATTTGATCCAGTAGCCGAGCCGTAGTCCAGGACTTCCCCGATCCGGTGCTTCCAACAACGATCGCGTGCCGTTGAAAGAGGCGATTGCCGTTCAGGAAAGCAGTCGCGTCCTCGTCCAATGTGTAGTGTCCGAGTTCAAGTTGCGGACCATCGCCAACTACGTTCGAAATGACTTGCATGAACCCGGTTAAGCGGTCCCCCTCTAGCGCGAAGCAATTCGCATCAATTTCAGGAACAGTTTCTAATGTCCGACGGAATACGTTGCGCGCCTCTCCAACCCGATCAATCAATGTCCCTATTAGCGAAACGCGGACGAGATTATTTTCCGGCAACTCAACGCTAGTTTCGCTTTTCTCGTGTTCGAGTTCGGCCCCTGCATCCGGAGCTTTGCGAGTGATGCGCGAGACAACGCCGATCAGGTGTTGCCCTGCTTTACTGCTCTGTAGAGCAACCAATCGATTTACCTGAACACGTTTAAGGAGGTTGAGTTCGTCCACACGGACCACTACCACAGCGCTATCGACCGCGATAATCCGGCCTAATGCTTCGTTGTCTTCATAGTTGAAAATTGACATCGTTTCCTCCTAGAAAACCATTTCGTTGAAGTCAGGGAGTGACCAGATGTTGTGCCCGGGCAATTCCGTGCCATCCGGGTGATCGTCCGTGAAACATCGAGTTCCATTCTGGCATCGCTCAAGCGCCAGGTATCTCGTGCCCGCGTTGGTGCGAAGAAACTCCCTTGCCTCCGCCGTCAAGGTTCTGGCAAGAACAACGATAGGGATGTTTTGCTGACGGCAGCGCTCGACAAGCTTCGGCTGTATATGCCCATCCCGAAATCCGAATCCCACACAAAGAATCGCAGACGCATGACTTAGGCACACATCTGCGCCCTGGATTGCGGTCCGAAATGGCTCATCATAGGTTCGCTCGTACTTGCTCACGCCCGGCGTAACAATCAGCGGTGAAAATCCGTCCAGCAAACGGTCGCGTAGCGGTAGAGAAACAGGTTGCCCCTGCTTGTCTTCAAACCAATCCAAGGACCCGTGGACCTTCCAGATTCTGACAGTGCGAGCGACGAAATTTCCCCTATGGATACGGATTGGGTCCGCGCCCTCGCGGCGCCGAATTAGCCCGGGCGAGAAGCCATTGGCGTGGATGTGACCACTCGCGTCAGCCGCGATTTCCGCTACCCTGTCGTAGTTTGTGGTGACTACGCTAATGGTCCTGTTTGCGCTGCGAAATAACCCTCGAATCAAGTCAGCAAGAGGCAGGTGTTCCTCGGCTGCTGCTGCGCTTTCAAGTAATTTCAAGTCGTCTTCGGCAATGGTGAGCCAGGTCTGTGCGACGATCTTCTGAACTAGGCTGGCTGGCGCGGTATGTCGCTGGAGCGCAACTTCAAGCCCGTCACCGTTAGTGAGTGCTTCTTGAATTTGCCTCCAGGAGCGCTCTTCCGCGCCGCCGTCCGGCACGACGTTCTGTTGAAGCACGCATGCGAGGGCAGCCATTCCTCGGATTCCGTGCGGTGCTGAGGAGCCACTTCCCAGCACGATGGCCGGGTGATGCTGGATGCAGTTCTGGGCAAGTTTTGCGATCGCCTCGTAGTTCATTTTCAGTATCGAACCGGGCAGGTGTGTAGAAGAGTGTCGCCTACAACCCATTACTCTCAAGCTCTCGGCCTGGAATCCAGCAACAGCTTTATCTCTTGGGCAGTAGTCTAGCTGTCAACGCTCAAACCGAATAGGGGGGATTACCGGGGCGTTCGTTCCGCACGAAATCAGTCAATAAGCTGATTCGCCATGAACCAAGACAATCACTTTGGCATGTCGGCTGAAAAAGGAGCATAGAGCGCGAACAGTTGCGAGCGAGGTATGTTAGCGGCTCTATTCCGACAGGTTCTCCCGAGTGGCAATGACTTCGATCCGTGACCATCAGCGCTACGCGAACATTCCACTAACGCGCCACGTTTCGCTCAGGCGCCAAGCGCTTGGTCGCGAGATGTCCAATAAGTTAAAGGTCTATCTGGACGTAAGGTTCTGGATACTTCTTCGCGGTGCGATGCTCAAGTTGAGTAGTAACGAAGTGCCAGCACGGCTATTGGCCATGCTTCGTCAGTTGGTTCGGTCAGGCGCTGTCATCTGTCCAATTTCCGAGACAGTCTTCATTGAGCTAATGAAGCAATCCGACCGCCGGACCCGAACAGCGACAGCATCGCTTATTGATGAGCTTTCAGGGGGTGTGTCGCTCGTGCCCTTCGCAGATCGGGTTCGGCAAGAGCTTTGCAACCACGTTTACACCTGTGCCGGAGCGCCCAGCCTTGCGCCAGTCGACCACCTAGTTTGGACCAAAGTGACATCAGTGTTTGGTGAGTTCCATCCATCGAGCACAGGTTTTGGCCCGGACGATGAACTCGCACTACAGAAGGCGTTCTATGACCATCAGTGGAAGATGACGCTGATGGATGTCGTGGCAATGCTGGACCAGAAGGGTTGGCCTGACATGCAGCTTGAGGTCACGGCACGCAACTTGAATCGCGGCAAGGTCGCCAACTCTCAAGATGCCCGAAGTATCGAGCGCTTGATCTACATCGAATTCTACGGGGGGCTCTGCCTTTTCAGGCAAGACCTTGCTCGACTTGTTGCAGAGGTTGAAGCAAGAGGGTGGAGTGGTTGGGATGCTGATGCCAACTCAGATTCTGAAGCGCAAGCCTTCAGCAAGCTGAAGGGTGCGCTACCGACTTTGCATGTTCATAGCTGTTGCCACGCCGGATTTCGCTGGGACACGAACAGAAAGCTAAACGGAAACGACTTGTTGGATTTCCATCATGCCACGGCTGCTATCGCATACTGCGATCTGCTCCTAACTGAAAAGTCCTTGGCTCACTTTGTGTCGCAAAGCCACCTTGGCCTCGGTGATTCATTCGGATGCCGGGCGACCCACGATCCTAAAGAAGCTTACGACGTCCTCGCGAGGCTCCGGCGCTAGCGGCTTCACGCTTAGATGTCCAGGTCGGGGGATGGGCTGTGGACCGCCTTTTCGAAGCTGAGCGAGCTGTTCTCGCTAGCAGCTCAAGAGGCAGTGCTCAATATTTGCACAAAACGTTGTTAATCAATTGATCTGAAAGGGTATCCGTCCAGGCCATCATCGGTGCGACCGAAAATCGGTGGTTTGAGTATTGGTCTATCAAGGGCTGATGAGGACTGCGCCGTCCAATCCAATTTCGTTTGTGTCTAGCCCCACATTATAGAAACAATCACTTACAACTTGGCTGAATTCAGTTTGAAAAGCCGGACGCCCAAGACATGCACAGCTGGCTGCGGCGCGCGCAGTGATTTCGTGGACGATTCCAAGGCGCAGATCGACTGAGCAACAGCCTCAAGACCTACCGCCTGCTGCCGATCCGGATCAAGGCGGATGATCTGTTGGATGGGCAGACGACGTCGGTGCCAGCCCGAAGCGCGCGTAAAGGGCTGGCACGACGAGCATGTTCAGCGCCGTCGACGTGATCAGGCCGAACAGGATCACCAGCGCCATAGGTGTCTGAATCTCGCTACCGGGCTTGCCCAGGCTCATGGCCAGGGGGATAAGGGCGAGGCCGGTGGCCAGCGCGGTCATGAGGATGGGCGCGAGACGTTCTTCCGCACCGCGTATGACGGCCGCGCGCAGGTCGCGTTCCGCGCCGCTGGCCAGCAGCCGCTGGATGTGGTCGACCATGATCACGCCGTTGCGCGTGGCGATGCCAAACAGGGTGATGAAGCCGATGATCGCCGCGATCGATACGATGCCGCCGGCGAGATAGACCCCGATCACGCCTCCGATCAGCGCCAGCGGCAGGTTCAGCATCACCAGCGCCGCGTCGCGTACGGCTCCCAAGGCCATCATCAGCAGCACAAAAATGCCGATCACCACCACGGCACCGAGGATCAACAGGC
Organism: Abyssibacter sp.; assembly: GCA_023146115.1. Lineage (GTDB taxonomy): Bacteria > Pseudomonadota > Gammaproteobacteria > Nevskiales > OUC007 > Abyssibacter. The sequence goes on along the minus strand of JAGLCS010000010.1, from coordinate 32,688 downwards.
GCTGCGAGGCCTGTTCGGCGCTCTCGAACTGGCCGCCGTACTCGACGTAGTAGCCCGGCGGCATGGGCAGACGCTCGACCAGTCGCTCGCGGATATCGTCGACAACGCCGATGAGGTCTCGGTCTGCAACATTGGCGACCACCACCTGCAGGCGCTGCACGTTTTCGCGGCTGATGGTGTTGGCGCCGCGCGTGCGCCGCAACTCGGCGACCGCGTGGATGGGGACATGCGCGCCGGCGTCGGTGATCAGACGGGCGTTGGCCACGGCGTCGAGATCGGCCTTGGCCTCGGGAGGGAAGCGCACGACCAGATCGAAGGCGGCATCGTCTTCGAGCACGCGCGAGACCGCGACGCCGGTGAATGCGGCCTCGACAAAGTGACTGACCTGCGCCGCGGTCACGCCGTACAGCGCCATGGCGTCACGCTTGAGTCGGACGTCGAGAAACGGGATTTGGGCGCGGCTGGCGAGCGAGACATCCACCGCGCCAGGTACCTCTTGTATTAGCGCCTCAGCTTGCCGGGCGAGTCGATCCAGCTCGGCGAGATCGTCGCCGAAGATCTTGACCGCGATGTTTGCGCGGGTGCCCGAGAGCATGTGGTCGATGCGGTGTGAAATCGGCTGCCCGATGATGATGCTGGCGCCGGCAACGGCCCCGAGTTCATCGCGTAGCTGCGCCAGCAGCTCGGCCTTGTCACGTCCGTTGCTGCGCAGGCTGACATCGATCTCCGAGGCGTATACCGCCTGCGCGTGCGGATCGCGCTCGGCGCGGCCGGTGCGCCGCGCGGTGGCGATCACCTCTGGCACGTCGAGCAGGATGCGCTCGACGCGCTGGCCGATAGCGTCAGAGGCTTCTAGCGATGTACCCGGCAAGGTGACAACGCTGAGTGTCAGGCTGCCCTCGTTGAATTCGGGGAGGAAAGCCCGACCTGCAGCCCCAAGAGCGAGCAGGGCCGCCACCAACAGAACCATCGATGCGGCCGCCAGCAACCACCAGGCGCGCAGTGAGGCCTGCAAGACCGGGCGGTAGGCCGCCTTGAGCCGTGTCACCAGCCAGCCGTCGCTGGGTTTTTTCACGGTGCCGGCATTCGGTAGCAGGAGGTGACCGAGCACCGGCGTCACGGTCAGGGCCACCAGCAGGGAGGCTCCTAGCGACACCACATAGGCCAGCCCCAGTGGTTGCAGTAGGCGGCCCTCAACGCCGGAGAGGAAGAACAGCGGCAGGAACACCAGAATGATGATCAACGTGGCGAACACGATCGACGACTCGATCTCCTGCGTCGCATCAAGCACCACACGCATGCTAGGCCGTTGATCAGACGCCGGTTTGTCGTGGTTTTCGCGCAGACGCCGGACGATGTTCTCCACAGCGATGATGGCGTCGTCCACCAGTGCGCCCAGCGCGATAGCGATGCCGCCTAGCGTCATCGTGTTGATCGTCGCCCCCAGGGCCTTGAGCACCAGCAGCGTGACGATCACTGATAGCGGCAATGCCAGCAGTGTGATCAGCGTCGCGCGACCACTGAGCAGGAACACGAACACGATCAGCACGATTAGCACCGCGCCGTCGCGGATCGCGGCGGACAGATTGTCGATGGCCAGAGCGATGAAATCGGCCTGGCGAAAGGCGTTGGTCTCAATGCGCATGCCCTCCGGCAGGGAGCGCTGCACATCGGCAATGGTCGCGTCGAGACGCTCGGTCAGCGCCAGCGTGTTGGCGTCGGGTTGTTTCTGGATGCCCAGCACGACGGCATCGTGCCCCCGGTAGCTACCGGTGCCGCGTCGTGGTGCGGCACCGGTTTGCACCGTCCCCAGGTCACGCACCGTGACGGGCTGGCCGTCGCGCGTCGTCACCACGGTGGCCGCGATGTCTTCGACCGACTGCACGCGACCGCGCGCATGGATCAGGAATTCCTGATTGTTCTCGACGACGAAACCGCCACTGGCGCTGGTGTTGGTCTGGCTGACGGCCGCGATGACCGTGTCCAGGGTGACGCCGTAGGCGGCGAGCCGCTCCGGTGCGACGCGGACCTGGTACTGCCGGGTCAGGCCGCCGATGGGGATGACCTCGGCGACGCCGGGCACGGCCAGCAGTCGTCGTCGCAGCACCCAGTCGGCGGCGGTCTTGAGTGTCGTCGCGTCGTGCGCGCTCGATACCAGCGCGATGAACATCACCTCGCCCATGACCGAGGTGATCGGGGCCAGGGTCGGGGGTGGGATGTCGGGCGGCAGTTCGCCGCGGGCGGCCTGCAGCTTTTCGGTCACGATTTGGCGGGCGCGGTAGATGTCGGTTTGCCAGTCGAATTCGATGATGATGACTGCGAGCCCGACCCCGGTATTCGAGCGCACGCGGCGCACGCCGGCCGCGCCGTTCATCGCGGTCTCGATCGGGAACGTCACCAGACGCTCGACTTCCTCGGGCGCCAGCCCGTGGACTTCGGCAACCACCGTGACCGACGGCGCAGTCAGGTCGGGGAATACATCCACTGGCGTGTTGAACGCCTGCCATGTGCCCCAGCTCAGGAGCAGCGCCGCAGCGGCCAACACCAAGCTGCGATTGGTCATCGACCCTCGAATCAGCGCCTCGATCATGCTGCAGCCCTAGTGCGCATGGCCGTGGCCGGCTTCCGCAGGTTCCGCGGCGGCCAGGTGTACGTCGTAGGCCCCAAGGTTGACGACTCGTTCACCGACATCGACGCCCGAGATGATCGCCACATGTGTCGCGTCGTGAGCGCCGATGCGCACGGGTCGGCGCTCGAAGGTTTCGCCGCCGCGCTGGACATAGACCACCGGGCGGCCGCCGTCATCGATGAGTGCGCTGCGAGGTACCGCGAGCGCGGACATCGACTCGCCGGTGAGCACGTGGGCGGCGACACGCTGATGGATGCGCAGGCCGTCGGTGTCGGGGCGAAAGCTGAAGGTGACCGGGAGCGTCCGGCTGGTGTTGTCGATCACGCCGCCGACGGACACCAGACGGGCGTTGTCGCCAACCGCAAGGTGATAGCGATGATCGCCCAGGTCGAACCAGGCGCCGGTGGGGGCGGTGATTCGTGTCGCATCGGCCTCGGCAATCTGGGCGGTTAGCCACAGCTCGCCCTCGCCAGCGATCTGGGCCAGGACCGCATCGGCCGCGACCACCGCGCCCGGCGTGATGCGCAGGTCGACCACCCGTCCGCCCACGGGGGCGACCACAGCGATGCCGGCGTCCGGGCTGGTGTTGGCGATTTGCTCCAGGCGCGCGCGGGCGGCGCGGGTTTCGGCTCGCGCCACGCGCAGGCGCTGCTCAGCCTGGTGGACGCGGTACTCGGCCACGGCGCCGGCAGCGAACAACCCTTGCAGGCGCTCGAGATCCTGGAGCGCCAGGCGTTCATCGGCCTCGGCCCGTTGGACCGCGAGTTGAAGCGTGGCGGCGTCCGTGCTGCCGGAGAGCAGCGGGCGCAGCGTTGCCAGACGCTGGCCGCGTTTGACGCGGTCACCGACCGCGATAAAGTCGTCCGACGATGCTGAGACGATGCCCGGCACCGGGGCGCGCAGCGTCGCGAAACGGTCGGGTGGCGCGCTGATGCGGGCCGGTGCCGGCAAGGAGCTGCGGATAACGCGCGGAACCACTTTGGCCAGTGCGAAGTGGCTCTGCCACTGTTGTTCCTTCAGGTACGAAATGCCGCCGTGCTCGGCCTCCTCAGCGTCGGGCACTGCCTCAAGAGTCGCGTGGACGGTGACGGTGCCGAGCGCATGCGTGACGTCGAGACCCTCCGCTGTCAGCGACAGCGCAAGCGCGTAGTCGCCCGCGGATCGCGGGGTCACCTCCGGCGTGAATAACCCGTCGCGCGTCGGTGCACGCACGCGAAAGCGCGCCTTGAGGGCGCCGTCCTGGCGCAGCTCAACATCGAGCGTGCCATCGCGCACTGGAGAGAAGTCAGCGAGTCGGGTGAAATGCGCCAGGAATCGCGATGGTTCACCGACCACCAGCGCTGGGTACTCGACGAACAGTTCGGTGTCTTCGGTGAAGTGCGTGACGACCTCGGTCGGTCGGGTCTCGTCGCCGGCCTCGCCGTGGCCACCGTCATGGGCGGCATTGTCATCACCATGTTCCGACGCGCTGTGCGCGTGATCGGACGCTGGATGATCGTGTGCGTCATCGCAGGCGCTAACCCCGGCGAGCAGGGCGAGCAGGGCAGCTCGGGCCAGCGCCCATCGCGCCGACTCAGTGCTCGTGATCATGCCCATCCTGGTCGTGGGCGTGCTCATCGTGATGGCCCTGGCCCCGGCTCTGATGTGTCCCGTGGTCGCCCTTGTGGTGTCCATTCTTGGCGTCTTCGTCGCCGATACCGTCATGCGCCCGCTCGGCGTCCTCTTCGTCGGCGTAGAACGCCTCGGTCTGGGGTGCTTGGTCGTGCGCGTGGCCATGGCCGTGTTCATGGTCACCGCCGGCCTGGGCGGTTGGGAGGGACCAGGCCGCCGCCGCGATAACGAGTGCGGCCAGTCGCTTCGGTGAGCTTAGGGATTCAGTTCGAAAGGGCATCGAGGGCTCCTTGGTTGAGTTCCATCAGTTGGGTGTGCGCTTGGCGGGCCTCGCGCGTCAGGTCTAGGGCGTCTAGCCGGGTCTTGAGGGCGGATTCGACGGCATCGGCTAGTTCCATGACGCCGATCTCGGCGCCAACGTATGCGGCTTCTGCGGTGCGCATCAGCGTGTCGGCAGACTGGCGGGCCTGCTGATCGATTCGTAGCGCCTGCTCGCGCAGTGTCACAGCGGCCTGCCACTGAGCGCGGATCTCGCCGGTGATCTCGCGTCGCAACACCGCAAGGTCTGCCTCGGCGAGTTGTAACTTTGCCGCCGCGATGTCGCGGTCGCGGCGGTTGCGATTGAGCAACGGAATCGGCACTTCCACCGAAAACAGCACCCCGTCTTGGGCCATGTCGCCGCTGTCGACCTGCCGATGGCCGAGGCCGAGCGTCAGGTCGGGAATGCGGGCACGATCTTCGGCATTGCGCATCGCCGCTGCTGCGCGGCCGCGTGCGGCACTCGCGCGGAGTAACGGAAGGTCATCCACCCCAGCAAGGATGGTGTCGAGCGCCGGTGGTGCCGATGGCGGTAAAGGGTCTAGTAGCGATCGGCTGCGTTGCGTTTGCAGACCGGTCACCGTCGCGAGCCGCGCGTTAGCGGCTGACCGCTGGGCTTGCGCATGTGACAGTGCCGCCGAGACAGCGATTTGCATCTGTTCCAGGCGGCTCTGGTCGTACTGCGACGATTCCCCGCGGTTGACCTGCTCGCGCACGATGTTCATCAAGCGCTCGGCGCGCCGGTCCCAACCGGTCAATAGATCGGTTCGCTCGTTCCAGTACACGGCGTCGAAGTAGCGGACGCGAACTTGTTGGCGAATGCTTGCCGCTGACTGATCGCTCTCGGCCATCAACGCGGCACCCGCCCATTGAGCAGATTGCTGCCTCAGGTGCCGCTCGCCCGACCAGTCCAGCGTCTGGCGCAACCAAAAGCTGCGCTCGGTGGATCGGGTGCCACTGCCGTCGACGGATTCGTCCGCATACTCGAGTTGCGGGTTGTTCGGGCGCGCGGCAGCGCGTTGCTCGGCGCTGGCACGTTGACCGAAGGCGGCAAGGCGGTCCGAGACATCAGGTCGGGCCAGGGCCATCGCTTGAGCACTCGTGAGGCTTAATCCGCCGCCGCGTGCGGGATCGGTGCGACCGGCAAGTGCCCCAGCTGGAAGCGTGAGCGTGACCACCAGTACCTGTGCCGACAGGCTGAGCAGCGCGTTCATGTGACTTGCTCGATCAGGCGATGCAGCAGCGGCGCGAGCGCCGACACACTGCCTGTCACGCTCAGTGCTGTAACCAGCAGGACAAACCAGAAGCCGGCTGTCGGCGTTCGGCGCGGGGCGACCAGCGCGTGGATGCGTTGCTCAAGTTGCCCGCCGTGGAAGTGACAGACAGCGTAGCCGGACACTTGATGTGCTCTGGTCAGGCGGGCCACACGGAGCAAGCAATCGGCCAGCGCCAGCCGATCGGTCGGAGAGGTCGCGACGGCAGAGTCACAGCACTGCTCGCTGGCCAGCTCCCAAGCTTGCAGCAACGCCCGACGGACATGCGGAAGATGCCCCATCGAACCCACGGCGAGCAGGATGCGGCGGAGTCCATCCCGGCGATGCACGTGCGCACGCTCGTGGGTCAGCACGCGTTGCAGTTCGTCGGCGGAGAGGGCGGCAATCAGGCCGTCGCTGACGTAGATCCGAGGTCGGCGCACACCGGCGGTTAGCGCCAGCGGCGGTTGGATCGGTAAGCGATGGATGTTCAGCGAGCAGTCGAACGAGGCCAGTTTCAGCGTCGTGCGAAGTCGGCGCGCGTGCCATTGCAGCCGAACCAGCTTCCAGGCAACAGCGAAACAAATCAGTCCAAGTGCCCCGACGGCGATCCATGTCACAGACCCCGGGCCGTCGAGCGGCAGATGCCATGTGCAGCTGTGGTCGGCGCGGTGCAGGGCGCAGTGTCCTAAAACCTGCGACCACCAATGTGGCGCGGCGGACCAGATGGCCAGCACCGCCGCCGCGATCCCGGGCATGACCAGCAGTGCGCTGGTGATGCGCAGCCGCGCAGCCGGTGCCCAAGCCTCGATCGCCGGCCGCAGCAGGCGCCAGACGAGGGCGACCACGGCGCTCATCATCAGCAGGCTGACGAGAAACAGCAGGGCCGCCGAGAGGGCGTCGCCGAGGGTGGGCGCCAGCGTCACGTCCGATCTCGATGACGATGGACATCGATGACCGCCTGGAGACGGTCGAGCGTCGCATCGTCCTCGCCGTCAAGCTCCAGGAACGAGGCCAGCAGTGCGCCGCGGTCGATGTCGCCAAGCTGCTCGGCGATGGTGTGCATGCTGCTCAGCAGCAAGGCCTCTCGGTCGAGTTTTGGGGTGTAGCGGTAGGCGCGGCTGATCTTCTCGCGCGCCAGGGCGCCCTTGCGAAACAATCGATCCAGCGTCGACTGGATCGTGTTTAGCTGTCGCGGCCGCCGCGCGCTAAGCGCTTCGTGGGCCGAGCGAACATCCGCTGACCCCTGCGCCCAGAGGTGCTCCATGACCTCCAGCTCCAGCGCGCCCAGCGGCAGGTCGATGGTTCGGTTGGACATGCGGTTGCCTCGGGCGGGAACGAGGCCTCATCCTGGATGCACGAAAACCGATTGTCAATCGGTTTTCGTGGCGCTCACGCCACCGTCACAACACCGAGCCTGCAATCAGGGTGCTCAAAATTTGCGCAATGGAACCGTAACGCGTGGTTTAGCCGGAGATCCGTCCAGTCCATCATCGGTGCGACGCTGAAGCGGTTAGTTAAGTCATTGTTTTCATGAACAAAGGAGTGCTGATTCGTCCAATCCGCTCGTTGAGCCTCTCAGGCGACCGTTGTTGAAAACTCGGAGGAACCCAGCGCCAGCGCAAGACGACCCCCGATGTCAGCAACGCGCTGCTCGATGAGTTCCTGGCCGACTACGAGGTCTCGGATGACCTGATCGGCAAAGATGGCCTGCTCAAGCAACTCACCAAGCGGCTGGTTGAAAAGCGCTCTCGATGCCGAAATGCCCATCATCCGGGGCACGACAAAAGGCGCTTGTGATCAACGGTGGCACTGTCAGGGCGGGTGCCTGCGGCCCAGTCAATCCATGCAACCGCCGTGGTGCTCGCAAAAGCGTTGCACGAACACGCGCCGACGAAACTTGTCGTCAAGCTTGACCCACGCCTCGTGGACGAGATCCTCGCGATCCAGCAGCACGGCTGCGATCAGACCCGATTCGCCTCGCAGGCTTTGGCGGCCCGCCGGCGTCCGGTAGGCCGCGCGTATTGCCTGGCCGTTCGGAATGTCTGCCGGGTCCAGGCCCGCCAGCCACGCGTACACGTTCAGACGCCGGGCGATGATGGGGCGGATGTCCTGAATTACGTCGCCGGTGGATTCCACGGCGCGCAGCGCACGCAGCATGGCTTCGTGGACGCGAACCGGCGACTGCGCCAGCCAGGCGCGCATGGCGAGATGTTCAGCTGCCTGAAAGACGCCCACGTTGGCGTCGAAATCGTCGGGTGCGAGATCACGTTGGCGCCACGCCACCTCAAATCCCTCCAGCGCGGCGTCCAGGCTGTCGCCATGGCGGCCGGCCAGTCCGAGCGCGACGGCCTGGTGGTTCAGGGCGTCGTCGAGGTGTTGCAGGGTATGCGCGTTGGTCGGATCGTTCTCGACTCTTGAGCGCGTCAGGGCCAGCACCTCGGCCAATTCGGCGTCATCCGGTTGCAGGCTCTGGCTGGCCACACGCAGGTAGACCAGATGCAGCAGGGCCTCGACGAGTTGCCGTTCCCGCACGCCGCGGTCATCTGGTGCTTGTGCCAACGCCGCGCGTTGCCGCGATAGCAACTCGGTGGACACGCTCTCGGCATCGGCGAATCGCTCTTGGGTCAGGTACTGGTAGCTCAGCCACGACAAGGCGTCCGCCAACGCCTCGTCCGCCACCTCCCTGTCCGATTCGTCATCAACCTCGGCCAGCAGTGCGCGAAACGTCGCCTCGGCCTCGCGCAGGTTGGATTCCGCGATATCCCAGTTCTGCTGAACCGCATGCACGCCGCCGGCTTGCAGCCAGGTAGCGGCTTGCGCGGCCCTGAGGCCGACATGGTCCGGCCAGCGCGCCAGCGCCTGCCCGACCAGTGCTGCCCTGCGCTCGTTCCATGTCAGGCTTTGCTGGTACTCCCCGGCGCTGTACAACGCATGCGCCATGACTTCCATGGTCGCGCCGGCATCCAGCCAGATGTCCGGATCGTCAGGGTTGCGTACCCGCAGTTCCTCGTTCAGCGGCAGCACCGACTGCAAGGCCGTGCGGGCTCCCTCGAGATCGCCCTGAAAGATGCGCACCTCGGCAATCTGGCGCACGGCTCGGGCCTGGGACACCAACTCGGACTCGCTCAGCTGACTGGCGTCAATAGACGAGAAGTAATCCAGCGCCTTATCGCCTACCGAGGCCAGTACATCCAGCTTGCCGATGGGTTCCAGCTTTTCGCGCAGGTCACCGATCATGAACTGGATCAGTCCCTCGGCCTGTTGCTGGCGGGCTTCGACAATCTGGCGCTAGGCATGGGCGTCATTGCGGGCCTGGGTGGCGAGGACCGCCAGCCCGATGGTCACCGCCGACACGCCGATGGCCACCGAGGCCAGCGCGGTGAGGCGGCGGTTGCGTGCTGCCAGCTCGCGTTGCTTGAGGTCGTTGAAGCCGATGCCCAGCACGCCGGCAATCAGCTTGAGTTTGGCGTCGGGCCTGGTGTCCTTGCCGGCTCGCACGTCGGCGGCAATCGGTTCGGCGGGCCGGTCGATGATCGTGCCATCGGCATCGACCTGAAAGCGGACCGCGTCGGGGAAACACTCCCGCCCGGCGTCGCCGGGTTCACCGTCGACAATCAGACAGAACACGCGGTCGACCCGGCCCAGCGCCTTGTAGCGCCTGACCTCCTCGTTGACCCAGCGCGAAGTCGCCGCCCTGGGCGAGCAAATGACGATCAGGCTGGCCGACTCAGCCAATGCCTTTTCGATCTCGCTGCCCAGCTCGTGCGCGGTGGCCAGTTCATCGCGGTCCCGAAATACCGGGAACAGCTTGCTGGGGATCGGGCCCACCGGCGATTCCTGCCCGACCAGCCGTGCTGGCACCCGGTAGCCCTCCAGCGCCTTGTGCAGCCAGCGTCCCCACGCTTCGTCGGCATGGCTGTAACTGATGAAGGCCACGTATTTGGATTGCGGTGTCGCCACCCGGTTGCCTCGTTCGGTGTGCGGGAACGGTACCATCCGTCACTTGCGGTGCGGTGCGTATGCTTGGACGCATCCACTCTGGATCTCGTCATGGGCCGCCCAATGCATACCGGTGAGTGCCGGGACAAAGGTGCCGGACTGATGTGCTTGCGCAACACCTGTCCTCAACGTTCGGAGTCGCACGGAGTCGCACGGAGTCGAGGGTGAGAACGCCTGGACGCTCGGTGCCAGTCGCTGTCGGTTAAGCCCTTTGAGGACTTGCTTGGACTCGATCAACCCCGGGTGACCAGCTCAGCAATGTCTTCTGTTCCGAGATTGCCCACAGTTCAGCCGCTGCATCTTGGTCCAGTGCGAGCGCTAGCAGTGGACACTCGCCGATGGGGCCAACTGTCGCAGCTCGCTTTGTCGGGCCATACAACGCCTCCGGCCTCAGCCCTTGTTCGGTTGCGCACATGACTTCGGGCCAGGCGCCTTTTTCGGCTGACTGCGCGATTAGAGGGGCGAGCGTGGACCAGACCATCTTGTTGAATGTACTGGCTGTGTCCTGCAGCAAATTTGTGCGGGATGCACCTGGGTGGCAGACCCGAACCTGGACGCCGCTACCTGCAGCTCGCACCCTTCGCTGAAGCTCGTAGGCGAACATCATTTGTGCGAGTTTGCTCTGGGCGTAAGCGTTCCAAGCAGAGTAGTTCCGGTCGAAGTTGAGGTCTTCGAACTGGATTCTTTTCAATCCCATCTTGTAGGCATTACTTCCGACGACCACGATGCGCCCATTCGATGCATCAATCCGCTCGAAGAGCAGCCCACACAATAAGAAATGACCCAGGTGGTTCACGCCCAGCTGGCTCTCGAAGCCGTCTACGGTGATCACCTGCCTGGCGACCTGCGCGATGGCAGCGTTGCAAAGCAGCGCGTCGATCCGGGGAACGTTCTCGAGAACCCTCGCTGCTGCCTCCCGCACGGAATCCAGCACCGCCAGATCCAGGGTGACCGCGGTGACGTCCACGTCGGTACCGAACTCTTGCTGCAGTCGCTTGATAGTCGCGGCGGACTTGTCGGCGTTGCGGTTCATCATCACCACGCCCGCGCCCTTGGAGAGCAGTACCCGGGTTGCCTCGAATCCTGCTCCGGCGGTCGCACCGGTGATGACATAGGTCCTTCCTTCCAGTGATCCGAGTTGCTCTGGGGTCCAGCCTTGGGGGCCGGTTTTGCGGGTGGTCACGATATAGATTCCTTGATGGCGTGCGGGGCATGGCGCACACAAGAGCAGTCTGCGACAGCTACGCGCTATCCAGGCTGACCGAGCACGCCTCGAATACATAATGACAAAAAACGTCATAACGTCAGTATTGACACTTTTGCGGAGAGTGTCAAGATTCGATCGTGGATGCCGACAAGCAAACGATGATTTTGGACGCCGCGTTCGATGCCTTTATCAGGCATGGCTTTCGCCGCGTGACGATGGGCGAGATTGCAAGGGCTGCGGGGATGTCGCGGCCTGCGTTGTACCTGGAATTTGCCAATAAGGAAGACATCTTTACCGCGGTCTTGCGACGGTATTCTGATGACTTGCTCAGTGAGATACAGGCAGGGCTGAAGGCGAGGAACACCCCAGCGGACCAGCTAATGTTCGTCTGCGACATCTGGGTAGTGCGGCCGTTCGAGATGGTCCAGCAGGCACCAGACGCCCAGGAATTGACCGATGCAGGTCACGCATTCGCTAGCGGGCTGATCGCGCAGGTGCACCAGCGCCTTGAGCGCATTGTTGCCGAGATCGTCACGAATGCTGGATCGCCATCCGCGTCAGCAATGCCGTCAGCCGCTTCGATCGCTCATGTGATGGTGACGGCTATTCATGGCTTCAAGGACCATGCTCAGGATCTCGCCGATCTCAAGAGATTGTGTGCAGATCTTGTCAGTCTGATTGCGGGTCCGGGTTCACGTTAGACGTTGAACTCGGTGACTCGATAGGCGAGTCCGCACCCCTGGGATCCCACGGGGTCGTGGGCGAGAACGCCTCTTCCAGGAATGCGACCATGGCTCGGACTTTCTGGGGAACCATGCGATGACTGGGATAGACCATCCAGATAGCGGATCGCGTGACCAGCGGCTTATCCGGTAGTACTTCCACCAACGCGCCGGAGCGGAGGCTGTGGGCGGCGTTCCATAGCGACTTGATGCCAATGCCGCCGCCGGCCTCGATGAACTGCCGCATGGCTTCGCCTTCGTTCATTACCACCGGACATTCGATTCCGATGGTCTCGCCGGTCTGGAATTCCCAGGTGCTGCGGTGTTGAAAGCCGATGCAATCGTGTTGGCGGAGGTCATCAATTTGCAGTGGTCTCCCGCGACGCTCTAGGTAGTCCGGTGCCGCGACCAGCACCCGCCGGTCCTTGGCCAGGCGCCGTGCAACAAAATTGCTGTCCTTGAGCGGCGCATTGCGGATGATCAGATCAAAGGCGCCCCCGACGACATCCAGCACTTCGTCTGACAACCGCAGATCCAGGTCAACCCGCGGAAAGCGGCGGCGAAACTCGGCGAGCAGGGGCACGACATACATGCGCCCGAATGAGCCAGGCATGGTCATGCGCAGTAGGCCATGCGGGTCTTGCAGTCGGCCGACCAGGGCATCGGCGCCGGTATCGAGCGCATCCAGCGCCTCGCGCACATGGGGCAGAAAGTCCTCGCCGTGGGTCGTCAGGGACACCGCGCGGGTTGTGCGGTTGAACAGGCGCGCCCCGAGTTGCTCTTCCAGCTTGTTCAGTCGTGCGCTGGCGCTGGCAGGCGATAGGGAGAGGTCCTGAGCTGCGGTGGAAATGCCGCCGAGTTCGGCAATGCGCAGAAACAACCTGAGTGAGGTGATGTCCATTTATCAAATAAATACGAAAAAACATTCAGTAATTGTGGGAATTCTATTCGAATCAACGAGTCATTAGGCTGCCCACATCCATCCCAGTGAGCACAACCAATGAAAGCGATGATCCTTGATGCCTACGGCCCAGACGCGAAATTCCGCAAGACCGACCTGCCGATGCCGGAGCTGGGCGCAGGGCAGGTTCGGGTTCGCATTGCGGCCACCAGCGTCAATACCGTTGACACCATGATCCGCCAGATGGGAGCCGACCTGCCGTTGTCACCTGCGCCCCCTGCAGTGCTGGGCATGGACTTCGCCGGAACGGTCGATGCCGTGGGCGAAGGCGTGTCGGGTTTTGAAGTCGGCGACGAGGTGTACGGCTGCGCGGGCGGTCTGGCCGACATTCAGGGCGCGCTGGCCGCATTTATGGTCGCGGACGCCCGCTTGATTGCTCATAAGCCCAAGTCACTGAGCATGCGTGAGGCTGCGGCGATTCCGCTGGTCGGGATCACCGCCTATGAGGGCTTGCAGCGGGCTGCCGTGACGGCAGGGCAGCGCGTTCTGGTGCATGGCGGCGCAGGCGGCGTGGGGCATCTGGCAGTGCAGCTCGCCCGCTATTTTGGTGCGGACGTTTACGCCACCGGCCGCGGTGCCGAGTCCCTGGGGGTGATTGCGGGCTATGGCGCGACAGCCATTGATTATCGCGCCGAGTCTGTCGCGGACTATGTGCAGCAGCACACCGACGGCACGGGTTTCGATGTGGTTTTCGACACCGTGGGTGGCGATAACATGGCGAAGTCCTTTGATGCCGCCGCCCTCAATGGCCAAGTGTCGACAACCGTGGCCATGGTCGAACTGGATCTGACGCAGGCCCATTTCAAAGGCTTGTCAGTGCATGTTGTGTTCATGCTGATTCCGATGTTGCATGACCACAAGCGCGAGACGCATGGCGAGATCCTGACAGCGCTGGCCGAGATTGCTGATGCAGGCGGCCTGCAGCCCCTGCTCGACAAGTCCGCGTTCACCCTTGAGCAGGTTGGCGATGCGCATGCACGCCTGGGCAGCGGGCAGGCGATGGGCAAAGTGGTGGTGGACGTCAGTTAGGGGCGCGAGACCTGCCGGCGTAGCACCGACCACCAGGCCGATCAATGCGGATGCCACCAACTGGCGCTGGTGGCCCGCATTGCCCGACGCGGTTGCTGCCCGTCAGGCGGAGAGGTGGATAGCCCTCTCGTTCGGCTTAGCGCCGCCGCCGACCCATCGCCCACATCACCGCGATGATCGGCACCGCCAACCCGATCCAGGCGACGGCATCGGTTGGGTCGCCACCGAATAACGCGGCGATCAGACCGGCCAGGCTGAGCACCGCAATCAACATTGGTGCGCCGAAGATCCGTGCTGCCGCTAAGCGTGGTGCCATCGCCTAGCTCGTCCCGGATGCGCCGAGGAGTTCGGCTTCGGTCGGTCGCAGGCGAGCGGACGCGCGCTTGGCGAGCCACAGGTACAGCCCGCTGCCGAGGACAATAATGGTGAACACGTCCAGCAGGGCCCACGCCAGCTTGAGGCCCAGGCCGCCGTAATCGCCGAAGTGCAGGGGGCCGGAGAGCGATAGCGCCTTCACGTACCAGGGCATTGCGCGTACGGCGGCGAGCTGGCCGTGGCGGGCGTCGATCAGGGCGGGCGTGATCAGGTGTTTGGTGAGTGGCGTCGTGCCGTGCAGAAAGACGGCGTAGTGATGGTCCGTGGAGAAATCCCCGCCGGGGAAGGCGACGAATTGTAGAACACGGTCGGGCAGGGCCTGGCGTGCGGATGCGACCGCGGCATCGAGCGAACTCAGTTGATCGGGCAGCGGTGGTCTTTGGTCCGAAGCAAACGCCGTGGTCAGATCTGCGAGTTGATCGTTCTTCCAGTAGTCCAGGATGGGCGTGGCAAGGGTGTTGACGACGCCCGTGAGGCCAACGACCAGAACCCAGGCAATGGTCACAATGCCGAGCAGGTTGTGGTAATCCAGCCATTTGATGCGGCGAGAGCGCGATACGCGCAGCGTGCCGAATGCCAATTTGCGCATGAAGGGCGCGTAGAGCACCACGCCGGAGACCACCGCTGCCGTGAACAGCAGGCCCATGGCGCCCAGAAACAGCATGCCGGGCAGGCCGAGAAACATGTCGGTATGGAGTTGAAGCAGAAAGTCCATGACGCCGCCGGCATCCGGCGCTGGCGGTACCAGCTCGCCGCTGGTTCGGTCGAATGAGGCGAAGTGCATCTGCCGCCCTGGGGCGTCCGGCGTTGGGCCAGTGGTCACGTTGATCACCGGACGATCGCTGTCGAAGCTCATGAACAGCGGCACCTCGCCGGGCCGGTTGGCCAGGGCGTGATCCAGGACCGCGTCCAGCGACAGCATCGGGCCGTTCGGATTCGCCGGCACCCAGCCGCCGGCATCCAGCGCCGAATCAATTTCGTCGTGGAAGATCAGCGGCAGCCCGGTCAGGCACAGCATGAGCAAGAAGGCTGTGCAGACCAGGCTGCTCCATTTGTGGGTCCAGGACCAGGCCCGGATGGTTGTGCGCTGCATCAGATGGTTGGCGAACCGGCTGGTTTCAGAGTTCCACGGATGCCGACAGGATGAATGTGCGCGGCTCGCCTTGCACCAGGTAATTGGCGCCAGGGAATCCGCCGGTGGTGGCCCAGTAGTTCTCGTCGGTCACGTTGTGAATGCGACCGCGTAAGGTCACCGGCTTTCCGGCGAGCGTGACCGCCTGGCGCAGGCCGAAATCCAGCCGGGTCCAGGCATCGATGCGATTGCTGTTGGCGGCGTCCGTGTACTGCTCGTCGGTATAAACCACCCGGCCGTCCAGTGTCAGGCCAGCCAGTTGCGGCAGATCGTACTCGAGGTTGAAGTTGGCCTTGACCGGCGGCACGCCGATGGGCTCGTTGCCTTCGTTGGCGCCGTCCTGCGTGCGTTCGAGCTGGGCATCGATGTAGGTCGCGCCGCCGAGCAGCCGCAGGCCTGCCAGGGGTTCGCCGAACACGGCGAGCTCCAAGCCGGTGTGGCGACGTTCACCATCGGCCTGGAACACACCGTTTGTGACGATGGCACTGGGCTGGGCCAGAGTGAACACCGCTGCGGTGGCGCCATACCGGGTGCCGTCAAACTTCGCGCCGAGTTCGATTTGCTGGCCGCGGTAGGGGTCTAGTATCTCGCCCGCATTTTGTACGGGCTGCCCCCCACTGGTGGCCGGCGCGGTCTCGCCCGGCTGCAGGCTTTCGGTGTAGTTGCCGTACAACGACCAGCGCGGGGCCGGGCGGTAAACCACCCCAAAGGCCGGCGTGACGGCGTTATCGTCATAGCGGGCGATCTCGGCGCCGGTGTCGTAGTCAAACGATGCGGTCTCGATGGATTGCCAGCGAGCGCCTACTGTCACCAGCACACGGCCGTCGAGCATTTCAAGCATGTCCGCCAGTGCCACGCTGCTGTTTCGGACCTCCTCGGTCTTCATCGGGTTGTTCAGATCGCCGCCAACGAAGAAATCGGCGGTAGGCGGTGGCACGTCCATCGGGCTGTACAGATCGCCGGCGAAGCCAGAGAAGTCCGAGAACGCGTAGGCGTTGTCGGATTCGCTATGGAATGTCGCGGCGGAGACCGTCATCCGGTGCCTGACCACGCCGGTCGCGAATTCGGCGCGCAGGCCGGTGTCCGCCGACAGGACGCTGTCTTCACGCGTATTGTCGAAGCGATAGGCACTGGTGCTGCCATCGGGGTTCGCGTTGGGGTTGGCCAACACGTTGGCTTCTTCGCCGTCGCGGCCGCCGGCCGCAAGCCAGAACGTCATCGTATCGGACAGATCGTATTCGCCGCGAACCGCCGCGAAGAGTTGTCGTTCATCCGTGTAGGTCCAGGGCTGGGCATAGCTGCTGTCGGAATCCGGCGGCTCCGGTGGTGCGCCATTGGGCGTGACCTGCGGCCGGGGGGCGTCGACGCGGTGATCCTGATACCCGAGATCGGCCGACAGGCGCAGGCGCTCGCCGAGGTAGTCGAATCCGCTGGAGAACATGGATAACGCGCGGTCCTGGTCCTCGACGGCCGTTTCGCCATCGCGAACCACTGCGTTCAGACGAACGCCGTAGTCGTTCGCGGCGCCGAATGTGCGTGACAAATCGGCGGCGGCGTAACCGAGGGCCTTGCTCGAGACTCCGCCGGTCAGTCGTGTGAGCGGTTCCGGCGTGGAACGCTTGGGCACGATATTGAACGAGCCGCCAACCCCGCTACCGCCAGGCGCCGCGCCGTTAATGAAGGCGTTGGCGCCACGGAACACTTCTACCCGCTGGACGAATTCCGCGGCCAGAAACTGGCGGGGCAGGATGCCGTAGACACCGTTGAACGTCATATCGTCGGAAAACACCGGGAACCCGCGAACGACATAAAGCTCCTGAAAGTTTCCGAAGCCCTTGGCGACCTGAACGAACGGATCGTTCTGCAACACGTCACCGATACTGGTCGACTGCTGATCCCGCACCAGCTGGGCAGTGAATGCCGTGCTGGAGAAGGGCGAGTTCATGTAGTCGAGATTGCCGAGCAACCCGGCGCGGGCGCCTCTGGCCACCTGATCGCCGGCGTAGCGATCCGACAGCTCCACCTGCGACGCGTCCCCAACCACCTCATAGTCATCCAACTCTTGAATATCAGCCTCGTTCGCCGACCGCTCGGCTTGCGCGAACAATTGGGCGGGAAGCAACGACAACCCCAGGCAGAGGGTCGCGACGGACACAGACCGATGGCGCACGAATGCACTCCTTTCGACTAGAAACGAAATAACAATGCGAAACATTCGCATGTTCGTTGCGGAGTGGCAACTAAGCGAGGGGGTGTGGGAATCGATCGGAGCCTGGACAAACGCCGGCCACCGGAACAGCCAAGCACGGGTCGGAATACACCTGCTTGAAATGGCGCGCCATCTCCGACGTGTCTGGGCACTGGAGCGAACTCTTCGAAGTGCCTGTAGGTCGATCGATCCGTCCAAAGGGTATTTCTAATAAAAACAATAAGAAAGAATCCGAGTAGCCTACAGATAATCTGTGTAAAACGAAGGTCGCCATCGTGCGGCCTTTTTGATTTCTAAGCTCAAAGGAGCCTAACCAAGTCTTTCGCGAGAAGGCCAGATCGGTCAGACATCTTCTTCACCGCCGCCGTAACAAGGTCGATGTTGCCTTCGTCACTTAGCGCGCCAACCATTTTCACCCGCCCGTTTCGATGCACTGTGATTAGCTTTGCAAACTGAAGAATCTGCAGATGCCGAGTGAGATGACTCGGCTCCACATCCAAAGCAACAGCGAGCTCTCCAGCCCTGGCCGGCCTTTCGGCCGCAAGTAAGAGTCGCATGATACGGAAACGCGTTTCGTCCGCAAGCGCCTGAAATATATGTGTTTCTTCTATTGCATCCAACTGCATAGTTGATTATTCGGTCAACGATTTAGTTGATCATCTGATCAGCCGGCCTGTTGATTTTCTGAATTGCAAATGAGCTGAATAGCTTTCCAGATAATCAACTGAAAAGTTGCGTTAGCAGTGCTAAAACTGTGTATGCATGCTGCGGTTGGCCGGAGAAAATGGCGCGTATATGACGTGATCTTGGGCAGATCACCTCCGGCAGCCCTCAATCTTTGGGACCATTCATAGCAAGTTCCAACAACCCCAATGCGAGTACACGACCCGCATAATCAGACAAGATCTGTGGCAAGGAAGCCTCGTCGCCTGATTCATTCCGCCATTACTTACCTGTGTATATTCACGCTTGGCTCGGTCAAAAGTGTTGCATCATTGTTTAGATTTCAGGGCTTTTGCTTTGCTTGAGAAGGCGATTTGATGGCCCTTGCCGATTTGGATGTCTAGTGCGGCACACAAGCTTTGCAGGCGTTCTTCCGGGATATGGAACTGACGGATATGGGTTGCAACCATGTGTTGAAGAATTGAAAAATCTACCGGCATGTCCTGCATGTCATTAGCAACGTCTTTTACGTATTGAAAGTTGCCGGTAGCTGGTCTTTCCAAACGAGCACTTGCGCCTAGCAAGCGGTTTGCCGCAGTAGGCTCACTTTTGACGAATAGATCGATATCGTCTTGCAGTTTATCAATGCCGATTAGACGCCCTGTGCGCGCAATCAGTGAGTACGCAAGCATCGTCAGAAGATAGAAAGCGATTTTCTTTGATAGCGCTTTACGCCGGACTGAATCGTCTAAAAAACCATTTCGCTCCATTTCTTTCTCGATTTCTGAAGCGAGGAGTTCAGGCTGATGGCCAACGACCTCTAGTGCGCGAGAATACATACGCATCGGCGCTTCGATGAGTTCTCTAATAAGTTTGGCCTTCACGGGCCTTTCCAAATTTCCGTAGAAGTTTTTCAGAACTTGGCTGAGAACTTCCGATGCTCTAAACATCTTAAAAATTTCGCGCAACACCTCCGTTGACTCGCTTTCACTCTTTGCGAGAGATTCCGCATCATCTTCCGCACGATCTCGTTGCTCTCTCTCGTCACGAGTTTCTTCTTGAGCAACATCCAGATCAAAGTTCTTAATTACCATTTGTGAACTTTTCTCGACCAAGGAACTGATGCCCTGCACGTCGGCTTCAAGCTTCGCAGGTTCACTGCTGGAGAAGCAGCTTGCTAAGACTGATACTACCTTCTCAATCACTTCTTCATTGCGATTGTGATGCAGCATGAACAGAAGTGCATATGCCGATTCGCGGTCTTTTAATCCATTGCACATATCGTCAACGAATCGCTTCGCTTCAGGTACGGAATAATTGTCAGCTAAATACCGTCCGATATAAAAATGGAAAATATATGGATAGTTAAACGCAATCTCTTCGTAACTTTCCGCAACAATCTTTGCTCGCTTGAGAAGATTGAGACGACCCTCTGAAGATACTGTTTGGAACTTGGTCGAATAGGCCGCGCAGAAAGCGTCAAATTCGGCACGCGAACAGAATCGATGAGCGTTATTGGCCAGTAGCCAAGCGAAATTGGACAAGAAGTTCTCGACTTCGCCCAGTTCGTTTCGTGGCAAGCCGGCTTGCAAAAGACCATTTGTGATCAAAAATTGATAGTAGTGTGCGAATCCGCTGCTCTGTAAATTTGCAGCATGCTCCGTGTCCAGCTGTTGAAGAAGAATTAGGACGAAAATTGGATACGCAGGAACTAAATTCTTCCCGATGACCGAGTTCATTGCGGTTTCAACCCTATTTACGCGTTCATCCATTTCCGACCGCGTAGCAACGCCATCTAACACACACCACTTTTTGATCATCTCAAAACGCTTTTTATGTGTGAAAGTTTTTAACTGGTATCTTTCAAAATCTGATAAAGCCTCTTGCACATGGGTGTTAAGAATATCGGAATAGTCGAAATCCGTAGACGCGGATGCAACAATGACTTCAAATCTTGCTTCTAAATATTTCATAAGATTGGGAAGCAGACTTGCCGGCATAATCGCATCGTCAAGATTGTCTATGAATGCGATCATTTTTTCCTTGGGCTCGCCCAGGACATCGTCGGCTGCGACATATTGCTCTTTGCAAACTTTCTTTATAAATCTCTCTATTTGCTCTGGCTTTCCACCACCCATTCGTTTGGCGTCGATCATCACACCAAATTGTCCTTGCTCTCGCGCCTTAATAAACCACATCCTGATCAAACTGGATTTCCCTGACTGTTCTTCGCCAGTCAGCAATATTCTTGTCAGAGATTTGTCATTGAAAACTGAGTTAAATGAAACGTTATCAATCGTATCGCCGGAACTGTCTCGCGTTTCCAAGTCCGGGTATACAAATATGTCCGGCAGAGCTACATTTCCACTTTGGGTGTTGAAGTTCCCTCCAGCATCTCTGAGCTCTTCAAAGAATTCTTTGGTCAGCGGGAACTTTCCATTTGATCTGTCCACATTTGCGGGCATGTCGATCTGTATGTCGTTACCAATCAGACCATCAAAGCCAATTCTTCGCTGTTTGAACTGCTTAGCGTCAGGCTCGAACAACAGGTATGTAGCGCCTTTATCTTCTTCGCCGGCGTCCGGGACGAGAGCGATAGACTCGATGTGTACGTAGCGACGATCAGTTTCACTGCAGATAAGAGAAGTGTTTCCAAGGTGCTCATGCCCGGTTATCAGCAAGGCACTTTCCGTGCATATTTTTTCTCTTAGAACATGCAAGTCAGGTGGGCGTAGCCAGTGTTTCGGGTGATGTTGCACATAGATCACCAAGTCACACGCTTGCTCCAGCGGCAGCGTTTGCAAGTTGTCGACGGGAAGCAGAATTTGACCCGCCTGTTCCTTCAGCTTTGAAGACCAAGATGAGTTTATTGCCACGACGCCAATCCTGAAACCGTCACTGCCGGCGATGTAGACCTGCGACAACCTGTCCTCTGATACAGGAGTGATTGTATGAACTCCATCTGCAAAGGCGAAGTAGTTGTTCTGGATATTGGTACATACGCTCAGAGTGCTTTCATCAAATGCACTCAAATCGTTCGTAAGATTTTTAAGAACAATTTCTCTAACCGAGTCATTTTTACTGAAATCGCAGTCGTGATTCCCTGGCACAGTTAAGACATCGACTTTAGCTACGCCTGCGGAAGACAACGTTTCAACAATTTGCCGGACTAGGTCATTCGCGAGTGTGTATTCCTCATCCTGCCCGGAATACGCAATATCGCCAGCAATCAGGAGCAATATGTAGTGGCTGCCAGCCAGTTCCTTGCGAAACTGCCGGAGAATTTTATCCAGACTCTCCTGAGACAGCGTATTCGCGTTTTTCAGATGAATGTCACTTACTAATAATATTCCAGCTGACACTGAGTTTCCTCTTTATAACCATTATTAATTTATCCACCCTGGTCTTCTTGGTGGCCATTTCGGTTTCCACAATAATTGCTTTGATAGCATCAGCGCTAATAACGCGACCAGAAGGTAAGGTGTATGCCGCCAACCAGATAAACGGTTTCTTTTTCGATGAACCTTCATCGGCCAGCACCCCCGTCGATGTTCCAAACCTTGAGCAGCCTTTCGACAGTGTGACGCCATTTCGGTGTCGTTGGTTTGCAAACCGTGTTCTGGTTACCGAATAGTCCGACCTCTGAGAAGGCTTTGTTGCGGTCGACGGTGTGCAACCAGCGGACGGGCACGAGGTATTCCGCTTCGTCATCAGCTGCTGTAGCGTCGAGGTGCTTATAGGGCTCGGTGGTCTGGATGTTCTGCAGGGTTTTCTCACCCTGTTCTGTGCTGAATCGGTATTGTTCGGCGCGGCACCTTTCGCCGGTGACAATGCCGACGCCTACGTAGCCCTTGCCAGGGATGTTGACCCAGACGCGGTCGCCTTCGGAAAGCATGCCGAGGGTTTTGGAGTACCAACTGCCACCACCGCCGGCGATGAATCCGAGGCGGCGGGCGTCTTCCCAGGGGCGGTCGTCGCCGAAGGAGACGTAGAACTCGCCGTTCCAGGGTTCCTTGCGGGCTTTGGTGACGGCGCGCTCGGTGTTTTCGTCCGGGTCGATCATCCAGGCGCGGCTGAGGTACTGGTTACCGCCGTCTTCAAAGGCGGAGAAAAACAGGGCGTTGATGGCGATCTGGGCGTGGTCGTTGAGGTAGTTGATTATGCGTTCGGTGCTGGCATCCAGTTCGGTGGCGACGACGACCATCTGATGGCTGTCGTTGATGGTGACTTCCGACAGCGGGGCTCGGAATTTGGCCTCGAAGGCTTCGTCCAGCGTGGCGTGTGGCTGCTGATATTTGTCGGCGAAACCGAGGTAGATGTCGACGATGTCGGAATCGGTGAGACCGACCACCCAGGAGGCGTAATCAATGGCCTGGGCGACCACATCACGCGGTGTTTTCTGGCGCTTGAGTTCGACGATGATGATGGAGCCGTTGGCATCCATGGCCAGCAAATCGATGAGCTTGTCGTAGCTGGTTCGCACCTGCCGACCGATCAATAGCCAGTCCGGATTCAGGATGGCGATGTCCTTCATCACCATATCTTCCAGCAGGGCTTCGTCGGCCAGTGCGGCGGGTTTCAACTGCTGCGGTTGATCGCCGATTTTCCAGATGCCTTGTTCGATAGCCATCGCTTGCTCGATCAGTGAACAGAGCGTTCGACTACAGCATGGGCTAGCTGCACTTTCACTTCGCGCTCTGCTTTAAGTTCTTGCTTCAACTGTTCGCACATGCTTTGTAGGGACTCATACATCTCAACGATCCGGCCTTGTTCGGCAAAAGGGGGGACCAGAATTGGTGCATCCATCACATCTTCTCGAGAGATACCAGGGATCGCTATCCCTACGATTTTTTCACGAATGGCATCCTCCAAGTCCAACAAGAGCATTTGCAAAAACGCAGGATTGACTAGTATCGGTCTAGCGGCCATTAACTGCCGGCTGATAGCAATTTCACAATTGGCCAGGTTGAGCTTTCCGACGCCAGACCCCTTGCATGTAATCAGGATGTCGCCGGCGCTTGCTATTGCACGCCTCTCGTTCGTAAACCGGCTTGGCAGTGGGCTGACATCTCCAAATTCAGCCGGCCCTGTCAAATATGGAATTGCATCTCCCAGCTTCTGATCAAAATATTCGTCACCCTTCAAATGCTGCCCCGATATCAGGCTTATCAAATCTCCAATTACTGCCTCTGCCCAACCTTGCGGAAGTGTTTTGCTGGCCAATTCGTAGCTATCCTTCGCAGATTGCTTTTGCCTTCGAATTTCACCTGATGAGATAAGTCGCCCGCGTTCTTCTTGAACCATAAGAAGAAAATCGTCCGCCGTCTGTTCCGTAGGATCCTGCGGCACCAACCGCCCCATCACAGCAAGCTGCAGGATGGTTTGCTTGAGGCGTTCGATGCTGTGTTCGGTGGTGAACAGGGTGTCGAAGTGCTGCTGCACGCGGGCCCAGTTTTCGGCGAGTTCGATGGCGTTGGCGGCGCGGGTGAGGGTGTCGAGCAGGGTGTCCACCAGCCGCTCGTGAGCTTCGATCTGGTCGCCGGTTTGCTGCTCCAGCTGGTCGCAGAGGGCTATGAGTTCGTCGACTTTTTCGACGATTCGGTGTTGTTCGGCGAGGGGCGGAACCCCAACTACCAGCGGATTTAGCTTGCCTATGGATATGTTCGCTATATTTGTAGTCTGACTTGCGCTTCCGATCAGTTCCTCGCGGACTTGAGGGGCTCGAAGCAAGGCCATCAAGAAAGCGGGCACTACCTCAATAGGCCTAATCACTCCAAGGAACCCACCAAACGTTACGGACCCGATTGGGTTGGCTTGAATGATTGCAACTTTCCCAACCAATTCGCGACTGTTAGCCATCGACATCACAATGTCGTTGGGTTGAACGAACTGATCCTTCCTTGAGATGAATTTCTCGCGAATGTAGAGCAAATCGTCCCATTCGATTTGCTCTTGAACATTAGACGTCCTCAAACAGGCGATACGCCCGTCTTCGGGAGACTTCGATTTCTCACTTGCTGGAAATGTGATCCCGCGAACGATATCGACCAGACTCCCTAACCGCGCATGAGCCCAATTGTGCGGCAGCTCGAACGGAACTTCCTCGGGACTGACCTCAGGAAGTGACTTTGATTTCCTGCTCCCAGCTACCCGCTGGCGTTCCACTTTGAGATCAGCAATCCGCTTTAATAACTGAGACGCTGGCTCTTCATTAAGGTCTTGCCGCACCAACTTCCCCCGAACCGCCAACTCCAGAATCAACTCGCGCAGCTTCTTGATCCCGGTCAGTTCCCGCTTGGAACGGCTGCCCCGCCCACTGCCTGATTTCTGTGTGACCGCCCCCGTCCACAAATCCATGTGCTCGGTGATGACGCGCTCAACCGTCATGCCGCATCCACCTTTGCGTTACCCGACAAGGCTTTGGAGAGAATGTCTCGCAGCTGGTTGCGGATGCCCTGAATCTCGGCTTGTTGCTGCTCGTACAGGGCCAGCAACTCGTCCGGGTCGTGACTGATCTGCTCGCCCTGGTGCGGGTTCTTGATGTCCAGGTTGTAATTGCGGGCCTTGATGTCGTCGATGCTGACTTGCCAGGCGAATTCACTCTCTTCGCGGCTGGCGAAGCCGTCGGATTCGTCACCCCACCATGCGATCTCGGGCTGGAATTCCTCGAAACGCATGGGCTTGGTTTTGCTGTAGCTCTTGTAGCCGTCCGGATATGGGTGTTCGTAGTACCAGATGCTCTTGGTCGGCGTGCCCTTGGTGAAGAACAGCAGGTTGGTCTTGATGCTGGTGTAGGGCGCGAACACGCCATTGGGCAGGCGCACGATGGTGTGCAGGTTGCACTCGTCCAGCAGTTTTTCCTTGAGGCGGGTTTTCATGCCCTCGCCGAAAAGGAAGCCATCTGGCAGCACCACAGCTGCGCGGCCGCCATCTTTGAGCAGATGGATGAACAGGGTCAGGAACAGATCGGCGGTTTCTCGCGTGCGGAAGGCCTGCGGGAAGTTGGTTTCGATGCCGTCTTCTTCCATGCCGCCGAAGGGTGGGTTGGCCACGATCACGTCCACGCGATCTTTCGGCCCCCAGCTGATCAGCGGGCGCGCCAGGGTGTTGTCATGGCGGATCTGGTCCGGCACTTCGATGCCGTGCAGGATCATGTTGGTGGTGGCCAGCAGGTGTGGCAGCGGCTTTTTTTCCACCCCACGGATGCTGCGCTGAAGCACAGCGGCGTCCTGTGGCGTTTTCACATAGTGCTTGCGCTTGTGTTCAACGCTGCAGGTGAGAAAGCCGCCGGTGCCGCAGGCCGGGTCCATGACGACTTCTTCGAGCTTGGGGTCGGCGCGGTTGACCATGAACTCGGTGACCGCACGGGGGGTGTAGAACTCGCCCGCATTGCCGGCGCTTTGCAGATCCTTGAGGATTTGCTCGTAGGCATCACCCAGCGCGTGGCGCTCCTGCATCTTGTTGAAGTCAATGCCGTCTTGCAGCTTGTTGATGACCTGGCGCATCAACTGGCCGGACTTCATGTAGTTGTAGGCGTCCTCGAACACGCCACGAATCACCACGCCGCGATAATCATCGCCACGCGATTGCAGGGTTTGCAGGCCTGGGAACAGGGTGTTGTCGACAAAGTGCTTCAGGTCATCGCCGGTCATGCCTTCCGGGTCGGCCGCCCAGCTGCGCCAACGCAGGTTTTCGGGGATTGGCGAGCTGTAATCGTCGTCGAACAGCGCCCACTCGGTTTCGCGGTCATCGTAGATCTTGAGAAACAGCATCCAGACCAGCTGGCCGATACGCTGGGCGTCACCATCGACACCGGCGTCTTTGCGCATGATGTCCTGGATGGATTTGATAGTGCTACTGATGAACATGGGTTTATCAGGTTCTCTTTTTAGTTGGTGGATCAACGGCGTTGACCCCTCTTTGTTTTAGCTGGCGTCGCTATACAGGGCCTGTTCCAGCGCCTGTACGGCTTCGGTGTAGCCCTGCTTGCCACCAAAGGCTCCGACCAGTTCGATGGGTGAGCCCATTTGGCGAAACGGATCAAGACGGAGCACTTTGACGTCTTCGATAGGCTCAATGCCAGCATCGGTATATTTGCTGAGCAAGCCATCCAGCACCTGCCGGGCGGCCCCTTCGTATTTGTCGAAATAGCCGGTGCGACGCAACTGCTCGGCACGCTGGCGACGGCTAAGCGGCGGCTGGTCGTAGACGATATGGCAGATCACATCGAAGGGGTCGGGGTCATCGCCCAGTGTTTTGCGCACATCGGCGATGAGGTCGTCCCAGAACACCCCGGCCTCGGCCAGCTCTTCAACGATGGCCTGCTTGCGCTCGGAATCCGTCCAGCGCCGCAGGAACTCATCCACGCTTGCGAAATGCTCTTTCACGCGTTTGCGGGTGTAGTCCTTGAGGCTTTCGGTGATGAGCTTGCCGTCCGGGCCGAGGTACTGCACGCGCTCGGCGATGACCGAGACATCCACATTGCCGACGACATATTTGATGCGCTTGCCGCCGCCATCGTCGTCATCCGGCGTGTCATCGTTATGCCACTGCTCGCCCTCGTCGGCACCGTAATCCGCCGGTTCTTCGGCGATACCATCCTCGCCAGCATGCTCATCATCAGGATTGATGGGTTGATCGCCCTGCGGGGCATACACCTTGACGGGATCGCCATCGAAGTCCGGATCGGCAAACAGCTCGGTGGCTTTCTTGAAATCCAGAATAGTGAACCAGTGCTTGTTGTAGTCGTCATCAATGCGGGTGCCACGACCGATGATCTGCTTGAATTCGGTCATGGACTGAATGCGCTGGTCCAGCACGATGAGCTTGCAGGTCTTAGCGTCCACGCCCGTGGTCATCAACTTGCTTGTGGTGGCGATGACCGGGTACCGCTCTTCCGGGTTGATGAAGTTATCCAGCTCCGCTTTGCCTTCGTTTTCGTCGCCGGTGATGCGCATTACATATTTTCGGTTCTCGGCCACCCTTTTGGGGTTCAGGTTCACCAGGGCCTGGCGCATGCGTTCGGCGTGGTCGATGTCTTCGCAGAACACGATGGTCTTCTGGAACGGATCGCTGCGTTCCAGAAACTCGGTGATCTTGGCGGCCACAACCTCGGTGCGTTTTTCCAGCACCAGATTGCGGTCAAAATCCTTTTGGTTGTAGATGCGGTCTTCGATCAGTTCGCCGTGTTTGTCGGTCTGGCCTTTGCTGGGCCGCCAGCCCTGCAGGTCTTTGTCGATATCCACACGCACGACTTTGTACGGCGCGAGGAAGCCATCCTCGATGCCTTGCTTCAGCGAGTAGGTGTAAACCGGCTCGCCGAAGTAGTCGATGTTGGAAACGTCTTTGGTTTCCTTGGGCGTGGCCGTCAGGCCGATATGTGTGGCGCTTGAGAAGTATTCGAGGATGGCGC
Source organism: Abyssibacter sp. (assembly GCA_023146115.1). GTDB lineage: Bacteria > Pseudomonadota > Gammaproteobacteria > Nevskiales > OUC007 > Abyssibacter. The sequence continues at coordinate 5,165 of JAGLCS010000010.1, read as the reverse complement.
GCCAGGCAGAATCGGCCGCCGCGCTACCCCGGTGGCATTCGTCGATGACAATAAGATCGAAGAAATCCGGTGAAAACTGCTTGTAGATGTTCTTCTCTTCTTCATTGCCGGTCACGGCCTGGTACAGCGACAGATAGATTTCGTAGGACTTGTCGATCGTGCGCTTGCTCACCTTGGTCATCGCCTGACCAAAGGGCTGGAAGTCGTTGATGCGGGTCTGGTCGACCAGGATGTTGCGATCGGCCAGGAAAAGGATCCGTTTCTTTCGGCCGGACTTCCATAAGCGCCAGATGATCTGAAATGCAGTGAAGGTCTTGCCGGTGCCGGTGGCCATCACAAGCAGAATGCGATCTTGCCCTTTGGCAGCCGCTTCCACCGCGCGGTTGATGGCGACCGATTGGTAATAACGCGGGGTCCGGCCACTGCCGTCATCGTAGTAAGGGTGCTCTACGGTTTTGCGGGCTTCCTGATCGATGCCTTTGTATTGGCAATAGCGTGCCCAGAGCTCCTCAGGGGATGGGAACTCATCCAGCGATAGGGTGGTTTCCGTTTTGTCGGATAGCCCGGTGCGGTCGTGGAACAGGAAACCATCGCCGTTGGAGCTGAACACAAACGGGGTATCCAGGGCGTCGCTGTAGGCCAGTGCCTGCTGCATGCCATCGCCCAGGCTGTGCTTGTTGTCCTTGGCCTCGATGACGGCAATGGGCTGGTTCTTCTGATAGCTCAGAACATAATCAGCTCGGCGCGTTTGGCCACGTGCGTGCAAACGGCCGCGGACGATGATGCGGCCTGCGGTGAAAGAGACCTCTTCAAGAACTTGAGTTTGGATATCCCAGCCGGCCTTCTGCAAGGCAGGCGTGATGAATTTTGTACAGATATCGCGTTCGCTGAGCGATTTTTTATTCAAATGCTGGTCTCCATTCTCGCGCCGCCGCTTGCTCACAGGAAAATTGAGTTATTCATCTGAGCCAAGCTCTTTTAGTCGCCGTTTACCCCTATCGATAAACCATGCCCCAATCAAAATAATAACGCCTCCTGTCAGCCAAAATTGTTTTTTAATATCCGGCGTTTCGAATACTGCAGCCAGAATGACTAACAAAACTCAAAACAACAAAGTTGGCAGCCCAAATCCGTAATCAATTGCTGCTTTCTTCCATGGAAAATCAGGTCGAATTTGAACATCTGGAACCTGCGGAGCAGGCTCCACTTGACCATCGGTAGAACGAGGTGAAGCGGTCTCTATCACTTCTTCAGTCGTAGTTGCTTTTGTGTCCTTCCCAGTCTTTGGAATCGGCGGCCCCTCAGTTAGCGATATAAAATACTGAGCTTCGCTGATTTCAGGTCGGCCACCAACGGGATTGCTGACGCGTCCTTCATAGATTCTTGGCAATTTAGCTCGCACGAGCCTGCTGTCCAGTGATTCACGGATATTTCGTTTTACCCATCGACGGACCCGATCCCATTCCCTGGCATCGAGTTCTACGTCCGCAGCCGATTGCAGCTCGCTCCGAAGCATGTGCGGCACCTGTCCGCCTTGCATCCCATTCAAGCTCATCGACAACAACTGCCTCCAAACCCGCGCGTTCGCCTGCTCTCGTTCGTTCCAGAGTTCGCTGCTTTTCGACCGTTCCAGATCATCAATGTGTCTCAAGGCAGCCTCAATAGACTGTTTCACTTTCGGCCCACAGGCCGCAACTTGTTGTTTTTATTCCGTATTCATCATCGCGCCGAACGTTTAGCAGTGCTAACTAAGGTTTTCCCGTGCCCTAAGGGTAAGTCTGCATGCCCGCATCTGACCAGGATCGAACCATGACGCGCGATAGCTCTGAGCTCAAGAGAAACATCAAGGTGGTGTGGAGGCCGAAAGCAGCCGAGTGCCCACAGGTATCGGAAATCGCTTGCTTGGCGACGTTGGCTATCGACGCCTTGGAATGTGTGAACTTTGAGAGTGGATCAAAGGACACAGCTTAGGCTCAAGAACCAAGTGCAACACTATCTAAAAAGAGTGTTGCACTTGGTTCTTGAGCCTAAGATGCCCGTCAGGGCTATTTCAACGGCTCGCGTCCTCCTTTTGGATACGCGGCGGTCGCTACAGACGTCAAGGGTCGCAATGGATTTAAGCGCAAGCTGGAAGTCAACGCTGACGAAGCTGTAGCTGTCCGAAAAATCTTTGCGCTGGCTGTTGGCAACGAAGTCGAGGCAGGGCTCGGCGTCAAGAAAATCGCCACGCAACTGAACAAAGAAGGATTCACACGCCGAGGAAAACCATGGAAATCACAGGGCGTGTGGGAAGTGCTCAACTCAACCACATACTACGGCGACTACGTTTACAACCGAACCGATTCGAGGAGCGGCGAAAAGCGTGACGAATCGGAACACATCGTGACAAGAATTCCCGCCATCATTGATCGCAGCACCTTTGATCGTGCAGCAGAAATTCGCGCCCAGAAAGCTCCGGGCAAATCCACCGAATACCGCGCTGCAGCCTCGCCAACGCTTCTCACTGGCCTCGCTAAGTGTGCACGCTGCGGTGCAGGGTTCGTCCTGGTGTCAGGCAAAGGCGGGCATTACGACTACTATCGCTGTGGCACTCGTCAATACAAAGGCAACTCGATGTGTGATGCGCCAAACATCCCGAGGGAAGAGCTGGACGCCTTGGTTCTTGATCTGGTTGCCGAAAAGGTAATCGCCCCTGAGCGTATCGAGTCCATGCTGTCGGAGCTGCGCATTGCGATCAACGAGATGCAGACGCCCGATAAGTTGCGCGCCAAGGAACTGGAACGCAAGGTAGCCCTCGCCAGAGAGCAAATCAATTCGTGGTACGAAATGATTGAATCAGGAAAACTAGAGTTCCACGCCACTCTACGTGACCGTCTCGATGCCACCCAACGGCGGATTGACGCTATGGACCGTGAGCTCGGTGAAATTACCCGACGGCGCCAAGTTCCACTGAAGAAGTTTGGCCAAAGCCAGATCGTTGAATTTGCTTCCGGCATTAAGCAGGAACTGCTAAGCAGCGACAGCAAGCTGGCTAAGACCTACCTGCAAACCATCGTCACTGAAATCCGTATTGGAGGTGGCGAAGGTGAGCTTCTGGGCAGCAACGCAAACATGGCTGGAGCCATATCTGGATGGAGCAAAAAAACTGGGCACATGTCAGTGCCCAGTCACGTATCAAATTGGCGCGCCCGGCAGGATTCGAACTCTTATATGTAGTTGATGATTGTCATATCAGCCCACGTAACTGACCGAACGCAACTGTTCCAAGCATCTCCCTTAGCGCCGCAACAGTCTACTCATTTCTTAGTGGGCGGTTAGTGAGTTTTACGCCTTGATTTATCGCGCGCACCTGGTGCGCGCGTATATTTTTCTCCATAAACGACATAGTGCATTCGATGCATGCGTTGTGCAGTAAAGCATCGATACCATCCGAGTTGAGAAGGAGAACTCGTTTTCATTAGCGTCATCACTGTGTGCGGCCTTATGCGGCGACAGCATCGGAGTTGGATACGGCCACACCGCATTTAATCATCTGAGGCGATGGATGCTGATCGTAACTGGCCAATGGCTGGTCAGTGCCTGAATGAGACGTAGATGCCCTGTTCTGCAATTGTCCGGTTAGCGCCCGATGCCGTCGCTGCTGATCGTGGAAGTTTGTTGGACGGCTTCTGATCGTGTCGGCGAGTTCTGGTTGTTTCTTACGCCATGTTGCAAACATAAGGCGGCAATGAGCACGACGCTTTCAAACACCAGCAGGAAATTCGCCAGCTCGTTCGGCTGGCCATCCAACAACAGGCTCGACAGCCGTCCGCCGACCAGACCGCCTAAGAATGCCGCGCAGAACCATAGCGCATGGCGTGTCAGTGCTGGCAGCAAAGCACCAGCCAGCATCATGACGCCAAAGCTGAAGTGCATGCCACCGTATATCGAGCGAATTTCATTGGATTCGGTGACGCTCTGGGGTGACATATCAAGATCGGCCATAGCGGCAACTGGGTCGACGGTGGTTTTGATGCCGATCAGCATGAAAGCAATGGCATTGAGCATGAGAAATAGCTTGGCTGCCATGTTCATTTCTCAGTGACCTCGGCGTGGCGCTCTACTGTCCAGGTATGGATAGGTTCATGGCCCTCGCGCTGCCAGGTCGGTGGTTTCCACAGATGCTTGAGTCGCTGAGCTAATGGGCCGGGCGCCATGACGTCACGCAACATGTCCACGAATTCGTGCAAATTCAGCACCAGCCAATTGTGGCTTTTGATTTGCCTCGGGGTGCCGTATTCCACCTTTTCCTGCTCCGGTTCGTAGGTGCCGAACAGGTGGTCGTACAACATGATGACGCCACCATAGTTTTTGTCGACATACTGCAGATTGCGGCCATGGTGCACCCGATGATTGGACGGTGTGTTAATCCACCATTCGATCCAGGGGTGAAGTTTGGGTATGGCCTCGGTATGCACAAACCATTGGAATGCGAGGTTGGCACCCAGTAGCCCCAGCATCAGTTCCGGGCTAAAGCCAATTAGTACCGCCGGAACGTAGAACATCCAGGTCCCAACAATGCCGTTGAGGATGCTTTGCCGCGCAGCCGTGGACATATTCATGATTTCACCGGTGTGGTGAGAGACATGCTGAGTCCAGAACCAACGTATCCGGTGAGCGCTGCGGTGATACCAGTAGTAGCAAAATTCCTGGGCGAAAAACGCCAGAATCACCGTCGCCAGATTCAGCGGGATGGTAAACAGGCGGTGCTCCCAGACCACGCTGAACAGGGCGGCGACGAATAGCAGATTCATCAAGGCGCCGGACACGTAATAACCGGCCCCCAAAGAGAAGTTGGCCAGCACTTCGCGTAGCCAAAACGGTTTTCCCTGGCCGAGCCCCGCATCGCCGGTTTTGCGATAGCTATACAACCATTCGAATAGAAATCCACTGACAAATACCGGAATCATCGGAATCAGAATCATCTCGTTCAAAGTGGGTTCGCGACCAAACAGCGTGGTCATGCCGGCAACTATCGGCTCAAACAGCGTCGCCATGGTTGTTTCCTCAAACAGTTTTTCGTTGAGCAGGATTGTGCGGCAGGAGGTGGTTTGGGTCTTGACCTTGGTTTATCATTTTTTGACATCGTGTGCCAACTGGAGGTCGTGTCCCACGGAGTGGTGTAA
>JAGLCS010000001.1 GCA_023146115.1 Abyssibacter sp. | reverse complement strand
CGGCCGATTGCAGCAAGGCGATGGCTTGCGCTGCTCCGGCATCCGGAACATCGCCGCCCAGGAACAACAGGGCGAGATTGTAGGCGGCACTGACATGGCCGCTCTCAGCTGCAAGGTCGTACCAATACGCGGCCTGCCCTCCATCCGCCTCAATGCCGAGTCCGGTCTGGTAGGCGCGACCCAGCTGGTACATCGCGTTGGTGTGCTGCGACTGTGCCGCCGCCTGGAACCACCGAACGCTCTCGGCCTGGGCCGCCGGGTCCTGCGCCCGCGTGAGTATCAGCCCGAGGTTGTATTGCGCTGGCGCGAGCCCGGCTTCCGCCGCGGCGGTATAAGCCACACGCGCAGCATCGACGTCTTTCTCCACCCCGCGGCCGGTGGAGTAAAGCGATCCCAACCGAAAATTGGCTTCCGGAATTTCACCGGCAGCGGCCTGCTCGAACATCGGCACGGACGCCGCGATGTCCTGCTCAACACCTTCGCCACGCAACAGCATTTCACCCAACTCGTAGGCCGCTTCGACGTCACCCGCCCCGGCAGCAACCCGGTAGGCTTCCGCCGCGCCCGATAGGTTCTGCGGCACGCCAACACCAGACTGGCGCGCGATACCGAGCAGCAGACCCGCTGCCGCAGGGTAGGTCTGCATCGCACTCGCTAGCAGTGCATCCGCGTCATGTTCGCGTGGAGCCTGGTAGCCATTGTGAATCAGTAGCCGAGCCAGATTGAGTTGACCGGCAGCGTTGCCCTGTTCCGCCGCATCACGCAGCAGCTCGTAGGCGTAATCGACATTCTGGTCGATGCCGTCGCCGTTGAGATACATATTGCTGAGATTGACGATGGCGCCATCGTGACCCTGGCTCGCGGCCTTCCAATACCAGTCTGCGGCCGCGGCGGGCTTCGCCTCGCCCAGCAACCCGCGCTGCAGAATCAGCGCCGTGTTGAATTGGGCCTCGGCCAGCCCCTGCTCAGCGGCTTGCAGGAACCAATCAAACGCGAGGCTGATGTCCTGCCGGATTCCGATACCCGCAGCGTAGAAACGGCCCAGATCACTCTGAGCCTCGGCATAACCCTGAGAAGCCGCCTTGAAATAGTAATCACCGGCTTTCATCAAATCGGTGGGCACACCGTCACCTTGCTCGAAGCGCCGGCCCATCACGTGCTGCGCATCCGCGTAGCCCAGTGCAAGGCGTTCGTCGAAGGCCGTCACTTCGACAGGGGCATCCTGCACGGCCTGTTCGGCCTCTGCAGAGACGTTCACCTCGGGATCAGATTCGGGCGCCGCTGTTGTGGCGGCGGCCGTTTCGGCGTCTGGCTGTTGCAACGCGGCAGGGCGCGATGGCGCGACGGATTGCAGCGCTGGCGGTGCAAACAAGGCATCGCTTCCGGAGGCTTCTACATCACCGTCAGGCTGCGTGGCATCGCCGTCCACCGGCGCCCCGCTATCAGCAGGTTCGGCAGACCCGGGCGAAACGGTCTCAGCGACCACAGCGGCGTCCGGCTGCGGCACCTCGAGCGCTTGGTCGGTCACTTCCGCGATCAGGGGCGTTGCCCACAAACCGATGATCCCCAGTACGACTAATGTCCGCGCGTTCATTCCAAGCTGATCTCCACTCCCAGCCGCACACTTTCGGCGGAATAGCGTTGTGCTTCAAGTGTTTTCGGTCTGGCGGCTGCGAAGCAATTCGCAAAACGCGGGGCAAACCTGCGAATTCTTGCCCCAAACGAAGAAGCCCCGCCGGAGCGGGGCTTCTTCTCTTACCGAGTGATCTCGGACAGCTTTACATCATGCCGCCCATGCCACCCATGTCACCACCAGCCGGCATCGCAGGCTCATCCTTCGGAACCTCAGCGATCATGGCTTCGGTGGTCAGCATCAGACCGGAAACCGAGGCGGCGTGCTGCAGCGCGCTGCGAGTCACCTTGGTCGGGTCCAGAATGCCCATGGCGATCATGTCGCCGTACTCGCCCGTCCCGGCGTTGTAGCCGTAATTACCGGACTCGGCCTTGACCGCGTTCAGGATCACGCTGGCTTCGCCACCGGCGTTGGAGACGATCTGACGCAGCGGCTCTTCGATCGCACGCTTGAGGATGCGGATACCCGCATCCTGGTCGGCATTGTCGCCCTTCAGACCTTCGATGGCGGCAATTGCGCGAACCAGCGCAACACCACCGCCAGGCACCACGCCTTCTTCAACGGCAGCACGGGTTGCGTGCAGCGCGTCTTCAACGCGAGCCTTCTTCTCTTTCATCTCGGTTTCGGTGGCGGCACCAACCTTGATGACGGCAACACCGCCGGCAAGCTTGGCGACGCGCTCCTGCAGCTTTTCACGGTCGTAGTCGCTGGTGGCGTCCTCAACCTGCTTGCGGATGGTTTCGATACGAGCCTTGATGTTGTCGGTCTGGCCGGCGCCATCAATGATCGTCGTGTTTTCCTTCGAAACCTGCACCTTCTTGGCTTCGCCGAGGTCTTCCAGCGTGACCTTTTCCAGGCTCATGCCGGTTTCTTCGGAGATGACAGTACCGCCGGTCAGGATGGCGATATCTTCCAACATGGCCTTGCGACGATCGCCGAAGCCAGGAGCCTTGACAGCGGCAACCTTGACGATGCCACGGATGGTGTTGACCACCAGCGTCGCCAGGGCCTCACCTTCAACGTCTTCCGAGATGATCAGCAGCGGACGCGAGGACTTCGCCACGCCTTCCAGCACGGGCAGCAGGTCACGGATGTTCGAGACCTTCTTGTCGTGCAGCAGGATGAACGGATTGTCCAGCTCAGCCGTCATGGACTGCTGATTGTTGACGAAGTACGGCGACAGGTAGCCGCGATCAAACTGCATGCCTTCAACGACATCCAGCTCGTTGGCCAGGCCAGAGCCTTCTTCAACGGTGATCACGCCTTCTTTGCCAACCTTCTCCATCGCTTCGGCAATGATGTTGCCGATTGCGTCGTCGGAGTTGGCGGAGATCGTGCCGACCTGGGCAATCGCCTTGTTGTCGTCACAGGGCTTGGAGAGCTTCTTCAGCTCTTCGACGGCGGCTTCCACAGCCTTGTCGATGCCGCGCTTCAGGTCCATCGGGTTCAGGCCGGCAGACACGCTCTTGATGCCTTCGCGCAGAATCGCCTGCGCCAGCACGGTTGCGGTCGTGGTGCCGTCACCGGCGACATCAGAAGTCTTGGAAGCGACTTCCTTGACCATCTGCGCGCCCATGTTCTGGAACTTGTCTTCCAGTTCGATTTCCTTGGCCACGGACACACCGTCCTTGGTGACGGTCGGCGAACCGAAGCTCTTTTCGAGTACGACGTTGCGGCCTTTCGGGCCCAGCGTGACCTTGACGGCATTGGCCAGCGCATTGACGCCCTTCAGCAGTTGCTGACGCGCGTCGTCGCTGTAATGAATTTCCTTGGCAGCCATTGGATAGCTCCTTAACTAATGGGGTTCTGACGAAAGATTGCTTGAACGATCGAATCCGGCGTGCGGGGCTCTAGCCCTCCAGCACCGCCATGATGTCGTCTTCACGCATGACAACGACTTCGTCGCCGTCCAGCTTGACCTCGGTACCCGAGTACTTGCCGAACAGCACCTTGTCGCCGACCTTCACGTCCAGATTCTGGACGGTGCCGGATTCCAGCTTCTTGCCATTGCCCACGGCAATGACTTCACCCTTGATCGGCTTCTCTGTTGCCGAATCAGGGATCACGATGCCGCCCGGTGACGTGCGCTCCTCTTCAAGGCGCTTGATCACCACGCGATCCTGCAAGGGACGAATATTCATGGCTGACTGCCTCCCAAACTGTCGAAAACTAATATCGATGAATGGGCCATTTCCGTGGCCCGGCCGGGTCATGGACGAGATGCGATTAGCACTCGTCCCTGGTGGCTGCCAAAACTGGGGACCAGGGTGGTGCTTTCAAGGGGCGGCGACGAATTTTTTTTGTGAATTTTGTGTGGCGGATGAGGTGGCTTCATCCAGCCCGTTCCGACGCCGGCGCGCGGCGGTGGATTTCGCCCTGCCGGGCGAGCCTATTTTCTTTCCTCGCACATAGAAAAGAGGCGAAACGAAAATGCGCCCGGGAACGTGACCAACTGCCGCCGACCTCTCCCAATACTTGCTCGTTCAATGCGAACCGCATTGACCTCTCTGACACCGCCCCCACCACACCGCGGATGTTGCAGTGCGGCACCCGCAGGATTACCGTGACGCCCAATTTGTCACCTGACTGGAGAACTCCATGTCTGAACTCCCACGCAAGGTCGCCATCGTCGGTGGCGCGCGCATTCCGTTCTGCCGTTCCAATACGGCGTACAGCACGGAATCCAACCACAGCATGCTGACAGCCACGCTCGACGTGTTGGTGGACAAGTACAACCTGGCCGGCGAGCGTCTGGGTGAGGTCTCGGCGGGCACGGTGATGCATTTGCGTCCGACCACCTGCATGACCCGCGAAGCCGTGCTGTCATCCAAGCTGGCGAACGAAACGCCGGCCTATGACGTGCAGCAGTACTGCGGCACGAGTCTGGAGACCGTGCTCACGGTGGGCAGCAAGATCGCCCTGGGTCAGATCGACTGCGGCATCGCCGCGGGGACCGACACCACCTCGGACGCCGCCGTCGGCGTCAACGAAGGGCTGCGCAGGATCCTGATGGAAGTAAACCGCGCGAAGACCGGCGGTGACCGCCTCAAGGCGCTGATGAAGATCCGTCCAAGCCATGTCGTGCCCAGCATTCCCTCCAACGCGGAAGCGGCGACAGGCAAGTCCATGGGCCAGCACTGTGAAGACATGGCCCAGGCCTGGGGCATCAAGCGCGAAGATCAGGATCTGCTTGCCTTCACCAGCCACAAGCAGGCGGCACAGGCCTACGAAGACGGCTTTTACGACGACCTCGTGTTCCCATTTTCAGGCGTGCAGCGCGACAACAACATGCGTGCAAACAGCACCCTGGAAAAACTGGCCACGCTGAAGCCTGCGTTCAGCAAGGACGACGGCGCATCCCTCACCGCCGCCAACTCTACCCCGCTCACCGACGGCGCCGCCGGCGTGCTGCTGGCAAGCGAGGAATGGGCCAAGTCCAAGGGATTGCCGATTCTCGCCTACCTGGTCACCGGCGAGACGGCTGCTGTCGACTTCATCAAGGCTGACAAGAGCCGCGACAACTTCGTGCGCGGAGCCGAAGGCCTGCTCATGGCGCCGGCACAGGCGGTGCCGCGCATGCTCGGCCGCCTCGGTCTGGGGCTTGGGGATTTCGACTTCTACGAGATTCACGAAGCCTTCGCCGCGCAGGTGCTCTGCACCCTCGCCGCCTGGGAAGATGACCGCTTCGCCAAGGAGTACCTGGGCCAGAACAAGGCCTTTGGCTCCATCGACCGGACCAAGCTGAACGTCAAGGGCGGCAGCCTGGCCATGGGCCATCCGTTTGCGGCGACCGGTGCCCGCATCGTCGGTTCGTTGGCGAAAATCATCGAGGAGAACAAGGGTGGCCGTGGCCTGATCTCCATCTGCGCTGCCGGCGGCATGGGCGTGACTGCAGTGCTCGAGGGGTAGTCACTCCGTGCATTGTTGATACGAGAAGGCCCGGTCATCCGGGCCTTCTTCGTTTGCGGCGTGCTGAAGAACTGACGCCGGCGTCAGTTTGTCGAGCCCGGAATGTCGGCTAGCATGCAACAAATGCCCAAGGCTCGGCTCGACGTGGCTCGACAACACAACACGATGAAGTCCACCGGATCGAGTGGACAAGCCACCGCACCGGCCTGCGTCCGATGATCGACCGTGCCGATGCCTCAACGCGTGTCCGCTCCGGCCGCGGCGCGCTGCAGACCATCGACAACACCCTGGCCTTTCTTCGTCAGCACCCACCCTACGACGAGTTGGACGAAGCCTTGCTGCGCGACGTATTGCAGCACGCAGAGCTCGCCTACTACGCGCAGAACCGCGCCATCATCGGCCCCGAGGCCGGCCTCCCACGCTTCTTCTGCGTTGTGCAGCAAGGCCTGGTCCGAGGCACGCGCCGCGATGCAGGGCGTGACGCACCGGCGCTGTTTGAAGCGGGCCCGGGCGAAACCTTCCTCGCCGCTGCACTGTTTCAACAACGCGCGACACGCACGGTCCACCTCGCGGCAGAAGACAGTTTTGTCGTGCAGATTCCACGCGAGCAATTCCAGCTCCTGATGAATCAAAGCGAACGTTTCCGCGGCTTCTGCGAGCGCCGCGCCAGCGTGCTGGTGGAACGCGCCCGCGATCAGATGCGCGCACAGGTCACGGCGGAGATGCACCGAGCCGCCACGCTAGACACCCGTCTGGACGCCCTGACGCTGCGCCCCCCGGTCACCTGCGACGAACAGACCAGCGTGCAAACGGCGGTTCGGCGCATGCACGAAGCCGAAGTCGGCAGCATTGTGGTGCTCGGTGCGGACGCCCGGCCTAGCGGAATTTTCACGCTTCGGGACCTGCGCACACTCGTGGCCGGCGGCAACGCAACGCTGGACGGATCGATCACATCTGCGATGACGCAGGCCCCGAAAGGGCTCACCGGCACCGCCTCCCTGTTTGACGCCGCCTCCTTGATGCTGGAACACCGCATCGCTCATCTACTGGTCGTCGACGGCCCACGGCTGGTGGGCGTGGTCTCCGAACGAGACCTGTTCACGCACCAACATGTGGATATGGTCAGCCTGGCTCGAACCTTGTCCGCTTGCGGATCGGTGTCGGCAATCGCCGAGGTACGGCAGCAAATCCAGCGGGTGGTCAGCGCGATGCTGGCGCAGGGGGCCTCCGGGCGGCAGCTCACGCGGCTGATCACCCAGCTCAACGACGTGGCCGTTCGCCGGGTGCTGGATCTCGCACGCCAGACCGAACCGCAGACCTTGCCCACGATCACATGGCTGGCCTTTGGCAGCGAAGCACGCGCCGAACAAACCCTGCACACCGATCAGGACAACGCCCTGCTGTTCGACGTCGCCCCAGGCGACACGGCCGCGGCGCAGCGAGATCGGCTGCTGCCATTTGCCCAGCGGGTGAATCGAATGCTGGCCGAGATCGGATTCCCGCTTTGTCCTGGCAACGTCATGGCCGGGAACCCGGAGCTGTGCCTGAGCCGTGAGGAATGGTCCAACAAATACAGCGAGCTCATCGAGTCGCAATCGCCGCAAGCCCTGCTCAAGGGTTCGATTTATCTCGATGCCCGCGCGACGGCTGGCGAGACCGACGCCTTTGATCAAGTCCTGGCGTCCGCAGTGGCGGCGGCGCAGCGCAACACCCAGTTTCTGCATGCGCTTGCACAGGTCGCGCTTGGTTTTCGCCCAGCGCTCGGGCTGATCCGCTCCTTCGCTACTCGGCGCGCCGAGCAGGGCCGTCTGCTCGATCTGAAAAAGAACGGCCTGCAGTCCTTTGTTGCCGCAACGCGAACCCTGGCGCTGGCCAATGGCTTGACCCTGCCCAATACAGAAGAGCGCCTGGACGCCCTGGCAGCCATGGGCGTGCTAGACCCGCGCGACAGCAGCGCCTGGACGGAAGCCTTTTCCTTCCTGCAGGTGCTACGCATGCGCGCCCACCAGCAGCAGTCCGAACAGGGTCTGGCACTGAGCAACGAAATCGATCCGGACAGCCTGAACCCGCTGGACAGGCGAATACTCAAGGAAGCGTTGCGCCAGGCTCAGCGGCTGCACGACCGGCTCAAGCTGGACTATTCATGACCGGGCTCATCGACCGGGTTGAAGACGTCGCCGACCGGCTGTGGCTGCAATCACCACACGCGGTGCTGGATGCCGGCCTGGACCAACGCATGGTGGTGGTGGATGTGGAAACCACCGGGCTGGATGTGCGACGTGATGACCTGCTCGCGATTGGTGCGGTCAGCATCGAGGCAGGTAGCCTGAAGCTCGCGGATAGCTACTCGGATCTGCTGGTGCCCGATCAGACACCCACCCCGCACAATCTGCTGGTTCACCGATTGACGCCCCAACGCCTGCGTAACGCCGTGCTGCCCAGTCACGCCCTGGCTGACTTTCTGACGTTCGTCGATGCCGCTCCGTTGCTGGCCTATCACGCCCCCTTCGACGCCGCCGTGCTGCGGCGCGCCGTGATCAAGGCAGAGCACAGGCTCATTCGGCCGGTCTGGCTGGATGTCGCGGAATGGGCCTTGATGCTGGCGCCCGAACTGGGGCCACGGATGCCGTCGCTGGATGACGCGTTGGCGCACTTCGGGATTCCCGGCCTGGACCGGCACGATGCGCTGGCGGACGCCACCGCCACTGCCTGGCTGGCGCTGAAACTGCAGGTACTGACCGTAAACTCCGGCACGCGGGATATCCGATCGCTGCGGCGTCGGCTGCGTCGGCATCGCACCCTAAGACGCTGGAGGGGCTGAGCGATCCGCGACCGCCCAACCCCTTCCGGTTGTTGCTAAGACGTCTGTTCGAGACGGCCAGCCCCTCCCCCTTCATCCCGCAGCGGGGCTGGCAGCACCCAAGTTAGAAGCCTGCTGGATCCAGATACATCAGGCGGTTCGGAGAGCCCGTCCCGGCGTCCGAGATCAGACCCGTGGACGCGGTACCAATCAGCGCGGCAGCCGCATTGGCCGGAGTCGCTGAACCATTGTCCATCAGATAGCGCGCCACACCACCAGCGACATGCGGGCTGGCCATCGACGTGCCGCTGAGCGTGGTCGAACCGGTGTCATTGCTGGAACTCGCCGACACAATGCTCGAACCCGGCGCGAAAATGTCTACGCAGGTACCGAAGTTCGAGAACGACGAGCGTGCGTCGGAGCTGGTGGTCGAGCCAACAGTGATCGCGTCAGGCAGTCGGGCCGGCGATTGGCTGCACGCGTCGGCATCATCATTCCCCGCGGCCACCACGGCGGTCACGCCGGCGTCGATCATGGCCTGTACGGCGTTGTCGAGCGTTGCAGAGGCTCCGCCGCCCAGCGACATGTTCGCCACCGCAGGCAGGATTGCGTTGGCCGTCACCCAGTCAACGCCGGCGATGATCGTCGAGGTTGCTGTCGTGCCACCACAGCTGAACACGCGAACAGCGTGCACCGTCGCCGACTTGGCAATGCCGTAATCCGTGCCGACCGCCGTGCCCGAGACGTGGGTGCCGTGGCCGTTACAGTCCTCGACATTGGATGGATCCGCCGCCGGGCATCCGATGCCGAGCAGCGTGCACAGCAAACCGCCACCGTTGGATGCAAAGTTGGCACCCGGGCCGATACGTCCGGCGAAATCGACATGGCTGGTGTTCAGGCCGGTATCGATGATGTAAACGTGCGCGCCTGCACCGGCTCCTGCGGGATAGTCGTAGTTGCCGTCGAGACCGGTGATCTGGTCAACACGATCGATACCGTAGGACGGTACGTCGAACTGCGTGGCATTGAGCGACATCAGCGTGTCTTGCTCAACCCGTGCCACCAACGGGCTGCGTTCCAGCGCGCGGGCCGCAACAGCCGGCAGCTTGACGGCGAAACCGTCCAGTGCCGCGTCGTACACGTGCAGCAATTCGCCGCCGCCTACACTGGCGACGAGACCTCGGGCCAGGTCACGTACCGGGCCTTGCGCATCGGCGCTCAGCACCACGATGTACTGATTGCGAATGGGCTCGAATGCCGTGGCAGCAGGCGCTACAACAGCGGGCAATGTCGCCAGAATGATCCAGCGTACGAGCTTTTTCATGTCAACCTCCGGGAATTGGGGAAACCGCAACGTGGCGGTGTACCGAAGGTTGAACGATCGGTCATGGCACTGCTGAGAGCACCCGCCCGAGTTGGTTGTCAGAAAATGCTGACATTCAATGCGCGGCGCGGCGCCGGCGGATCAGCCCATCGGCTCGTTGGCGACCGTTGCCGAAATCATCATCTGCACCTCGGCCCATCGCGCCAGACTCATCGGTTGCGCCGACATGCCGGTCGATGGCTCCGAGCGGGCCGGTCGCAAGCTGGCCAGCTGCAGCAGCTGTTCGTGGGGTTGGGGCAAGTGTTCCATCAGTCACTCCTGGCGAATGGGCGTCACAGTCGTTAACGGCCTGTCTACGCAGAGCTTGAGTCGACAACGCCAACGGCGGTCATGTGCTCAAGCCCGCGCCTCGCCTGCCGTTACCCCAATGAATGTCAGATCGGAACGGCGATGGCACACCCAGCTCTGCAAGTGACCTCCGGTGACACGCTGCAAATGCAGTTTGTCGCGGACAACGATACGACTCGCCCACGCCTGACGGTGTCGGTGATTGGTCAGATCAACGGGCGCAGTCTGCTGGTCAGCCACCCGAGCACAGGCGGACGCCTGTTGCTGGTCCGGGACGGCCAACCGGTCGCCTGCCGGATGTTCAGCGACGGCCGCATGCTGGGGTTCAGGACCACGGTGCGAAAAGTCGTGACGCATCCCGATGCGTACCTGCATCTGGATTATCCACGAACGTTGGAGCAACGCGTGCTGCGCCGTGCGCCCCGGGTGCCTGTCGAATTGGCCGGACGCATTCGCTGCATCAACAGCACATCCAGCCACGCCGCCCATATTGAAGACATCAGCCTGCGCGGATGTCGGGTTACGGCCCTGCAGACGACCCTGAATATCGGGGACACAATCGAACTCACCGCCCCGGTGCAGATTGGTGTGCATGACCACGAACTGCGGCTGCCAGGCATCGTACGCAACACGGTGGATACCGATCGGGATCGCAGCCGTCCCGACGCCCGTACATACGGCGTGGAATTCAAACCTTCACGATCATCGGACGAACTGCTGATCCGGGGCGTGATCTACGAGCAACTGCACGGAGACACCGAACAGCCGGCCGCGGCATCGCCACGGCCGGCCCTGTCAGACGAATCGGCTAGAACGCGTATCCCAATGTCAGCATGAGGGAATCACGGTCGCGGATCTGGTTGTCCTCGCCACCACCGGTGTACCAGGTGTAACGCATCTCGCCGGTGTACTTGTTCAGGTACTCGAACCGCATGCCGGTGAAGAACCGCTTGGACCCTTCGACAAACAAGCCACCTGGTCCCGGCGAGTAGCCCTGCACGTCGTGAAAGATGCCAAACAGCGGCGACAGGTTCGCGCCGAGGAAAGCGTTGTTGTAGTTGAACAGACTCACCAGCCGGTAACCCCACGAGAACTCGGAGGCAAAGCCGTTGCGCTGCTGGGTTGGATTCTGCCGGCGGGCGTCGGGCACACCGCCTGACCCCGTCCCGTCGGCCCCTGCGGAATAATGCGTATCGGTACCAGAGCCGTTGAACTGAATCTCGCTCTCGTCCGGCATGTCGACGACGTGCACGGCTCCGAATTCGAAGATGCCGAGAATCTGATTGGCCCCAAACCAGTTGGAACCACCAAAGGTCAAGGTGCCGCCAAGATTAAGCTGGCCGACCTTCAACCGTTCGTAGCCCCGTATGTACTCGCCGGCTTCGATGGATTCATTGCCGCGGTAACGGGTCTCAACGTAATCCGGCACGGCGTTTCTCGCACCCGGGACGGTCGCCAGGCCCAGCAGGTCGACGTCGTTTGCCGGGAACGCCGGCTGGAGATGCGCGTACACCAGATCCACCTGATGCACCTGAACAGGCAGGTTCTCGCGGAACGCGTATTCACCTTGCAACGCAACATCACCGATCAGCGTATTGAAGCTGAAGCCCCAGAGCTTGATGTCTTCCGGGTACTCGAAGAACAGCGCGCCGGTATCCACAGGCAATGCATTGCCCGGAAACGCGACATTGCCGGTCAACGCACCGCCGATCGCTGACGCGATTGCAGCGGGATCGCCGTCGAGCAAGCCGAGACAAGCCAATTGCTGCGGCCCCACTTCCCCAAGGCCAGGAATCGGAATCCCAGGCAACGCAACGCCATCGGCAGCACGGCAGGACGATTCCTCCGTCGCGTTGAAGCTCGCGATCGGGAACCGGCTGTGATAATTCGCGTGGTAGAGCGACAGTTCGGTACCCGCGCCAAGCCAGTCGGCGAAGTAACGCAGCGCAATGCCGTACTGACCGTCATCCCGCGCACGTCGATCTTCCACACGTAGCGTGGTGCGGCTGCTATCCGACAACAGCCCGGTCAAGCCGGCTGGCGTGGAAATCTGCTCCGGGTCTTCCGGCGCCTTACCAAACGACAGCATGGCGTAGTCGCCGCCGCCAGCGATATCGCTGGTGCTGAAGAACGAACCAGCGGGATCGGCCACCACGGCCTGCCAATCCAGGTGGTAGTTCAACTCCATCGACAGGTTGTCGGTGAGGTTGGTGGACGCAACCACCAACGCGATCGGGTCGAAAATCTCCGCTGTGTCGGAGCCGGGCATGTTGAGTCGCGCAAGGTTGGGCGGGCTGATGTGGTTCAAGCTGTTTGGCACCAGGAAGGTGCTCTCGCCCCAGTTCAACACCTGGCGCCCGACCCGCAGCGTCAGTTCGCGATCGCCGATCGGCAGCGGTAGATAGGCGGTGAGGTAGGCATCGAGCAACTCGAGATTTGTCCCGATGTCGTCAATTGCCTGGGAATTGCGCGCGGTGTACTCCGGCTGAAAACCCTCGTAACCATTCGCGGCGCCATCGGACACGTTGTGCGGATGGTATTCGTCAAAATCTGCATTGATCGGATCGTAGAACGCGTTGGTGCGCACGAAGCCGAACAACCAATTCGTGAAATTCAGAGTGAACTCACTACGCAGCCGGATCGGGGCGGCCGTCAGGTCGTACTTGTCGTAATTCAGGTTGCCGTCATCGCCGTTCACCGAATAAAAGCCCGGTGCGTCGACGAAACGCTGGTTGGGCGCTGGGTCGCCGCTGGACGATACGCAATCGTCTGGCTCGCAAAGCCCCTGCTGGCCGGGAATATTGGTCTTGCCGATGATGTTGTTGTCCCGATCCTGCATCCGCATGTTGGCGCCGATCGAGAACTGGTGTGTGGCATTCCCATCAATGCCAAACAGCTCAAAGTCTTGCGCTTCCGCGCCTGCCACCACACAGGCCATGGCCAGACCAGCCACGACGCGAAAACCTGTCTTGCGTCTCATCTTAATGTCTTCCTCCTGAACCCCAGTTGCACCCGGCATTGCGCGCGGGTTACCGGCCGATCAGCGATCCCAGTTCATTTCAAACTGAATATTTGATGTGATCAGCCGCGACAAAGAGTAAGCGGCATTGTCGGGAACTGCGACTCGTGGGACGATAAGCACACGAGATGGTGCACAGGCGGATCGCGAACAGCGATTACGCGGTCTCCGTATGGAGTTGATAACAACAAGAGACAGTATCGATGGGGAAGTCGCTACAGAATCCGCTCGACCGTTTTGTGGAACAGTTCGGGATCGCGGCCAAACAGGATGGCCTGCCACGTATTGCCGGACGACTGATGGGGTGGTTTGTCGTGCATGGGGGGCCGGCATCCTTGTCGGAACTGGCCGACACGCTGCACGTCAGCCGCGCCAGCATCAGCACCAATGCTCGCCTGCTGGAACAATTGGGCGTCTTGGAGCGAGTGGCGGTGCCAGGCGAGCGACAGGATTTCTACCGCTTCGCCGAAAACCCCTACGCCCGCCTGCTGGAAAGCCACGTTGAACGCCTGCAAACCCGGCTGGACCACCTCACCCAGCTCATGCCGCATGTGGACGAAGCCGGTCCTGACGCAGTGTCACGCGTGCAGGCCATGCGTGAGTTCTACGATCAGGCGATCTCGTCCAGCGAATCCCTGATGACGCAGTTCGATGATGCGGCGCCGCGGATTATGCGTGCCGCCAACGAAGATCGGGCCAACCTGGGCTGAGCGGCCAGCGTCCCGGCTACCAGATGAGGTCGTCCGGCACCTTGTAGTCCGCGTACGGATCGTCCGGATCGGGGTCATCGCTGTCGGGTTTCACCCGCCAGACCCATTCCGGCACCTGCTCCGCGATCCGGTCCCCAATCGGGTGCGGGACAATGTGGTGAATGCCCGCCCGGCTCACGATGGATAGCCGACCGGCGGCGAGATCGCCACGCTGCTCCGCGGTCACCTGCAGCGAATGAATCCGCCCGTCGAGCATGAAATTATAGGTTTCACCATCGTCCGGCCGCTTCAGGCCATGCCGTTCGACCAGCTGGCGCACGGTATTGTCCATGTCGAGCAACTGCTCGCGCTTCTTGCGCTTGGCCTCCAGGGCCTTGTCGCGTTCGGCCTTCTTGCGGGCTGCCTCCTTGGCGGCCTGTTGCTCCGGCGTCAGCGTCTGCTGGGCGCGGACCTTCTTGCTGCTCTTGTTACCCGTTTTCTTGCCGGGTTTCTTGGTCGTGCGGCGTGCCTGCTCCGGCGTGGCCAGGCCAGCCTTGAGCAGCTGGTCGCGAAGTGAATCACTCATGAACAGTGTTTGATGGTGAGGGTCCTGCCCCGGGCGGAGCAGGATCGGTGAGGGCACATCATTCTACTGCGGGGCTGCGACCTAGCCCAAGTGCAAACTGCGTCGACGGGACGCTACAACCTATGCGTCTTCGTCCTGTGTCGCACGCATCCGGCGGCGCAACAGTTCCGCGGCACCCAGCAGCACCGCGGTCCCCAGGGTGAAGCTGCCACCCGCCCCTCGGACCGGATCCGACGCCGGACCGTCCGGGGTAACAATCTCCGGGGGCAGTGTTTCCGGGGGTGGCGCCGCCACATCGTTTCGCGCGCCCACGACCGCCATCGGCGCCAGAACCGGACGCAAATGCGGGTTGCCGACGGGGGTGCTGTGCTGGGCCAGCAACTCGGCGGTGTCGCTCATGGCCCGCTGCGGCGAGGCCCAGTTTTCAAGGATGGCCTCGCTCTCGCGCAAGTGAATCATGGTGTGCCCGTACTCCGCACGCCAGTTGAAATAGATGAGATTGATGTTCGCGGCCTTGGCCGCCGTTTCCAGTGCGATGGCCGCCGCCAGTCCCGCCGGGCGGTAGTTCGTGTCGTAGGTTTCGGCGTCGTCGAACGGCGCAGCATCACGCCCGCCATTGGCCTGCCAGTACAGCTCATCGGCCACAACATCCTGCAGCCCCGGCCTGCCCATCGATGTGCCCACCATTTCCACGCCCACCGGCTGAAGCAGGCTGAGACCCGTCAGCGGCACGTAATTCGGCAATTGCGGATCTTCAGTGAGGTCGCTGCCAAACCAGCCATGCGAGTCACCCGAGAGCACAATGTTGTCGACGATCCCCTGCTCCCGCAGCCAACGATAGAGCTTGCGGCGGTCGGCCGGATACCCACCCCAGCCCGAGGTGTAGAGCTCCGGCCCGCGCGGGTCGATGCCCAGCCCGGCCTCCAACGCCTCGCCGTAAACGTCGTACAACGGAGTGTTGACCGTCCCCAGCTGCGACATGTTGATCTGGTTGACGATGACATTGTGTCGCGCGCCGCGCGCCTTGGCCGCCAGCAGTGTTTCCTGCAGCCACTGCCATTGGCGGTCGCCGAGAATGGGCATCTCGGTCGCGGCATCGTCGCGGTGCCGCCGGATGTCGATCAACACGATCTCGGCGACATCGCCGTACGGCAACGAGCGGTAGCTGAAGAACGCGTCGTCACCACGCGGTATAGGGACGTTCGTGTTCGGCCCCGTCGGCGCCGGAAACCGGCCTGAGCCGTCCGGGATCGGCGAGCGCAGTGGACACCACTCGTGATAGATCTCGCCCGCCTGCTGGCGTGAGATCAACACCGTGTCGCCATCACTGGCGTCATCGTAGTCATGCTGATCCGCCATGATCGCGAACGGCGCACCGATATGCGCGGCGATCAGGTTCGGGTCTTGATAATAAAGCGCGTAGCGGCGGCGGCACTCGCCGACCGATCGCCACGACCGGTTGTCGATATCCTCGTAACCCAGCACCTGCGGATTGCCGTCGGCATCCGGGTACTGACGGCTGGACATGTGATTGCCGGAGACTTCATAAACATGATCCCCGGCGTGGGTGATCAGATCGATATCGCCACGCTCGCCCATGCGTGCGTAGCCGTTGAAAAAATCCTGCCACCAGGACGTACAGGCCACGTGGCCGATGGTGAGTTCAGTAATGCCCTGCCCCACCGCAGGCGCGGTGCGCGTACGACCGATCGGCGACCGATAGCCCAGCGCCGTGAACGCGTACCAGTACGTGGTCGCCGGCTGCAGCCCGCCGGCATCCACTTTCACCGTGAAATCCCGGGCGGCGTCGGTGGTCACGGTGCCGCTGTTGACCACATCCTGCAGCGCCGGGTCGGTGGCAATCAGCCAACCCACCTCAACGGTGGAAAACCCTTGCGGATCTGGCACCTGCGTGACATCCCAGCCTCGAGCATCGGGAATCGTGATCCGCGTCCACAGGATCACGCGATCCGCCAGCGGATCACCCGAGGCCACGGCGTGGCCAAACGGGATCAGTTCGGCGCGGGCCGGAAAATGCCAGTCCCCGCCCGGCAGTTCCGGGGAGAAGGCCGCGGCCTGCTGCGCCTGCACGGCGCTGGACAGGCCAGCACCGCCGACAGCAGCCGACGACACGGCGACAGTTCGAAGAAATTCACGACGATTCAGCGGGGGTGCCATGCGAACAGACTCATTGCGATTGCCAAGCCGGCCAGCATCGCATGTCCATATTTCAGGGTCGTGTCGATGACCGTCACCCGGCTTCCGGATCACGGGCGACGGTCCGGCATCAGAATCTACAAGGTCTTCAGGTACTCGATGATGGCTCGACGCTCTGGCTCGGTCAGCACGTCGCTGAAGCTGTGGCCGCCGTTGTCATTGCCCAGAATCCGCGTGTCGTAGACCAGCCGCTTGTCGAATGCCCCGGGAGTCGGGTCCGGCAGGCTGAGTAATCCGGCCCAGCTAATCGTACTGTTGAGCAGGTTCTGGGTCAGCTGCGAAAGCGACGGCCCCTGATCATTCAGCGGGTTGCAGTTCAGCACGGCGGTGCCGGGTATGTCGCTGCAACCCAGCACCGTATGTTTCCAGCCAATGGCCTGGAAATCATAGGCGCGATCCAGCGACTGATCGAAACCCACGACAGGGCCGTCGCGGCGCAGCTGCCGCTGCCAGATGTCGGGGCGGGAAGCCGAATCCAGCACCTGCTCCAGCGTCGGCACGGACCCGTTGTGCAGATACGGTGCCGTCGCCCAGACACCGTATAGCGGTGGCGCCTGGTAGCCGATCACCGATTTCTCCCAGCCGCAAAGCCCCACCGGCCGTTCGAGATACATGTCGTCGGCGACCTCCGTCAGCGGGTCCTTGTCCTCGGGTGGCACATAACCCGGCACGCCTTCGGGATACCCCCAATAGGTCATGTCCCAGCGCTCGCGCAGCGTTGGCGTGAGCATGTCCGCACGCGCCCGATCGGTACCGATCACCTCCAGCGGGGCGATATGCGCACCGATGCCTTCCCAGGCCGGGTCGGCCAGGTACGCCGGATCGTGCACGTAACGCGGCGCATAAGCACCGTGACAGGAGGCGCAGGACCCATTGCCGCCATGAGGCCTTGGGGCGTCGGCGTTTCCGGCTTCCGCCCACAAATCCTTGGCGTGAAACAGCACCGCCCCCTGCTCGGCCAACGCGGCATCAATCTCGCGCGGCCATTCGGGCGAGCGACGGGACAGGAAAAAGGCCTCCAGGTCCTGATCCCACTGCTCGATCCGCTCGCGGTAGGGAGCGCCATCGGCGGAGAACAGGTCACCGATCTCGCCGGGGCCAGCGGCCATGATGATGCGGGTCGAGTCATTGGATACACCGGCATCGAAGAACTTGCGCGGCCGCACGCTCATGTTCCACCACGGCGGCGTGTCCTGCGTGTGGGCCAACGGATGCGACACGTCCAGCACACCCTGGGCACCGTTAATGGTGACGAATTTCAAGGGATTCGGATTGAGTCCGAGATTGTCCGAATCCAGCACCGTCACCAGAAACTCGAAGGCGCCGACGGCATTGTTCTGTCCCCGCTGTTTGATGCCGATGTTGAACAGCGTGTTCACGTCCAGCGGCGGCAGGACATCGGCAACATATTCGGCCTGCGCCCACGGCATGCCATCGCGGCCGATCATCATCGGATCGTAGTTGTTGTTACCCAGCCCAAGGCTTGCCAGCCCCAGTGACGCGCCGCCGTCGGCGCCGTCCAGCTCCCCACCGTGGCAGAGAAAGCAGGCGGCCGTACCGATTTCACCGGTCCAGCTTCCATCGTCATCCTTGAGCTGACGCATTCCCAACGGCAGCTGGCCGGAGCCGCCATTCGTGGCGTTCGGGTCCTCGCCGGGCAGCGGATAAGGGTTGTCGAACGACGCCGGGTTCAATCCGTAGCGCAGGCCGTAGAGCTCGTCGAAATTCTCTGGGCGCTCGTCCAGACCCCATGCTTGCCACGTGGCGTTGAATTCTTCCGCAGACATCGCCAGCGACGGCAGTTCGTCAGTCAAAAACTGATACCCCCGATCGCGTCGTGCCCGGTACTCCCCGCAGGTCCGGGGTGCCTGTTCAGCCACCGGCGCATTGACATGGCAGTCCTCCCAGAAGGCGTTGAAATAAACCGCCTTGCCCTCGTTCACGCCGGGCAGAATCTGCGAGCGTGGGTCCGGCGGCAACGTGGCGGAATCCGCTTGATCCGCGCAGAACGTCTGCCAGGCGTGTGCCGCGCGCTTGCTACCGAGCAGCGCCCGTTCCTGAACCGGAATCTGATCTTCGTTGGTAATGCAGTCGCTCCCCTGCTCAAAACACTGCAGCAGGACTTTCATCGCCTCGTAGGCAAGGCCACCCTGCGGCCAGGGCTTGCCGCCGCTATGCGGTTCGGCCGGCATGGATGGCTCGATCAGCAGCAGATTGGATTCGACGCCCTCGCCCAGCGCCTGCCAGGCGTCGTACACGCGATCGCGATCGCCTGCGGCATTCGCACCCAGCAGGAAACGATGGCCATCCTCGGTGTCAGCCACACCACCGGGAATATGGCAGGTGCGGCAGAAATCGAGTCGAGGCTGAACCTGTGTCAGAAAGTGATCGCCACCCGCTGGGGTGTCATCCACCGCGGTGTTGTCGTCCGCCTCGCCGGCATAATCGCCAGCACAGCCGGCCAGTATGCTCAGCGTCAGGCCGAGCATGGCGATCCAGCGCGGGTCACGTCGTACGTTCGCCGTCATGTCGTCTCCTCCTGACGGCCTTGTGTTGGTATTGATGGCCGTCTGCTGTCGCCGATATCCATGGCAACGGCCTGGATCCTACGCCTGGACGCTCATGGGATGAAATGACAGAACCGGCCAAGCGATCGATTCGAACGGCCATCGGGCAACCAGACTTGCCCCAGTTCCTCCGACTGCGCAGCTTGCATCGCATATGCAATGCAGCAGGAGCCTTGGACGAAAACTGCAACTATTCCGTCGCTCCGTGTCACCCGGAAGTGACGCGAGAATGCCGAGAACGCGCTTCGCGAGGGCGAAACGCCGAGCAGCTTTGTCGAGGACGCGATCGACAGACAGATCGGACACCGCCGAATCCAAGACGACACCACGGTGACCGTGCTGACGGCGCGACATCAACAGGAAGAAGGCTACTGATGACACGCTCAGTTCGGCTCAGGACAACCGCAGCCCCGCAATGCGCGCTTCGTGTGCGAGCAACCATTGCTTGCGCTCCAAGCCGCCGGCATAACCGGTCAACCGTCCGTTCGCTCCGATCACGCGATGACAGGGCACGATGATCGCGATCGGATTGCGACCGTTCGCCATGCCGACCGCCCGCGATGCCGTGGGTGATCCGATCCGGCTCGCCAGGCCGCCATAGGATTCGGTGCAGCCGAAGGCGATGCCGCACAACGCCGCCCAGACTGTTTGCTGGAACGCGGTCCCCGTCCCGGCCAGCGGCACGTCGAACGTCGTTCGCGTACCGGCGAAGTATTCGGTGAGCTGACGCCGTGTTTCGGCAAGCACATCATCTTCTGCGGCCATGCGATCGGCCGTCATGGCAAGCCGCTGCGGTCCATCCATGGACACGCCGCACAGCGAGGCGCCATCGCTGATCAATGTCAGTGGCCCGATCGGGCTGTCCATTTGAGTTTGGTATCGAGACATTGCTGCCCCCCCTAGTCCGGTCGCGTCAGTGATTGCCACAGATGCATGGCGGCGTAGCTGCGCCAGGGTCTCCAGGCCTCTGCCCTGGCCAATAACTCAGCCGGTTTGTCGCAGGCAGCGGCTCGCATCAAACCAAGGTCGCTGGCCGGCAGGGCATCCGGTTGGCCCAGCGCCCGCATGGTCAGGTATTGAACTGTCCACGGGCCGATGCCGGGCAAGGCCAGCAGAGCTGCCTGCGTCGCGGCCACATCGGCGCTCGGGGTGAGCACGATCTCGCCGTCCGCCACGCATCGCGCCAGGGTCTGGACGGTCTGCGCCCGGCGCTGCGTCATCCCCTGGTCGATGATCTGCTGCAGGGGCGCCTGCGCCAACACCTCGGCCGTCGGGGCCGCGCGGCTTAGCTCTGGCCACGGCGTATCCACCGGACGGCCGAATGTCTGCGCGAACCGCCCGAACACGGTGGTGGCCGCCTTGACCGAGATCTGTTGCCCGAGAATGGCCCGCAACGCCACCTCGAACCCATCCAGCGCGCCAGGAATCCGCAACCCCGGCGCCCGTTGGACGAAACCGGCCATCAGCGCATCCTGGCCTAGATAAGCATCGATCGCCGCCGGGCTTGCGTTCAGGTCGAACAGGTGGCGGACGCCGGCGAGCAGATGTCGCAGCATCGGAACCAGCGACTCCGACACCGTGAGCCTCAGTTGGTGCTTGCCGGTATCGGGTTCGGCCTGCAGCCAGCCTGTCGTCTCGCCCACCTGCACCGTGCGCCGATAAACGCCCCGGTCGACGCGTTCCACAACCGTGGCGCCCCGGCTCGACAGAAAGCCCGCCAGCCCCTCCCAGTGCAACGGCGGTCGATAGCCGAGCTTGAGCACCACGCGCCCGGCCTCGGCGGCCGCTGTGCCTCGACGCATTGCCGTCGGATTCATGCCATAGCGACTGCGAAACAGGTGGTTGAATCGGCGCACGCTGGAGAAGCCTGCGGCGAACGCAACGTCGGCCATCGGCAGCTGCGTGTCGGCAATCAACTGCTTTGCCAATAACAGGCGACGCGTCTGTGCCAGCTGCACCGGTGAGACGCCATACTCCTGCTCGACCACCCGCCGCAGCTGACGCGCGCTCAGATCGAACTCCGCCGCCAGGGCATCGAGGCTGTCATCGGTCAACGCGCCAGCATCAATGCGTGCGAAAACCCGGGCCGCGGTCCGGGACACGGCATCGACCCTGGACGAGCCGGGCGCCAGCTCCGGCCGACACCGCAAACACGGGCGATACCCGGCCGCTTCGGCGGACGCGGCATTGGCGTAGTAAGTGCAGCGGTCACGGTGCGGAAGGCGCACGGTGCAAACCGGCCGGCAGAAGATCCCGGTGCTGGACACGCCGACAAAAAACTCGCCGTCGAAACGGCTGTCGCGCGCCTGCATCGCCGCGTAGCAGATGTCGGGTTCCAAGGTCATGGCGGCAGTCTAGTCCGGCCCGATCAGAAAGACTCGCCGTTTTCGGACATGACCCTGCGCGTAATGAAACCGGCCACGGGTTCTGCGGGGTTGGACGGGACGACCGTAGCGACGCACTCTTGGTCGCAGGGTTTCAGGGGCCGCTCCGTGACGCATCGTCCGCAACAGATCACCGCGTTTCGCTACTACGATTTCTGCCTCGTCGGCATGGTGGCGGTCCTGCTTTGCTCGAACCTGATCGGCCCCGCCAAGGTCTGTGCCGTGACACTGCCGATCGTCGGGCTGGTCAGCTTCGGTGCCGGCAACCTGTTCTTTCCGATCAGCTACATCTTCGGCGACATTCTCACCGAGGTTTATGGTTATGCCCGAGCGAGGCGCGCCATCTGGGCCGGATTCGCGGCAGTGATTTTCG
The DNA here is from genome assembly GCA_023146115.1 of Abyssibacter sp. GTDB lineage: Bacteria > Pseudomonadota > Gammaproteobacteria > Nevskiales > OUC007 > Abyssibacter. The sequence goes on along the minus strand of JAGLCS010000001.1, from coordinate 30,003 downwards.
CCAGCATCATGGCCTGGGTTGTCCTGCATATGCCCGCAGCGGACACACCGTACAACGCCCAGCTACAGCCCGCCCTGGAGGTGGTGTTCGGATCGACCGGCCGAATAGTCGCGGCCAGCATCCTGGCGTACTGGGTCGGCGATTTCGTGAACTCTTACGTACTCGCGCGGATGAAAATCTGGACGGGTGGTCGCTGGCTATGGACCCGCACCATCGGCTCCACCGTGTTCGGGCAGGGCATCGATTCGCTGATCTTCTATCCGCTGGCGTTCTACGGGCTCTGGGAGACCGACACCCTGCTCGTCGTGATGGTCTTCAATTTCGTGTTCAAGGTGGCGGTGGAAGTCGTGCTCACCCCGCTCACCTACGTGGCGGTGGGCTGGTTGAAGCGCTCCGAGCAGTTGGATACCTACGACATCGACACGCATTTCACCCCGTTTTCCCTGCGCGATGAGGGCGACCGCCGCAGCTTATGAAGTGGACCGCGGCCTCGTCGCCCGCGTAGATTGCGGGCAAAGCGGGTTGAACAACCGCTGTTCGAGGAGACACGGAGGATCGATGACGATCCCGCAAACCGGCACGCCCATGCCCAGCCATGGCGAGTTGCCACGCTCAATCACGCGCAGCATCGTCAGTGTCCAGTTGCTGGTGCGGCTTGCGGCAGACCATGGCCTGGACGCCGAAGACTGTCTCGCATCAACCGGGCTCACGGCCGCCGACATTGCGGCACCACACCGGGACATCACGCCTGAACAGGAATTGCGGGTGATCGGCAATCTCGTTGCCGCCCTCCCCGATGTGCCAGCGCTGGGTCTGGAAGCCGGCGCGCGGTATCACCTCGGCATCTACGGCGTCTGGGGCTTCGCGCTGGCCACCAGCCCGACACCTCGCGCCCTGGCGGCTATCGCCCTGCGTTATCTCGATCTCAGCTTTGCGTTCGTCCGCTTCGACTTGGCGGTGCACGATGCCACGGGCCTGCTGACGCTGGACGATGCCCACGTGCCTGCCGCGGTGCGGCGCTTCGTGTTGGAGCGCGACTTTGCCGCGATGGCAAATGCCATCACCGAGATCATGCCCGGCGCCCGTCCGTTTCAGCGCGTTGATTTCGCAATGCCACAACCCGCGTATGCACGGGCCTTTGAACCGATCTGCGGCGTCAGGCCCTGCTTCGATCAGCCGCGGCATCGGGTTGTTTTTCAGCCTGGGTTTCTCGACACACCCTTGCCACGGGGCGATGCCCTGATTGCCCGCGCCTGCGAGGACCACTGCCGCCGCCTGATGCAACGCAAGCAGGCTCGCCAGGGACTATCGATGCAGGTAAGAGATCGGCTGTTGCGGTCGCCACACCGCATGCCGGATTGCACTGCCATCGCAGGCGAATTGCATCTCTCACCAAGAACGCTGCGGCGCAAGCTGATGGAAGAAGGCACCTCGTTCCGCAGCTTGAGTGACGAGGTGCGTCGCGCGCTGGCTGAAGAGCTGTTGACCACCGCGCAACTGAAGCTCGATGAAGTCGCCAGCCGCCTCGGCTATTCCGACGCGGCCAGCTTCATTCATGCCTTCAAGCGCTGGACCGGAGAATCCCCGGCCAGCTACCGCCAGGCGCGGTGGCGCTGAGCCACACCGATCAGGCAGCCGCCGCCGTCTCGCCCGCCTGCACGGTGCCCGCGGCCTCGAACCGCAGCACGCCATCTTCGATGGGGTCCTTCAGCAGCATGTCGCAGTCACGCTCGTAGTTATGCAACACCCGCCACGGCAGCCTCGTTCCCTGGCGCGGCAAACCCTGTGCGCCCCGACGCACGTAGCCTGAGGCCAGCTCGTCCATGATCGACTCGCCGGGCACGCGAACGCCGTCGTCATCGTGGGCCGCGACCACCTCATAGTGGTTGCTGTCCATGTGACGCAGCAACCGGCACAGGTACTCGGCCGCCAGATCCGCCTTCAGCGTCCACGGTGCGTTGATGTAGCCGAAGATGTAGCCGAAATTCGGCACGTCCTCGACCATCACACCCTTGTACGTCATGCGCTCGCTGGCCGATTTGCTCTCGCCATCGATCTGCAAGTCCATGCCGCCGAGCATCTGCAGTTCCAGGCCGGTGGCCGAGATGATGATGTCGGCTTCCAGCTCGCGACCGGATTTCAGCCGGATGCCGGATTCGGTGAAGGTCTCGATATGGTCGGTGACAATCGAGGCATCACCACTGCGCAGGGTTTCGAACAGATCGCCATCCGGTACCGCGCACAGGCGCTCATCCCAAGGGTTGTAGCTGGGCTCGAAATGCGACATGTCGGCGTTCTTACCCAACTTGCGCCGGACGCCGGACAGCAACATCTTGCGCGTGGCCGCCGGCCAGCGTTTCGCCGCCTTGTAGATCAGGCGCTGAAGAACAATATTCCGCTTGCGCGCCATGCCGTAGACCATCGAAGACGGCAGCACTTTGCCCAGGGTCTCGGATAGCTTGTCGAAGCCCGGAACGCTGAAAATGTAGCTGGGCGACCGCTGCAGCATCGTCACATGCGCCGCCTTGCCGGCCATTGCTGGCACCAGGGTCACCGATGTTGCGCCGCTGCCGATGACCACCACCTGCTTGCCGGTGTAGTCCAGATCCTCCGGCCAGTGCTGTGGATGGATGAGTTGACCCTTGAACGCGTCGGCGCCCGGAAAGTCCGGCATGTGGCCGTGGTCGTAGTTGTAGTACCCGGTGCAGGGAATCAGGAACCGGCACTCGAACTGCTCGTCTTCGCCGGCCGCTTCGTTCGTCGCGGTCACAAGCCAGCGGCGCCGCGCGCTGTTCCAGTTCGCGCGCACCGTCTTGAGACCGTAGTGGATGTGGTCCTCGACGCCGTATTCGCGCGCCGTCTCTCCGATGTATTCGCGAATCGACGGACCATCGGCCAGCACCTTGAGCGCGTGCCAGGGCCGGAACTTGTATCCAAAGCTGAACATGTCGGAATCGGACCGAATGCCGGGATAACGGAACAGATCCCAGGTGCCGCCCAGCCGTTGCCTGCGCTCGACAATCGCAAGGCTCATGCTCGGGCACTCCTTGGCCACGTGGCAAGCCATGCCGATACCGGACAGGCCGGCCCCGATGACGAGTACGTCAACAGTCGTTGTCTTCATGGTGTCTTTCGCCTCCATCCATGCGTTTTGACCGGATTGCATGGAGCAAACCCGGGCCGTGAACTATGCCAGAATTATCCGGAACGTTACATTGCACGATGTAACGTTTCATTGACCCACGTTAGCGGCTGATCGGGACGGCGCGGTCACTGCCCCTCGAAGATCGCGTTGCGCACCTGCCACAGTTCAGGGAACAGAAAATCCTCCATGCCTTCGATGGCGGTCTGTTGCAGATACCGCAACCCGGCCGAGCCACCGGTCCCGGTGGAGCGGCCGATAACCCGCGCCACCGTGGTCAGGTGCCGGAAGCGCCAGCGCCGGAAAGCGTCTTCCAGATCGACCAGGCGCTCGCCCAGCTGGAACAGCGACATGTATTCGCCCTGATCGTCGTAAATCCGTTTCCAGGTCGCGAACACGGCCGGATCGCTTGCGCGCCCATCGCTGTAGTCGCCGCCCTGCTCCGGGCGCGGCGCGATGCCGGATTGCGGAAACCGCTGTGACAGCAGATGAATTGCCGCGTCGTAGATGCTGGGCTCGGCGCAACGCCGGGTGAGCCTTTCCTGCACGGCCGGGTCGCGATGCATCGCGATCACGTCAACCTCGCGAACCGACTCGCCGGTGTCGAAGCTGCGAATGCGCTGCTTTTCGCCCAGCAGGAACTCGATCTCGCGATTCTGGACTGACTGGAATCCGGAGGCGCCGTCACGGCCCACGCTTTCGCGAAACACCTGAAACTCGGTGGGCGACAGCGTCGAGAGCACGTCCCAGGTTCGGATCTGCACCAGCTGGATCTGATGCACCCGCGACAGAATCTTGTAAGCCCGCATCTCGTCGCCGGCATACAACGCGCGCCGGGCACCTTCGAGCTCATGAATCATCAGTTTGAACCAAAGCTCCTTGGCCTGATGAATCGTCAGAAACAGCAGTTCGCTATCCGCCTCGGTGGCGCAGTCCTGCGCCGAAAGCAGCTGGTCCAGGTGCAGGTAGCTGCTGTAGGTATTTTCACTCATTCGTCTCTCCTGCGATGTCGCTTCAATCGAACGACTCGCCCAGCATCAACAGGCCGTTCTCAACATAAACCTGCACGGGTGTCAGGCGGTCCCCGCGGCAGGGACCGGCCACGCAGCGCCCCCCGTCCACCTCGAACAATGCGCCATGCAACGAGCACTGGATGTACTGCCGGTCGCTGCTCAGAAAGTCACCCGGCGTCCAATCCATCGGCGAATCCGTGTGCGGGCAACTGTTCAGGTAGGCATGGACCTGCCCGTTCGAATGCACGACGCATAGCGAATAACCGTAGGGGTGCTCGGGCATTTCGAAGCGCGCGCTGCCGGGGTCCGGCAGTTCCGCCAGCCTGCACAATCGCCTCACGCTGCCGCCTCCTCCGCCGTCGCATCTCCCTCCGGTGGCTCGCGCCGACTCCGCCACCACATGTAGATCGACAGCATGATGGCAGGCGTGCCGATCACCGCCGCATAGAGAAAGAACGGCGCATAGCCGGAGGCATCGACGACGATGCCCGAGAAGCCACCGACAATCTTGCCCGGCAAGGTCATCAGCGAGGAAAACAGCGCGTATTGCGTCGCGGTATACGCCGTGCTGGTCAGGCTGGACAGCCAGGCAATGAACACGACATTCGACAGTCCGCCCGCCAGGTTATCTGCCGAGATCACCACCACCAGCCACTGCAGATCCGGCCCGATGCCGGCGAGCAACGCGAACAGCAGATTCGTCGCCGCGACCAGCGCCGCGCCGGCCACGAGCGGGCCGCCCAGGCCGTAACGCGCCACCAGCACACCACCGAGAAACGAGCCGGCGATGGTCATGAAAAAGCCGAAGACCTTGGTCACGCTGGCGATTTCGGACTTGGAGAAGCCCAGGTCCAGATAGAACGGATTCGCCATCACGCCCATGGTGATGTCGGACACGCGGTAGATCGCCACCAGCAAGAGAATCGTCAGCGCCAGCCAGCCGTTGCGGCGGAAGAAATCCACGAACGGCCCGACCACCGCGCCGGCAAACCAGGTCACCGCCTGTCGCAGTCGCGACGGCGCCTGCGAGCCGACCACGGCGCCACCCATGCGTGCTTCGAGAATCTCGGTCACACGATCCACCTGCCGCTCCGGCTCGGCGATGCAAAGCGTGGTGATGATGCCGACGCCGACGAAGGCGGCCATGACCTGATAGGCCAGCGTCCAGGAACCGAAGTCAGCGACATAGAACGCGCCAGCACCGGCCACGAGCAGCGCCACCCGGTAGCCGAAGATGTAGGTCGCCGCCATCGCGGCCTGGATTTCGCGGCGCACGGCCTCGATGCGATAGGCATCGATGGCGATGTCCTGTGTGGCCGACGAAAACGCCACCAACAACGCCAGCCACGCCACCCAGGCCAGCGAGGCCTGCGGATCGACCATGGACATGCCGACCAGGCCCACCGCGATTCCGAGCTGCGCCAGCAACATCCAGCCTCGGCGCTGACCGAGCACGGTGGTCAGCCCAGGCACCGGCAGCCGATCCACGATGGGCGCCCAGAACACCTTGATTGAATAGGTGATACCCACCCAGGAGAAAAAGCCGATGGCCGTGCGGCTCACGCCCTCGTCCCGTAGCCAGGCCGACAGCGTGGAAAACACCAGCAGAAACGGCAACCCGGCAGAAAAACCGAGAAACGCCATGCCGATCACCCGCGGGTTGCGATAAACCGCCAGCGCGGCCAGCCAGCCGCGGCGAGGTTCGGCAGCCCCCGTCACCGGATCGGCCAGTCGTAGTCGATGGTCAGCGGCGCGTGATCGGAAAAGCGCTCGTCCTTGTAGACCGCCGTGGAGCGGATGGCCTGCTTCAGGCTCGGCGTGACCATCTGGTAATCGATGCGCCAGCCCACGTTCTTCGCCCAGGCTTGGCCTCGATTCGACCACCAGGTGTACTGGTCCTCCTGCTGGTTCACGACCCGAAACGCATCCACCCAGCCGACATCGTCAAACAGGGTATCCAGCCAGGCACGCTCTTCCGGCAGGAAGCCGGAATTCTTCTGGTTGGACTTCCAGTTTTTCAGATCGATGTTCCGGTGCGCGATGTTCCAGTCACCGCAGAGCACATAATCGCGCCCATCGGCCATCATCGCTTTCAGCCGCGGCAAATAAAGATTCAGAAAGCGCCACTTGGATTCTTGCCGGTGATCACCCGACGAGCCGCTGGGCAGATAAAGCGACACGATGGACAGATTGCCGAAGCGGGCCTCGATGGCCCGGCCCTCGGCGTCAAATTCATCGAATCCCAAGCCCCAGTGCACCGTGTCCGGCTGGTGCGGCGTATACAAGGCCACGCCGCTGTAACCCGGCTTGTTCGCATCGCAGTAATAGGCGTGCCAACCCTCCGGAAAGAAGCTCGCATCCAGCTGATTGATCTTCGCTTTGGTCTCCTGAATGCAGACGGCATCCGCGTTCTGCTTCGGCAGCCAGTCGAAAAAGCCCTTGCGGGACGCGGCACGGATGCCGTTGGCGTTCAGCGAAATGATGCGCATGGAGTATGAGGGTCTGGACACGTCGAGCGCCGTCCGTCATCGCGATGGCGTTCTGCGCGTTGGGAATGGATAAGGGAAACACTGGTTATCATAGAAGCTCAGCTTTGCACCGGCTACGACCCGATCATGACCCCCGCCGCCCAAACCCTGATTCACACCGCGCTGGAGCGCGGCGCCCTCAAGCTGGGCGAGTTCACGCTGAAGTCGGGGCGACCGAGCCCCTACTTCTTCAATTTCGGCGCGCTGGATAACGGCGCGGCGCTGATGCAGGCGGCCGAAGCCTATGCCGATCTGCTGATCGACACGGAGTTCGACGTGCTCTTCGGCCCGGCGTACAAGGGCATACCGCTGGTTGCGGCCATTGCCGTGGTCATGGCGCGCCGCGGCCGCTCCGTGGCCTTTGCCTACAACCGCAAGGAAGCCAAGAGCCACGGCGAGGGCGGCAACCTGGTGGGCGCCCCCGTCACCGGCCGCATCGCGCTGGTCGACGATGTCGTCACGGCCGGCACCGCGATTCGTCAGGCCATTGAGATGGTGCGTGCCGCCGGCGGGCAGCCCGTCCTGGCAGTCGTCGCCCTGGACCGGCAGGAAGCCGGCCCGGACGGTCGCTCGCCGCTGGCCAGCCTGGCGGATCATGAGCAGATCGGCGTGCAATCACTGTTCACCGCAGCCGACGTGGCCAACACCATCGAGACCAGCCAGCCCGGCGCGGCGGATGCGATTCGCCGTCATCTCGGAGAATATGGCGCAGGTGCGGCCAAAGCGAGTTAGCGCGCATGGCGGGGGAGCAACACATCCAACAGCATTCAGCGCATCAGGTGTCAGCGGCGGATCGCAAATTCCGCACGGCTTTCGAGTCGGGTGACTGGCCCACCGACGCCTTCGACCACGCTGCCCATATCCGGCTGGCCTACATCTATCTCTGCGAGCAGCCGGTCAACAGCGCCCAAGAGCGAATCGTTCAGGCCATCCGCGGCTACCTCGCCCGCCACGGCCTGCCCGCAGACAAATTTCACGTGACGCTAACCCGCGCTTGGATGCTGGCCGTTCACCACTTCATGGCGCAGTCACCGCCGAGCCGATCGGCGGCCGCGTTTCTCGCTGCAAACCCACGCTTGCGCGACAGCCGGATCATGCTCACCCACTATTCCGAAGCACGACTGTTTTCACCCGATGCGCGGAGCAGCTTTCTGGCGCCCGATAGACAGCCGATACCAACTAGCGAAATGTGCTGATACGCAGAACGCGACCGGAGACTGGCATGACCCGATGGCTCACATTGTTGCTATTGCTTGGCGTGGCCAGCACCGGCCTGGCGCAGAAAAAGGTTTACCGCTGGGTCGACGAGAATGGTCAGATCCATTACGGCGATCGCATCCCACCCCGATACGCCAAGACGGAGCGCGCCGAGATCAACGAACGCGGCGTGGTCGTGGACGTGAAAGAGCGAGAAAAAACCGTCGAAGAGGTCGCCGCGGAACAAGCCGCTGCTGATGCGGCCGCGCTCGAGGTCAAACGCGTCGAAGAGCAGGCACGCTACGACCGATACCTGCTCTCGTCCTACAACAGCGTGGCCGATCTCATGGCGGTGCGTGACGACCGGCTTAATCTACTCGGCTCCCGCTTGGAACTCGCGCGCAAGAATGTCGCCGACACCGAGAAGACCCTCACCACACTGATTGCGCGGCGCAAGAAAGCCGCCGACGCAAATCGCGAAATACCCGAAAAACTGAACAAGCAGATCGCCGAATACGAATCCAGCCTCGTCAACAGCTTGCGCAGCGTGAGCGGGCTCGAAGAAGAGCAAACCGCAACGCGGCGCAAGTTCACCGACGACATCGAACGCTACCTCGAGCTTCGTAACCAGAGCGTGGCAACCACGCCCTAAACCGTTCACTATGCCCACTGCCTGCTAGCGCCCCTGGCCGGCCCGCCATTCGACTTCAGGACACACGCGTTGCGCTATTCCCGCATCACCGGCACCGGAAGCGACCTGCCGGAACGCATCGTCACCAACACCGAGCTGGAATCCCGCATCGACACCAACGATGCCTGGATCGTCTCGCGTACCGGCATCGAGGCCCGACATGTGGCCGCCGACCATGAATCCACCAGCGATCTCGCCCTGCGTGCGGCCGAACGCGCGATGGAATCCGCCGGCGTCACCACCGACGATATCGACCTGATCATCGTCGCCACGACCACGTCGGACATGGTGTTTCCGTCCACCGCCTGCATTCTCCAAGCCAAGCTCGGCGTCAAACAGGGCGCGGCATTCGACGTCCAGGCCGTATGCACCGGCTTCATCTACGCGCTGGCCACGGCCGACAAGATGGTCGCCAGCGGCGCGCACAAATGCGCGCTGGTCGTCGGAGCCGAGGTCTTCTCGCGCCTGCTCGACTGGAACGACCGCCGCACCTGTGTGCTGTTCGGTGACGGCGCCGGCGCGGTCGTGATCCAGCAAAGCGACGAGCCGGGCATCTACTCCAGCCACCTGCATGCCGATGGCAGCTACGCCCACATTCTCCGGGTGACCGGCGGCATCGCCGAAGGCAAGGTTCGCGGCAACCCCTATCTGGAAATGGACGGCCAGGCCGTCTTCAAGCTGGCCGTTCGCGTGCTCGGCGAATGCGCCCAGGAAGCCCTGAGCCACAACAGCATGAGCGCCGATGAGCTGGACTGGCTCATCCCACACCAGGCCAACATGCGCATCATCAACGCCACGGCCGATCGCATGAAACTGCCGATGAGCCAGGTCGTCACCACGGTCGCCCGCCACGGCAATACGTCGGCCGCCTCAGTGCCACTCGCGCTGGACACCGCCGTCCGCGATGGCCGGGTGCAAACAGGGCAAAACGTCATGCTGCAAGGCGTTGGCGGCGGCATGACCTGGGGCTCGATTCTGCTGCGCTGGTGATCAGCGGCGGCGCCTAGTCTGGCCGCAGTTCCTCCTCGCGAAGCTGCTGGTACTCCTCATACGACATCTCGGCCTGCGCCTCGCAAGAGACCCGCTGACTCTCGTCCAGCTTGTCGCAATCCTCCGAACGCCAGGATTCCGAACCCTCGTAGATCGAACGATAGGTACAGGCGCCTAAGGGCAAAGCCGCCAGCACCAGCACCATCATCATCAATCGTCGCATCACACCCTCTCATTCACCTTGGTGTTCTGACCAGCCGTCCATGGAGGACAGCAATTTCAGGATAGTGCCCGATGGTCGGTCATGACACGCAGCGTAACCTGGGCCGGAGACACTGACACTGCGTCGCGGCAGCTGACCCAGCAGCCACGATCACCTGCATTGTGCCGCCGAACGGCGCCGATCTGGAACGGCCGCGTCGGCTCGTGATCGAAGGCAGATCAATTCGATTTTCCGACGTGGCGGTCACAAGGAATGGCATGAGGCTCGCGAGTACAACCCTGGTGATGCTGGCGGCGCTCTGCTGGGGGCTGTCGGGCGGCATTGGCGGCATCCTGATGGACGACGGCTGGGACCCGTTCGTCGTGTCGTTCTACCGGGGCGCAATCGGCCTGCTCTGCGTGCTTCTGTGGCTGGCGCTGCGACCGCGCGGCAGCGGCCTTAGCAATCCACGGCTTTGGGGCTGGTCTGCGCTGGCCGGCCTCGGCGTGGCGGGCAATTTCGCCTTTTACTTCCTGAGTATTGCCGAAGGTAGCGTCGCGGTGGCGGCCACGCTGATGTACTGCGCGCCGGTGTTCGTTTATCTGACTTCGTTCGTGCTCAGGCTCGAACGCCCGAGCCCGCTCAAGTGGGCCGCCATCGCACTGGTGCTGCTGGGCGTTGTTCTGCTCACGGACGTTTACGACATCCGGAGTGGCGGCGTTTCGCTAATCAGCGCTGGCGCCGGCCTGCTTTCGGGGCTGTCGTACGCCGTGTTCATTTTCGGCCTCAAGTTCGCTGCACCGCATGGCAGCCCGCAGGCCATTCTGGTCGTCGCCTTCCTGGTCCTGGGCGTGGCACTGATCTGGCCGGGCGATGCGGGCCAGACCGCGGCTGTGCTGTCGTCGTCGCGCTGGCCGCTGTTCCTGGGTCTCGGCGTGCTCGGTGCCGGATTGTCATTTGTGCTCTATGTCATCGGCCTGAAGCACACCGCGCCGGCCGTCGCGTCAATCGTGGCAATGGTCGAGCCGGTCACGGCATCGTTGTTCGGGGTTCTGGTCCTTGACGAGGGGCTCGCCGGCCTGCAGGTCTTGGGGATGGCACTGATTCTGGTGGCCGTCACGACCCTGAGCGTATATTCGAGCCGTCGGCGTCCCGCCCATACCTGAGTGTTGCCAAAACCCATGCGTTTCTTGATGGCCTTGTGGAGAAGCTTCCAGTGCCTTCCGCTGCGCGTACGGATCTGGATCGTCGTGATCCTGGCACCGGTCAACTTCGCCACGCTCGCCTTTCTCGGGCATCCAGGCTCCGCGCTGGTGGCCGCGCTCGCCATCGCAGGCATTGCGCTCAACATCATTCCGCTGTGGCGGGACCGCGGTTTCACCACCGCCATGGCGATCCCGCATGTGCTGTGCTGGACACCACTCGTCGGGGTGCTCGCGTCCCTGCTGTTCTTTTCGGATGTGACGCTGGCAGCCGGCTACCGCTACTTTCTGACCGTGCTGCTGGCCTGCGACCTGCTGTCGCTGCGCTGGGATATCCCCGATACGGTGAAATGGTTGCGGAACCGCAGAACCGTCCACGGCCCGTGAACGCGCGGGTGGAAACGGGCCACGGCCAACACGGCCGCGACCCGAACCAGCTAGCTCAGAGCGGCGTCGATCGCCGACAGCACGCGATCATCTTCCGGCGGAATATCGGGTGCGAAACGCCCGACGACCTCCCCGCTACGATTCACTAGAAATTTTTCGAAGTTCCAGGCGACGTCGCTGGCAGATTCCGGCCCCAGCCCGTGCTCGTCCAGCTTGGCCATCAGCTCACTGGGGTCGTTGGCGGTGGCGGCTGGCTGCGCCTCGATGAGGGCCGAGTACAGCGGGTGGATGTCCGGCCCCTTGACGGAGATCTTTTCCGCGAGCGGGAACTGCACCCCGAACCGGCCTTTGCAGAAGGCGACGATTTCCTCGTTGGTGCCGGGTTCCTGCCCGGCGAAGTTATTCGCCGGAAAGCCCAGCACGACGAGTCCCTCGCCGCGCTTGTCCTCGTATAGCGTTTCCAGCGCATCGTACTGTGGGGTGAGCCCACACTTGGACGCGACGTTGACGATCAACACGACGGAGCCGGCGTAGTCGCCGAGCGTGGCCTGCGTTCCGTCCATCTGGGTGAACGGAATAGCTGTGATGTTGTTGCTCATAGATGTTTCCTAGGCGGCCTTCAGAGACTGCATGTCGATGACGAAGCGGTACTTCACGTCGCCCTTTTTCATACGGGCATAGGCTTCGTTGATGTTCTGGATGTCGAGCATTTCCACGTCACATTCGATGCCGTGTTCGGCGCAGAAGTCCAGCACTTCCTGGGTCTCGGGAATACCGCCGATGAGCGAGCCTGCGAGCACGCGACGCTTGCGCACCAGAGCGCCCGCCATCAATGGTGGGTCCACCGGCTCCATGAGGCCGACGATGATGTGCACGCCATCAACCTTCAGGCAGTTCAGATAGGGATTCAGGTCGTGCGGCACCGGGACCGTGTCCAGCAGGTAGTGGAATCGGCTGCGCGCGGCCTTCATCTGTGCCGGATCGGTCGAGATGATGACGTGATCCGCACCCTGGGCCTTGGCCTCGGCCCGCTTGCTCTCAGAGCGCGTAAAAATCGTCACCTCCGCGCCCATGGCCTTGGCGAACTTGACGCCCATGTGCCCGAGGCCGCCCATGCCAATCACGCCCACCTGATCGCCCGCCTTGACTCCGAAATGCCGCAAGGGCGAGTAGGTGGTGATGCCGGCGCACAAAATCGGCGCGGCGGCGGCGGGGCTCAGCTTGTCGGGAATCTGCAGGACGAAATCCTGATGCACGACCACGGCTTCGGAGTAGCCGCCGTAGGTCACCGATTGGTCATGCCGATCAATGCCGTTATACGTGCTGACCATGCCGGCATCGCAGTACTGCTCCAGACCACGCTGACAGGGCTCGCAGCTACGGCAGGAATCGACAATACAGCCCACGCCCACCTGATCACCCACGCGGTGCTTGCTGACCTGATCGCCGACCGCCGTGACGCGCCCGATGATCTCGTGCCCAGGCACCACGGGGTACATCGTGCCGCCCCAGTCGTTCTCGGCGAAATGGATATCGGTGTGGCATACGCCGCAATAGTCGATCTCGATGGCCACGTCGTCCGGCCGGAGTGCACGGCGTTCGATGTCGTGAGGATGCACACCGGAGGTTTCGGATTGAGCGGCATAGGCTTTGACTGAGCTCACGCGCGTTCCTTGGTTGGGGATGGGGGCGCCTATTGTGCGCGGTGCGCCGCCCGCATCCCAACCCGTTCACCGGGTTCGCCCCATCAAGCCCCGCGGCGGGCGCTGCTAAACTGCTGATCCACTTCCGACGCTGTCACCCGGAATGCCACGCACCCTCTTTCATCGAACCACCCTGACGCTCGTGTTCGGCGGCGCGCTGCTCGTCACCGGCTGCGAAGGGGGTGAAGATTCCGGCACCGTCGGCGCCTGCGTGAACCTGGCGAACGACGAAGTGCTGCACATCGACGACGCGTCCGGCACCACCACCGATGCCACCATCGGCGAGATCGTGCTGTCCGGCTTCGCCATCGATGGCGACGCGATCAGCGCCGAATCGATCGCCGCCGGGCGCTCGACCAACATCACCCTAGACGGCAATGCGCTGAACTGCGTGCTGCCCTGTTCCTTCGGCACCGAGCCCGGCACCTGGACATTCGGCGCATCGGCCGACGGCTACGAGCTGACACCACAGGAAGTCGAAGCCGAGTACAACCGATTTGTGGGCGGCTGCCCGTCCTACGACGAGGACGGCACGCACGTGTCGATCACCCTGGACGAAAGCGGCGTTTGAGTTTCGAAACCGGTCCCGCTGTCACGCGCGTTTCACGCATCAGCATTAGGCTTTCGCGGCTTCGCAATCACCCTAAATCAACCATGCCGAACCACGCTACCCGCTGGGCAGTCGCCGGCCTCGTGGTGCTGTGCGCAGGTTGTGGAACCAGTTCCACACCCGAATCCACCGCCCCGCCTGTCGACACGCCCACCGAGCCCCCGGATACCGTGGCCTGTGCGCCGTACGCCGGCACACCGACCACCGCCCTTCGGTACTTCGAGGGCACGATGCACGAGCACACAAGCTATTCGGATGGCGACATCCTCAGCGTGCCGGCAGACGTGTTCGCGCAGGCCAAAGAACGCGGCAACTCGTTCGTCGGCGCATCGGATCACTCCGACACGCTGGATGCGGGCGTCTTCATCTCGGTCGGTAGCGACTGCTTCACCACACCGGACGGCTTGCTAACCTGCCTGACGCCGGCCGGGACTGACAGTCTGGCGAAGTGGAGCGCGACGGCCGAGCAGATTGCCGCCGCATCGGATGACGACTTTCTGGCGATCCGCGGCTTCGAGTGGACGTCTGACCGCTTCGGCCACATCAACGTCTACTTCTCGCAGAACTTCTCCAACGCCAAGACCGACGGCGGGTACTTCGCCACGCTGGAGACCTTCTGGAGCTGGTTGAGCCGTGCACCGGATGCCGTTGGCGCCGGCGGTAGCGCCACGGCGCCTGTGCCTTTTGGCGGCGGCGCTGACGGGCTCGCACATTTCAACCATCCCACCGACAAGTGCCTGGCCGACGACGATCCGGGCTGCGACTGGTACCAGTTCGAGCTGGTGCCGGCCGTGGTGGAGCAGATGTTCGGCATGGAGCTCTACAACGGGGGTGGCCGTCGCGACCGCTATGTCGACTCGTTCCACACGGCGCTGGACCGAGGCTGGCGGCTGTCTCCGATCGGCTCGGAAGACGAACACGGCACGGACTGGGGCGGCGACGGCCTCGCCAAGACGGTGACCCTGGCCACCGATCTGAGCGAAGCCGCCTTTCGTGAGGCCTGGAGCGCCCGCCGCACCTACGCCCAGGTTGCCGGCACGCATCTGGAGATCGCGTTCCAGGCCGCCGACCATCCGATGGGCAGTGAACTGCAATGCGAACCCGGCACCGCGGTTCCGATCACGGCCAGCGTGCGACATACCGCCGGCGGGCCATTCGCGGGCACCCTGCAGCTGGTCACGAGTGCCGGCGAGGTCATCGCGGAATCGGCGACCGAACAGCTCAGCACCACGGTCACCAGTGGCGACACCCGGCGCTGGTACTACCTGCGCGTCAACAACCCCGACGGCGAATCGCTGGCCTTCGCCGCGCCGGTCTGGATCGAACCACCGACCACGCCATAAAACCAGACGGGAACACAGCCCCGTCCGTCTTGTCGGTATAAGACCGCATGTGAATTCAGACGCGGAGGCAGGGACGCATCCGCAGCACATGTCGGCAGCTTGGAGTTCGACATGGACGGTTTTCTGCAGAACTGGGCCAAGGCTGCGCTCACCAGCACCGGCTTTTTCTGGATGGCGCTTTGGGCCTTTGCCCTCGGCTACCTGATCAGCAGCCTGATCCAGGTGCTGGTCACCCAAACCCGCATGCAACGGCTAATGGGCAAGGAAGGCCCTCGCAGCATGCTGCTGGGCACGGCGTTCGGCTTCATCTCCAGTTCCTGCAGTTTCGCCGCGCTTTCGACCACCCGAGCGCTGTTCCAGAAAGGCGCGGGCCTGGCACCGGCCATGGCGTTTTTGCTCGCCTCGACCAACCTGGTCATCGAACTCGGCATCGTCATCGCGCTGTTCCTCAGCTGGCACTTCGTCGTCGGCGAGTATGTCGGCGGCCTGCTGCTGATCGGCTTCGCCTGGTTGTTCATCAAGATCACCCGGCCCCGTCGCCTGGTGGAACGTGTTCGCGAGCGTCTTGGCGGCGACGAGCAACAGGATGGCCATGCCGTCCGCTCAGCCTGGGACAAGCTGCAATCACGCGACGGTTGGCAGGCGATCGGCCAGTCCTATGTCATGGAATGGCAGATGGTCTGGAAGGACGTGCTGATCGGCTTCACCATCGCCGGCATCATTGCCGCGTTTGTACCGGATGCCTTTTTCGAAACGCTGTTCGTGGGTTCCGGTAGCGGCAGCGAACCGGGCTTCGGCGCCGTGCTGGCACAAACCCTGATCGGCCCGTTCGCAGCCTTTGCGACGTTCATCGGGTCCATGGGCAATATCCCGCTCGCCGCCCTGCTCTACGAGCGCGGCGTCAGCTTCGCCGGGGTCATGGCGTTCATCTTTTCCGATCTGGTCGTGCTCCCCGTACTGCGCATCAACGCCCAGTACTACGGCTGGAAAATGGCGCTCTACATCCTCGTGATGCTGCTGTCCGGGCTGGTCGTGGTATCGCTGGCGATGCACTACGGGCTGATGGCACTGGATCTGCTGCCGCAAGGCCAGAGCGGCAGCGGGTCAGGCGGCGGGCAGCAACGCGACCTGTTCAAGCTCAACTACGGCTTCGTGCTGAACCTGATCTTCCTCGCCGTGAGCGCTGCGCTGGGCTGGTTGTGGTGGTCGGGCAAACAAAGCGGCGGCGGCCACGCTCACCACCACGACCACGGCGGCAGTTCACGCAGCGAGCAAATCCTCAAGGTCTGCGCGGCCATCGCTGCGGCCTGGCTGCTCGGCGGCCTCGGCGCGGCGGCGCTGCCGGGGGTGCAGGCGTCGACTGGCGGCTAGGCGCAGGCCCGGTCAATCGCGGGCTGGCCACACCGGTCACCATCGCCGTTAGACTGGTGATTCATGACTGAACAATGACGATTGATGATGTATTCGAGATGGATCCTGGGCGTGATTTGCCTCGCCGCGGTCGCAGCGGCCACCGCAAAACCACCAGAACGCCTCCAGCAAACCATCAGCCGCGACTATGCTGAGTCCGTCGAACCGCGCATGCTGGCAAATGCGGTGAAGCTGGCGCTGGTGATCGAGGAATGGGAGCGGGTGGACGAGCAGGCGGATGCGCTGCTCGCCTACAACAATATCCGTGACAAGCACGAGGTCTGGGTCAGGATCGAGATCGCCGAAACCACCGTGCACGTCCACTTCCAGAAGAGTGAAAACCTCGATGAGAAGCCCTGCTTCACGCGGCGGGAGCTCAAAGGCATCTGCAATCAGGACGGCAAGAAACCGGCGATGTGCGAGGACGAATCCCTGGTTCCCACCTGCATTCACGACAACTATTTCGCCTGGATCGACGAATTGCTGGACGCAGTGCCCTTCGCGGCGAGACGTCTGGAGATTTTTCGATCCCAGGACGCCACCGCGCCTGAACCGGACACGACGCCGACACCCTAAGCCAGCTGTGCGGCGATCAGCCCGCGGCGGGGTTTCGCTGCCGCCAAGCGGTTAGCGCGCGCTCGTAGGCCCGCTGCTGGTCGGCGTACATGTCCCAGACGCAAGGATCACAACCCGTTTCGCAACAGTCGAAGGGCAAGGGTTTCTCGGGCGGATTGGGCTTGGGGTCGGCGGGCTGGTCGGTGGTCACGCGATCACGGGTCAACATGGAAAGCCGCTCATTCTACCGGCTACCGGTCGGACCTCAGGCCGCCGCTTCCACGGACTGCCGGGCTGCCACAGCCAGATCCGGCAACGCTGCGTCCAGGGTTTCGACTGCCGGCCGATACAGATACGCGATCGTGTTGGTCTCCACGACGACTATCCGCGGCCTTCCCGCTTGGCTCGCTGGAAATCGATCGGATCAAGCCGCCCGGCATCCACCCGGTCACGAAGCAACCGCGCTGACGCAATAACCGACCGCGCGGATACGTTCTGTGGCGTCAGTGAGGCCTCTAGCCGATGGATTCGCTCGCGGTTGATCCCGCGGTGACCGGCCTGCGCAGACGCCTTGAACGGCTTGTACAGCGCATCCGGGATGGGCTTGGCGGTGATGGCGGGCGTGGACAAGCGCACAGGCTGAGGCAGAAACACCATTCGCGTTCCCCCATGGTTGCCCTGCCATGCCCCCGGATTCAAGCGGCGCTATAACAGCCTGAACAGCGATAACCCCTGCATCCTCACCAGCGTCTGCTGCGCGGCTTCCAGCGCGGTGATCTGCAGCGACAATCGGCTGGCGGCTTCGGCGATGTCCACGTCGCGCAGGTCCGACAGCGTGCCCATCAGTTCCACCGCGACGCCTTCATGCGAATCCTCGGCCCGGTCCAGCGTTTGCAGGCCGTTGCCTACCGACGCCCGCAGATCGATCACGTGTTTGGTGGCGGATTCCACGTTGTCCAATCCGCGATAAAGCGCGGTGGTCAATTGCGCACGACTGGCCGAGGAGCCATCGAAAGCCGCCAGGGCTCCAGCGATCTGGTCCAGCGTGGCGAACACATCCTGCTGCCCACCGGGCAGCACCGCGAAGCTGTCACCGTCGGCCGGCTGATCGTCGAAACCCAGCGTCACGCCGTCCACGGTGAAGCTTTCGCCGGGGGTATAGACACCGCTGCCCAGCGTATTGCCGCCCTCGTCGGCCACTGTCCAGTTGCCGGCTTCGAAGCGGACGCTCCAGGGCAGACCGGCCGGGCTGGCGGCGGTATCCACCGCCAACTGGCCAAGCGAAGCCGTACCGGTGTTGCCCGCGGCGGCGGTCACCGCCATCGCCGCCGGAACGGCCATGAACACGTCGCCCCCGGTGTGACCATCGGCCAGCGACTGATTCGGCCCGATGCGGATCGACCGTGTCTGTGCGTCGCCCAGGTAGCTGGCGCCTGAACCGCTCGCCGCAAAGGCCTGACCGGTTTGTCGCGTGCCGGCAAACAGGGCATTGCCATCGGCATCCTGACGGTTCGCGATGCCGTACACCGCGTCAATCTGGGCGCGCAGCTGCTCGGCCAGCGACTGCGCGGTCGAGGCATCCATGGCGGCGCCGCCGCCCTGAATCGTCAGTTCACGCACCGTGTTGAGCACCCCGGTCAGCTCGTCCAGCGCCGCCTCCTCGCCGATCAGGCGCTCGCGAACCTGACCGATGCTGGACTGGTAGCGCGCGATCTGCTCCAACGCGGAATCCAGCGCCACGCCGCGCGCCGCTGCAGCCGGGTCATCGCCGGCGCGGGTCAGGCGTTCGCCGGAGGCGATCTGCGCCTGAGTCTTGGCGATCTCGGCGGTTTTCTGCTGGATCATCTCCAGGGTTCGGGTCTGAAAGGCCTGGGTAGAAATGCGCATGGTCTATCTCCTCACCGCCGACAACAGGGTGTCGAACAGCCCAGAGGCCACCGACAGCACCTGCGCCGCGGCCTGGTAGGCCTGCTCGAAGCGCATCAGATTGGCAGCCTCTTCATCCAAATTGACGCCGGAAATCGCATCCTGTTCCGCCAGATCGGCGGACTGGATGGTCTGGGCGCCCGCATAGGCCGCCTCGGCGGTCGCGGCGTGGTTGCCCACCGTGCTGACCAGCCGGGCCGCGGCATCTGCCGGGCGATCCAGACCATCGCGCATCCAACTGGAACCGGCCAGATCGGCCAGCGCCTGTGCAGCGCGGTTGTCCGCCGAGCCAGCTCCCGTGGGCGACAGATCAAAACGGTCACCAGCGGCCGGTGTACCGGTGAATGTCAGCCGGGTACCGTTCACCAGTACGCCGGTCTGTGCGTCATAGGGGACCGCGGCGCCGCCATCGATCGAAACCTGATCAGGCGCCGTGAACACAAGACTGGCCGCCGCCCCGAACCCCGCCGCATCGCCCTGCTCCGCCGTGACCTGATCAACGGCGAGGGTGCCGGTATTGGTGGCGGAGGCCTCGACATTGAGGGCACCGGCCGCGGCAATGCCATCGGGATCGCTTAGCTGCATGCGCACCGCGCCGAGCGCACTGCCCAGGTCCACACGAAAGCGGTCATTCGCTGCCGGCGTGCCGCCGACCACCACGCTCAAACCATCGATCATCAGGGGATCATCGGCCGTGCCAGCGCCGGACAGGGCCACGGCCGTGCCACCATCCACGCGCAGCCATTGACTGCCGTCGAACCGCAGTTCCGGATCATGGCCCGGCAGGTTTCCCGGATCGGCCACGCTCACGGTCAGGCCGGCACCGCCGCTATTCGCCGCGTGCGCCTGCACCCCAATGCTGGCCGATGAAAACACCGCCCCACCGGCCTGGCCATCCGGCGTCATGCCCTGGGCGTGCACGGCGTTGAATTGCTCGGTGATTCCGAGCGCCAGCTGGGTGAGTTGCCCCCGCGTGGCGCTCAGGCCATCGGAGGCCGCGAGAATCCCGCCCAACCGGCCGCCCCCGACCTGATTGCTGATGTTGACCACGCCGCCCTGGGTTTCGATGCCCAGCTGCGGCAGGCTGCCGCCCAGAGGATCATCGACCACGGTGAGCGAGTAGGCCTGCGCTCCCAGCACCAGCGCCTGGCCGGACTGCGCGAATACGTTCAGCTCGCCGGTGTCGGACATCACGGTGCGAATATCAAGCTCGCCGGCCAGCGTACGGATCAGCTCATCACGCTGGTCCAGCAAGTCGTTCGGCGGGTTACCGCCCGACCGGCCCGTCGCCAGTGCAATCTGCTCGTTCAGATCCGCGATCTGCGATGACAGCCCATTCGTCGATGCCACAGCCGATTCAAACTCGAACGCCAGCTCGCCATCCAGCGCCTGGAATTGATGCGACAGCGTGCCGATCCGGCGGACAAAATCCTCGCCCGCCGCCAGCAGCGACTGGCGCGCCGCGGTGGAGGTCGGGTCGGCCGCCACGGCTTCCACCGCGGTGAAGAAACCGTCCAGGCCCGCCCCCACCGACAGGCTGCTGTCGGACAGCAGCGAATCCAGCCGCACGGCCAGTTCGCTTTGCATCTGGAAGTACCCGACCTGGCTGGCACCGCTGACCAGACGCTGCTGCACCAGATCACTGGCGCTGCGCGTCACCGTGCTGGCGTACACGCCATTGCCGTAAACGCCCTGACCGGTGGCGGTCGGCGTGCGGGTCGACAGGGTCACCTGCTGCCGTGAGTAACCGACGGTGTCCACGTTGGCGACGTTGTGGCCGATGGTATCCAGCGCCCGCCGGTAGGACAGCAGCGCCGAGGAGCCGATACTGAATAGATCACTCATGTCACGCGCCCGATGCCGCAGCCTGCGGCGGTAGATTCAAGGTGGCCCCCTGCGGGCCGGAAGGCGGCGGATCGGCGGTCCATGACTGCATCATCGGCCCGTTGGCGATCCGCTTGAGCTTGTCGGCATAAGCCGGGTCGGTGGCGTAGCCGGCCGCCTGCAGCGATTCGGCGTAGCGGCCACCGTCGTCCGCGTTCGCCAGCGCCGTGGCATAACGTGGCTGCGCCTGCAGGAAGGCGACATAGTCCTCCACGCTCTGCTCGTAGGAGTCGTAGGCCCGGAAGCTGTCGTTCAGATTCACCCGGTGTCCGCCGATGTATTCATGCGTCATCACGTCCACGCTGCGCTGACTGCTCTGCGCCTTGATGCCGAACAGGTTGAAGCTCGACTGTCCGCCGGCATCGGCCGGAATCGACTGCCCCCAACCGGTTTCCAGCGCGGCCTGCGCCATGACAAAGCGCGGGTCCACTCCCAGCTTGCCAGCGGCGCGCTCGATGATCGGCGCCAGTGTCTGGACGAAAGCCTCGGGCGATTCGAAGCCGGCATCCTGGCCGGCCGGCGAACGCGCGGTGGCGTCGGTGTACAACGGCAGCGCCGCGCGCACACCGCTCATGCCCGCCTGGCGCTGGAACTGCTCGATCATCATGTCCGCCAGCCCCAGCCCGCCGGCGGCGCTGATGCTCTTGGCCACCTCCTGATCCAGCATGTCGCGGTACATGCCGCCGCTGTTGCCGGTCAGGTCGTCACCGAATTCGGTCGCGCGCATCGACTGCAGCATCATCTGGGTGAACAGCGATTCGAACGCCAGCGCCGCCTCGCGCAGCGACTCGACGTTCTGCGCGGCCCCGGCCTGCCCGGCCAACCGTTCGACACCGCCGACCGCGGTGGCGCCCAGCGGATTGAGGGTGGCGGCATCCAGTTGCACGGCGGGTCGCCCGGTCTAGATCACGACCAGCTCGGCACGCAACGCACCGGCGGTCTTCAGGGCTTCGAGAATCGCGACCAGATCACCCGGCGCGGCGCCCACACGGTTCACGGCACCGACAATCGCCTCCAGCGTCGCGCCGGAATCGAACAGGAACATCCGGTTGGCGTCCTGATCGATGGCGATGCCCGAGTCCGCGACGATGGCGGTGTTGCCACCGCCGAAGGGATTCGGCTGGCTTACCTGGGCATCCTCACGGATGGTGACCGTCAGCGAACCATGGGTCACCGCAGCCGGATGCACCCGCACGTGGCTGCCGATCACCACCGTGCCGGTGCGGCTGTTGATGACCACCCGCGCCGGCGCGTCGCCGGGCTCGATGTCCAGGTTTTCCAGCACGGACAGAAACGCCACACGCATGTCGGCGTCGGCCGGCGCGCGCACGGCAACCGTCACCGCGTCCATCGCCCTCGCGGTCCGCTCGCCCAGCAAGTCATTCACGCCCCCGGCGAGCCGGGTGGCGGTGGTGAAGTCCGGCGTGTGCAGGTTTAGCAGCACCTCGGATCGGGTGGCGAAACCGTTGACCACGCTGCGTTCGACCATGGCCCCGCCCGGAATCCGCCCGGCGCTGGGAATATTGACCGAGATGCGCGAACCGTCCAGGCCCGACGCACCGAAGCCGCCAACCACCAGATTGCCCTGGGCGATGGCGTAGACCTGCCCATCCGCCCCTTTGAGCGGCGCCATCAACAACGCCCCGCCGCGCAGGCTTTTGGCATTGCCAATCGATGAGACGGTGATGTCCAGCTTCTGGCCGGGCTTGGCGAAGGCCGGCAGTTCGGCATGGATCGCAACCGCCGCGACATTCTTGAGCTGCGGATTCACGTTCTGCGGAATCGTCACCCCCAGCTGCGTGAGCATGTTGCGCAGGGTTTGGGTGGTGAACGGTGCCTGGCTGGACTGATCGCCCGTGCCATCCAACCCGACCACCAGCCCGTAGCCGACCAACGGGTTGCCACGCACACCCGCCACGCTGGCCAGATCCTTGACCCGCTCGGCCTGGGCCACTGGTGTGGCGACGGCCAGCAGCAGACCCAGCACAGCACTCGCAACGAATCGGTTCATAGCGGCCACCAGGCACTGTCAAAGAAGCGGGCCAGCCAGCCCTTGGCATTGGCATCGGCCAGCGCGCCCCGGCCGCTGTAGCTGATCGACGCATTGGCAACACGCGTCGAGGCGATGGTGTTGTCCGGCTGGATATCCTCGGGACGCACCAGCCCGGAAATCTTCAGAATCTCGTCGCCCTGGTTCAGGCGTAAACGCTTTTCGCCGATGATCACCAGCAGGCCATTGGGCAGCTGCTCGGTCACCACCACCGACAGCGAGCCGCTCAGGCTGTTGCTCTGACTGGCGTTGCCGGTGCCGGAAAAATCGCGATTGGCATCCACGCTGGCGCCCAGAAACTCCAGCCCGTTGGCGGTCACCGCGCCACCGAACAGACTGGGCGCGCCGATATCGATGCCGGTGGACTTGCCGGTGCTGGCCGAGGCCTGCTTCTGGGCGTTGGTCTGCTCGCTGAGAATCACCGTGATCACGTCGCCCACCTGCCCGGCGCGACGATCATTGAACAGCGCCAGCCCGCGACCCGGCGCGTAAATCGCCCCGGCCGTGGGCTGCACCGGGGCGATCTGCGGCACGGCCGGCAGGCCTTCGGCCGGATTCGGCGAGCTGGCGCAGCCGGCCAAGACGGCCAGCGCCAGTGCTGCAACAAGAATGACAGGCTGCATGGCGGCTACAGGTTGTTGTTCACGTAAGACAGCATCTGATCCACCGTGGAGATCGCCTTGGAGTTCATCTCGTAGGCGCGCTGGGTCTCGATCATGTTCACCAGCTCTTCCACGACATTGACGTTGGAGGCTTCCAGCGATCCCTGGATCAGCGACCCCAGGCCGTTCAGGCTGGCCGTGCCGGTCTGCGGCGGGCCGCTGGAGCCGGACTCGGTGAACAGGTTGTTGCCCTGCGGCTGCAAACCGGCCGGATTGACGAAATCGGTGATTTGCAGCGTGCCGACCTGCTGCGGTTGTGATTCGCCGGCGAACTGCACCGCCACCGTGCCGTCCGAACCCACGGTGAGCGTCTGCGCACCATCGGGAATATTGATGCCCGGCTGCACGGCGTAACCGTTCGATGTCACCAGATCTCCGGTGGCGCTGATCTGAAAGCTGCCATCGCGGGTGTAGGCCGCAGTGCCGTCAGGCAGCAAGACCTGAAAGAAGCCACGGCCATTAATCGCCAGATCCAGCGGATTGCTGGTCTGCTGCAGATTGCCCTGGGCAAAGGTCTTCTCCGTGGCACCCACGCGCACGCCCGTGCCCAGCGACAGCCCCGTCGGCGAATCGGTTTGCTGCGACGTGGGCGCGCCAACCTGCTTCACGTGCTGGAACAGCAGATCCTCGAAGCTCGCCCGCCCCTTCTTGAACCCGGTGGTGTTGACGTTGGCCAGATTGTTCGAGACCACGGACATCCGCGACTGCTGCGCGTCCAGTCCGGTCTTGGCGACCCAAAGTGCTGAATTCATCGTATGTGCTCCTAGCCGTTGATCCGCATCACCGCAGCCGCCGCCTGGGCGTTCTCGTCGGCGCTGCGTATGGCCTTGACCTGTAGTTCGAATTGACGGGACAGCGCGATCATCTCGACCAGCGACTGCGCCAGATTGACGTTGGACGATTCCAGCGTGCCGACGGACAACGCCGCGCCGGCTGCGGGCTCGACTGCCGCGTCCTCGCCCGGACGAAACAAACCATCGTCGCCACGGCGCATCGCCTGCGGCTGAATGTTGTCGACGCGGATACGTGCCACCGTGGCCTGCACCGCGCCACCCTGACCCTGCGGAATCACCGACACCGTGCCGTCGTCGGCGATGGTCACGTTCTCATGGGGCGGTATCGCGATCGGTCCGCCATCGCCCAGCACCAGCTCGCCGCGGCTGGTCACCAGCTGCCCGAGTGCATCGATCTGCAACTCGCCATTGCGGGTGTAGGCGGGCTCGCCGGAGGCATCCTGCACCGCGATCCAGCCGCTGCCGCGTACGGCGACGTCCAGCGGGCGGTCGGTGGTCATCAGCGTGCCGACCGACGGATCGAAGGCGGCCCCGCCGAAGGTCGAGGCCACCCGCGTCGGCAGGCCGTCGCCATCCACCGGCGCGGTCGTGGCCATGGCCAGCTCGGCGCGAAAACCCACCGTCGAGGCGTTGGCCAAGTTGTTGGACACCGTCGACTGCGCCGTGAGTGTGCGCACGGCGCCCGACATCGCGGTGTAGATCGACTTGTCCATGGTGCGGCTCCCCTCAGGCCCTAGATATTGATGATGGTCTGGGTGATGGTGTCGGCCGCCGAGATCGTCTGCGCATTGGCCTGGAAGCTGCGCTGCGCGGTGATCATCTTCACCAGCTGTTCGGTGAGGTCGACGTTGGAGCCTTCCAGCGCACCGGACTGCACCAGCCCTAGATCGGAACTGCCTGCCACGCCCAGCCGGGCCTCGCCAGAGCCGTAGGTCGCGGTCCAGAAGTTGTCACCCTGCGCCTGCAGACCCTGCACATTGTTGAAGTTGGCAATGGCAAGCTGGCCCAGCGGTGTCGCCTGACCGTTGGTGAACCGCGCCTGGACGATGCCCTCATCGGTCACTTCCAGCCCGCTCAGGCGGCCGGTGGTATAGCCGTCCTGCGAAAGATTGTTCACGGCGAAGCTTTCGCCGTACTGGCTGGTTTCGCCGACATCGACGGTCAGATTCAGATCGGCCGCGCCGGTGTTCACCGGATGCGCCGGCAGCGTCAGCGCGCCACCGGCCGGGGTCACGAGCTGGCCGCTGGTGTCATAGGCGATCTGCTGCGCGTTGCCCACTGCGGCGCCATCCACATAAGCCTGCACGTTCCAGGTATTGGCCGCCGCATCCTTGGTGTAGAAAAAGCTGGCGGTGTGCGCGGCGCCCAGCGAGTCGTAAACCGTCATCGACGTGGTGTGGTTGTAGGAATCAGGATCAGCCGGGTCCAGCGGCGTGATGGCCGGCACATCGGCATTCGCCGGCAGATTGACGCCCACGACCAGTTCGCCGGAGGCCTGCGGCGGGTTTTCTGTCGAGGCCAGCTGCAACGACTCCAGCCCGCCAGTGGCAAAGCCACCGGTGCCGACCGGCGGAAACACCTGCAGGTTCTGGCCGGAGGCGTTAACGACGTAGCCATCGCGGTCGAGCTGGAACGAACCGGCGCGGGTGTAGCCGGTCTCCCCGCCCTGGGACACGGTGAAGAACCCCTCGCCGTTAATCGCCAGATCCAGCGGATTCTCGGTGAAGTTGATCGTGCCCTGGGTGAACTGCTGCGACACGGCGGCAACCCGCACGCCGGACCCCTGGTTCACCGACGACAGGCCGAATGCGCCGGCGGCGTAAACGTCCGCAAACTCGGTGCGCGACTGCTTGAAGCCGGTGGTGTTGGCGTTGGAAATGTTGTGTGCGGTGGTGTTCAGATCCGCCGAGGCGGCGTTGATTCCACTCAGTGCAATATTGAACGGCATGCGAAAGCCTCCTCAGGCGATGCGGGAAATGCTGGAAAACGGCACGTCGCCAAACCCGGCGACTTCGAGCAACAGGCCGCTGGCGCCCATACGAACAGCGCTGACGCGACCGGCCAGTTCGGGCACCAGCGCGACTTCGGCGTCGCCCTGGCCGGCGCGCACGCGCACCGTGTAATCGGCAGCGGGCATGGCGTTGCCTTCGGCGTCGCGCCCGTCCCAGCTGAATTCGAATTGCGCGTCCAGGGCGGCGCCCGCCGCCGAGTAACTGCGCACTGTCTGGCCGCTGCCATCGACCACCTCGACCGTGACCCGGTCGGCGCCCAGCGGCACATCAACCCGACCCGAAACCTCGCCAGTGCCGCCGTAGCGCACCGTCGAGGTCGGGATCAGCACATCGCGGTCGATCAGCGCGCTGGCCTGCAGGGCCTGGTCCGAGGTGAGCTGGGTTTGGAGATCGCCAAACGCGGTATTCAGGCTGTGGATGCCATCAACCGTGCTGAACTGGGCGATCTGCCCCAGAAACTCGCCCGACTCCATCGGCTTGAACGGGTCCTGGTTCTGGAACTGGGCAATCATCAGCGAAAAGAAATCCTGCTGATTGAGCATGTTTTGCGTGGCCGTGTTTTCAGCCGCCGCGCCGGAACTCGTGCCGCCCAACAGGCCGGTGAGGCTGCTATCGCCAATGGCTGTCATCTCAGCGCCCCAGTTCCAATGTCTTGAGAATCAGATCCTTGCCGGTGTTCAACACCTCGGCGCTGGTCTGGTAGGAGCGACTGGCGGAAATCATGTTGACCATCTCCTCAACCGGGTTGACGTTGGTGGCGTACACATATCCCTGCTCGTCGGCATCCGGATGGCCGGGGCGGTGGATACGCGTGGGCTCTTCGGTGCTTTGCACGATTTCGCTCACCCGCACGCCGGCCTGTTCGGTGGCGGCGTTGAGCTCGGTTTCGAACACCGGCATCCGCGCCTTGTAGACGGCATCCGGCGTGCCGGCGACGGTGTCGGCATTCGCCAGATTGCTGGCGACCGTGTTCAGCCGGACCGACTGCGCCTGCAGCGCGGAACCGGCGATTCGAAAGATGGAAAAGTCGGACATGCTGGCCTCCCTACTCGCCGCGGATCGCGGACATCAGCGTGGTGAGACGGCCCTGCGCGAACTGCAGGCTGGCGCGATAACGCAGCGCGGCATCCGCAAAGGCCGCCTGCTCGCGGTGCAGTTCAACGGTATTGCCGTCCTGGCTGGGCTGCGTGCTGTCACGTTCGGTCGCGACACCAGCCGGCGCGGCCGTGGCGATGCCGGCGATGTTCAGATGCCGGTCATTCGTTCGCTGGAGAGCAGGCGAGTCAGATGCACCCGCCGCCTGGGCCAGCGCGGTCTGAAAATCGATGTCCTTGGCCCGGTAATTGGGCGTATCCGCATTCGCGATGTTCGCGGCCACGTGCTGCAACCGCTGCTGCTGCAATGCCAGCGATTGCGCGTGGATTCCGTAGAGCTTGTCGAGTCCGGCCGCCATGCCGAGTCTCCAGCGAGTCGTATTCGCCGGGCTTCAGGCAAGCGATGTACCACGGCGCCGCCGCCGTGCCGCGCCAGGGCGTGAACGAACAGGGGGCGGGCGATCAGGCCATGGCGGCCTGTTCCAGCTCCAACTCCTTGTTTCGCAAGCGTTCGATGACGTTGCGAGCCAGCTCGTCGGAATTGAACTTGGGCACGAAGCGGTTCGCCCCCACCTGCTCCACCATGCTGTGGTTGAACACGCCAGACAGCGAGGTGTGCAGCAACACATGGAGGGTTTCCAGGCGCGGATCGCGACGTATTTCCGTCGTCAGCGTGTAGCCGTCCATGTCCGGCATCTCGATATCCGAGATCACCATGAGCAAATCATCATCGCCCTGCCGCGACTCGGCCTGCGAGCGCAGAAACCGCAACGCCTCGCGGCCGTCGTTCACCAGCACCGGCTCAAGATCAAGCTGTTCCAGCGTGCGGGCAATCTGCATACGCGCCACCTTGGAATCATCCGCCACCAGCACCCGCCAGCGGCGCTGACGCGCATCGCCGGTGTGTGCCGGCAAGGCCTCCAGATCGGCAGCCAGGCCAATCACGTCGGCCAGCACCTTCTCCACATCGATGATCTGGATCAGCCGATCCTTGAGCCGCGTGACCGCCGTCAGATAACCGTCATCCCCGGCGCTGGCTGGCGGCGGCGTCACCTCGCCAACATCCACATTCACGATGCGCTCGACACCGTGCACCAGAAACCCCTGCACCCGCCGGTTGAACTCGGCCACGATCAGATAGCGCGGCTCATCCGCCGGCGGCGCAGCCTGCACCGCGGCCGCCAGATCCAGCACCGGAATCATCCGCCCGCGCACCGGCGCAACACCGCGCACATGCGAATGCGCCGCCGGCACCCAGGTGAGCTTGGGCGCCTGCACGACCTCCTGCACCTTGAACACATTAATACCGAACAGCTCCTGGCCACCCAGCCGGAACAGCAGCAACGCCAGGCGGTTGTACCCGGCGAGCTGAGTACGGCGATTAATGGAATCGATCAGGCCGGTGGACATCGGACGAGCCGTAGAGGTGTGTGCCTCGGGGATCGGCAGGCTCGACAAAACCTTTAATGAAGCACCGATCGATGAGTCCTCAACCACCCGTTGCGGCAGGAGTCCATACACGACACGATACGCCCTGAATAACTGATAGCACATGCGCTATCATATGCAGCATGCCTCCACGCATTGTCATCGACACCAATGTCCTCGCAGGAGCGTTGATCAGCGACTCCGGCACGAACCGAGAAGTTCTGCGCCGCAGCCTCCTCGGAGAGTACAAGCCACTCATCAGTAACGCGCTGTTTCTGGAATATGAGGATGTGACAACGCGCGGCGACATATTGGACCTGTGCCCCGCCACAGCGGGCGAGATCCAAGACTTGGTCGATGCCTTGTGTTCAGTGTGTGAGTGGATATCCATCTACTACCTCTGGCGCCCGAATCTCAGCGACGAGGGCGACAACCATGTTCTTGAACTCGCCATTGGCGGTAACGCAGAAACAGTGGTGACGAACAATGTCCGGGACTTCCGGACGAGCCAGCTTCGATTTCCGGAGATCAGCATCATGACTCCGGGCGAACTGCTTGGAGATAACTGATATGGCTACGCTGACAATTCGCCTTCCAGACGACAAGCACCTGCGACTCAAAGCACTCGCCAAACGACGCCACATCAGTGTGAACAAGCTGATGGAAGAGCTCTCGACCCAGGCCATTGCCGAATTCGATTCTGAAACCCGGTTTCGTGCAATGGCCGCTCGCGGCTCCGTAAAGAAAGGCCTTCGGGTTCTGGATAAGCTCGACGCTGAACTTGGGAAACACTGATCTATTCACACCACCAAGTTGCTGCCTGAAAACAGGCCAAGCAAGGCGCGAGAAGTGAAATTTGGTCGTTCCAAATGCGCGAACGACACGAATGCGTGTAGAACGTATTCGGACGGCCGGAGGCCGGCCCGAAGGGCGAAGCGCATGGACGCGCTTCGCAACGCAGGCTTGCGGGAAAGCCGACTCCGTCTTGGTGGTGTGAATAGATCAGTGTTTCCCTAGGCCAATGCTTTCACTAATCCGTATATCAAACCAGCAACAGCGATAAAGGCTATACCAAGGATAAAATAGGCCCCTCGAGTAACTCCTGCAATTGTCCGCTTGATGGCGGCACGATCATTAACATTGGGGAACTCAGTCGATGGCTCGGCGACGCCTAAAAATT